>JAOPXD010000169.1 GCA_025965315.1 Marmoricola sp.
CGAGGGTCGCGTCCCGCTGCACACGCTGCGTGCCGACATCGACTACGGCTTCTACGAGGCCAAGACCACCTTCGGCCGCATCGGCGTGAAGGTCTGGATCTACAAGGGCGAGGTCGCCGGCACCCGTGCCGAGCGCGAGGCCCAGGCAGCGGCTCGCGCCGGTGCTCCTGGCCGCCCCCGTACCAACGACCGTGGTGCCCGTGGTGGCGACCGCCCGAGCCGCGGGACCCGCGGTGGCGAGCGTCCCGCGCGTACCGACGCCCCGGCGTCCGAGGCCCCGGTGGCCGAGGGTGCTGTGGCGACCGAGGCGCCGGCTGCTGCCGGTCAGGAGGCCTGAGTTCCATGTTGATGCCCCGCAGGGTCAAGCACCGCAAGCAGCACCACCCCAACCGTCGGGGTGCTGCGAAGGGCGGCACGAAGCTCGCGTTCGGTGACTTCGGCATCCAGGCGACCGAGCCGGCGTACGTGACCAACCGTCAGATCGAGTCCGCTCGTATCGCGATGACCCGTCACATCAAGCGTGGTGGAAAGGTCTGGATCAACATCTACCCCGACCGCCCGCTGACCAAGAAGCCTGCCGAGACCCGGATGGGTTCCGGTAAGGGTTCTCCCGAGTGGTGGGTGGCGAACGTCAAGCCCGGCCGCATCATGTTCGAACTGTCCGGTGTCGATGAGGACGTCGCTCGCGAGGCCATGCGCCGCGCGATCCACAAGCTCCCCATGAAGTGCCGGTTCGTCAGCCGTGAAATGGGTGATTTCTGATGCCTACCGCTCCTGAGCTCGACGAGCTCAACAACATCGACCTCGAGAGCAAGCTCCGCGAGGCCAAGGAAGAGCTGTTCAACCTGCGCTTCCAGGCCGCCACGGGCCAGCTCGAGAGCCACGGCCGGCTCCGGTCGGTCAAGAAGGACATCGCCCGGATCTACACCGTGGTGCGTGAGCGCGAGCTCGGCATCCGGACCGCACCGGGCGCCGCGAAGGATGGTGCCGCATGAGTGAGGAAGCAGTGACGACCGAACAGGACCGCACGCGCCGCAAGGTCCGCGAGGGTCTCGTGGTCAGCGACAAGATGGACAAGACCGTCGTCGTGACCGTCGAGGACCGCGTCAAGCACGCGCTCTACGGCAAGGTCCTTCGCCGCACGGTGAAGCTCAAGGCGCACGACGAGAACAACGAGTGCGGCATCGGCGACCGGGTCCAGATCATGGAGACCCGCCCGCTGTCCGCCACCAAGCGCTGGCGCCTGGTGCAGATCCTCGAGAAGGCCAAGTAACAATCCCAGTTTTACCCCCACACCAGTTCGGCAAGGCTCAGCAGCCTCGAGCTACTGAGAACCGGCACGACAACCAGGAGAAATACCGATGATCCAGCAGGAGTCGCGACTCAAGGTCGCCGACAACACAGGTGCGAAGGAAATCCTCTGCATCCGTGTCCTCGGCGGCTCGGGTCGGCGCTACGCCGGCATCGGCGACGTCATCGTCGCCACGGTCAAGGACGCGATCCCCGGCGGCAACGTCAAAAAGGGTGACGTCGTCAAGGCCGTGATCGTGCGGACCGTGAAGGAGCGCCGTCGTTCAGACGGTTCCTACATCCGCTTCGACGAGAACGCCGCCGTGATCCTCAAGGCCGATGGCGAGCCGCGAGGTACCCGCATCTTCGGCCCGGTGGGCCGTGAGCTGCGCGAGAAGAAGTTCATGAAGATCATTTCGTTGGCCCCGGAGGTGCTCTGAGATGGCGATCAGCATCAAGAAGGGCGACACCGTCCGCATCATCGCGGGTAAGGACAAGGGCGCCGAGGGCAAGGTGATCCAGGTGCTCCGCGAGGAGGACCGGGTGATCGTCGAAGGCGTGAACCGGATCAAGAAGCACACCAAGGTGATCAACCAGGGCGGTCGCGCCGGCACCACCGGCGGCATCGTCACCACCGAGGCGCCGATCCACGTGTCCAACGTGATGCTCGTTGACGGCAAGGGTGTGACCCGGATCGGCTTCAAGCGCGTCGAGGTCACCAAGTCCCGGCCCGACGGTTCGACGTACAAGGCAAACCGGAGCGTCCGCATCTCGCGGAAGACCGGAGACGAGATCTGATGACTGAGACCAAGACAGAGACCACTTCTGGGAACGTCGCCGGCGAGCAGCCGCGGATGAAGGCGCGCTACCGCGAGGAGATCCTCCCCGCGCTGCTCACCGAGTTCGGCTACTCCAACGTGATGCAGGTGCCCGGCCTGACCAAGATCGTGGTCAACATGGGCGTCGGCGAAGCGGCTCGCGACTCGAAGCTGATCGAAGGTGCGGTCAAGGACCTCACCGCGATCACGGGTCAGAAGCCGCAGGTCACGAAGGCCCGCAAGTCGATCGCCCAGTTCAAGCTGCGCGAGGGGATGCCGATCGGCGCCCACGTGACGCTGCGCGGCGACCGGATGTGGGAGTTCCTCGACCGCCTGCTGGCGCTCGCGCTCCCGCGCATCCGTGACTTCCGCGGCCTGAACGGCAAGCAGTTCGACGGCCGCGGCAACTACACGTTCGGTCTGACCGAGCAGGTCATGTTCCACGAGATCGATCAGGACAAGATCGACCGGTCGCGCGGTATGGACATCACCATCGTGACCACCGCGACCAACGACGACGAGGGTCGGGCGCTGCTCAAGCACCTCGGCTTCCCGTTCAAGGAGAACTGACATGGCGAAGACTGGACTGAAGGTCAAGGCCGCGAAGACACCGAAGTTCAAGGTGCGCGGATACACGCGCTGCCAGCGCTGCGGCCGTCCGAAGGCCGTCTACAGGAAGTTCGGCCTGTGCCGGATCTGCCTGCGGGAGATGGCCCACCGTGGCGAGCTCCCCGGCGTGACCAAGAGCTCCTGGTAGATCTCGACAAGCTCGATCACCGAAGTTACTTCCAACAAAGACGCTGAAGGTCCCGTCGCAGAGTCGGCGGGAAACCACAACGAGAAAGGGCCGACACGGCCATGACAATGACTGACCCGATCGCAGACATGCTCACCCGTCTGCGCAACGCCAACCAGGCGTACCACGACTCGGTCGCCATGCCTTACAGCAAGCTCAAGGCAGGCGTCGCCGAGATCCTTCAGCAGGAGGGCTACATCTCCTCCTGGAAGGTCGCGGACAACTTCGACGACAAGGGCGAGCCCGCTGTCGGCAAGACCCTGACGATCGAGCTCAAGTACGGCCGTAGCCGTGAGCGCTCGATCGCCGGTGTCCGCCGGATCAGCAAGCCGGGCCTGCGCGTGTACGCGAAGAGCACCGGCCTGCCCAAGGTCCTCGGCGGCCTCGGCGTGGCGATCATCTCGACGAGTACCGGTCTGCTGACCGACCGTCAGGCTCACAAGAAGGGCGTGGGTGGGGAAGTCCTCGCCTACGTCTGGTAACCGGAAACCAGGAGAAGGAGTAAGCAATGTCGCGCATTGGCAAGCTTCCCGTCCCGGTTCCTTCCGGGGTGGATGTCACGGTCGCTGAGAGCACCGTGACGGTCAAGGGTCCCAAGGGCACCCTGAGCCACACGGTCGCCGACCCGATCACGGTCATCCGTGGCGAGGACGGCACCCTCGAGGTCCAGCGTCCCAACGACGAGCGCAAGAGCAAGGCCCTCCACGGCCTCTCCCGCACGCTCATCAACAACATGGTCGTCGGTGTCACCGAGGGCTACGAGAAGAAGCTCGAGATCGTCGGAGTCGGCTACCGGGTCATTTCCAAGGGCCCCACGGAGCTGGAGTTCCAGCTCGGCTACTCGCACGTGATCAACTTCAAGGCACCCGAGGGCATCACGTTCGCCGTCGAGTCCCAGACCAAGCTCGGTGTCCAGGGCATCGACAAGCAGCTGGTCGGCGAGGTTGCGGCCAACATCCGCAAGCTGCGCAAGCCCGAGCCCTACAAGGGCAAGGGCGTTCGCTACGCCGGCGAGCAGGTCCGCCGCAAGGTCGGAAAGGCCGGTAAGTGACATGGCGATCTCGCTGAAGAACAACAAGCACACCGCTGCTCGTACGGCGTCGCGCCTGCGTCGCCAGATGCGCGGTCGCAAGAAGATCGCGGGAACGGCCGAGCGTCCGCGCCTGGTCGTGACCCGGTCGGCGAAGCACATCAGCGTCCAGGTCGTCGACGACCTGGTCGGCAAGACGTTGGCGTACGCGTCGACCATGGAAACCGATCTTCGGGCGACCACGGCCGACAAGACCGCCAAGGCACGCAAGGTCGGCGAGCTCGTTGCAGAGCGCGCGAAGGCAGCGGGCGTGGGCGAGGTCGTCTTCGACCGCGCCGGCAACAAGTACCACGGTCGCGTTGCGGCCCTTGCCGACGCTGCCCGTGAGGGCGGCCTGACGTTCTGATGGCAGACATGACATTCAAGGGAGTTATCTGATGAGCGGATCCCAGCAGCGCGGACAGCGCGCCGGTGGCGGCCGCGGTGGCCGTGACGGTGGTCGCGGTGGCCAGCAGGAGAAGAGCCAGTACATCGAGCGCGTCGTCGCGATCAACCGCGTCGCCAAGGTCGTCAAGGGTGGTCGTCGCTTCAGCTTCACCGCCCTGGTGATCGTCGGTGACGGCGACGGCATGGTCGGCGTCGGCTACGGCAAGGCCAAGGAAGTTCCCGCGGCGATCGCCAAGGGTGTCGAGGAAGCCAAGAAGCACTTCTTCAAGGTTCCGCGCATCCAGGGCACGATCCCGCACCCGGTCCAGGGCGAGAAGGCTGCCGGCGTCGTGTTCCTGCGTCCCGCAGCTCCCGGTACCGGCGTCATCGCCGGTGGTCCGGTGCGCGCGGTGCTCGAGTGCGCCGGTATCCACGACGTGCTCAGCAAGTCGCTCGGATCCTCGAACCAGATCAACATCGTGCACGCGACCGTCGAGGCGCTGCGGATGCTGGAAGAGCCCGAGGCCGTTGCCGCCCGTCGCGGTCTGACCGTCGAGCAGGTGGCTCCGGCTGCCCTGCTGCGTGCGCGTGCCGCAGGCATCGCCGAGGCTGCGGAGGTGACCCTCTGATGGCTGAGATCCGGATCACGCAGACCAAGTCGACCATCGGGTGCAAGCCGAACCAGGTCCAGACCGTCCGGTCACTGGGGCTCAAGCGCATCGGTCACGTCGTCGTGCAGGAAGACCGTCCCGAGATCCTCGGCATGGTCCACACCGTCCGTCACCTGGTGACGGTCGAGGAGGTTAAGTAACGATGACGCTCAAGCTGCACCACCTGCGTCCCGCCCCGGGAGCCAAGACCGCCAAGACTCGCGTCGGCCGTGGTGAGGGTTCGAAGGGCAAGACCTCGGGTCGTGGTACCAAGGGCACCAAGGCGCGCTACCAGGTTCCGGTCGCCTTCGAGGGTGGCCAGATGCCGATCCACATGCGTCTGCCCAAGCTCAAGGGCTTCAAGAACCCGTTCAAGGTCGAGTTCCAGGTCGTCAACCTGGACCGTCTGGGAGCGCTTTTCCCCGACGGTGGCACCGTGACCGTGGCCGACCTGGTCGCCAAGGGCGCGGTCCGCAAGGGCCAGCTCGTCAAGGTCCTGGGCGACGGCGACATCGCCGTGGCCGTCCAGGTGAGCGCGAACAAGTTCTCGGCCTCGGCCAAGGAAAAGATCGCGGCCGCCGGCGGGTCCACCACCGAGCTCTGACGCGACCCGGACTGATCTGACCAGGGCAGGGGAGATCTGCCACCTTCGCGGGTGGCGGTTCCTCTGCCCTGTTAGGCTTCCACGGCTTGGGTCTCCACAGGTTTACCCGCGGCGAGATCCTTCGCGTTCGACCATCGAAGATCGAAAGAGGAGCACGTGCTAGGCGCATTCGCCAACGCATTCCGTACCCCGGATCTGCGCAAGAAGCTGTTGTTCGTGCTTCTCATCATCGCCGTCTTCCGGCTCGGTTCGCACATCCCTGCCCCGGGTGTGCACGTCGCCAACGTGCAGGACTGCTTCAAGCAGGTCAGCAACAACGGCATCTACGGGCTGATCAACCTGTTCTCCGGTGGTGCGCTGCTCCAGCTGACCATCTTCGCGCTCGGGATCATGCCGTACATCACGGCCAGCATCATCCTGCAGCTTCTCGTCGTGGTCATCCCGCGGCTGGAGACGCTGAAGAACGAGGGCCAGTCCGGCCAGGCGAAGATCACCCAGTACACCCGTTACGTGACCTTGGCCCTCGCGATCCTGCAGGCCACCGGCATCGTCGCGCTCGCCCGCTCCGGCAAGCTGCTCCAGGGCTGCGACCATCCGTTGCTGTACGACAACAGCTTCCGGACCGCAGGGATCCTGGTGATCACGATGACGTCCGGCACGGCCGTGATCATGTGGCTCGGCGAGCTCGTCACCGACCGCGGCATCGGCAACGGCATGTCGATCCTGATCTTCACCCAGGTCGTCGCCACCTTCCCGGTCGCGCTGTGGAACGTCCAGAAGTCCAAGGGCCCGTGGGTCTTCTCCGGCGTCATCCTGATCGGTCTCGTCGTGGTCGCGGCCGTGGTCTTCATCGAACAGGCGCAACGACGAATACCGGTGCAGTACGCCCGGCGGATGGTCGGGCGCAAGATGTTCGGCGGGTCCTCGACGTACATCCCGCTCAAGGTGAACCAGGCCGGTGTCATCCCGGTCATCTTCGCCTCGAGCCTGCTGTACCTGCCGGCGATGGCCGTCCAGTTCAACCAGAACTCGAACTCGAAGGTGCTGGCCTGGATCAGCACCAACCTGGTCCGGGGTGACCACCCGGCGTACATGATCTTGTACTTCCTGCTGATCATCTTCTTCACGTACTTCTACGTCGCGATCACGTTCAACCCCCAAGAGGTCGCGGACAACATGAAGCAGTACGGCGGCTTCATCCCGGGCATCCGGGCCGGCAAGCCGACCGAGGACTACCTGAACTACGTGCTCTCGCGGATCACCCTGCCCGGTGCGCTGTACCTCGCCATGATCGCGCTGATCCCGCTGATCGCGCTCGTGCTGGTCCAGGCGAACCAGAACTTCCCGTTCGGTGGCACCTCGCTGCTCATCATGGTCGGCGTCGCGCTCGACACGGTGAAGCAGATCGAGAGCCAGCTGCAGATGCGGAACTACGAAGGCTTCCTGCGATGAGGTTGATCCTGATGGGTCCTCCGGGAGCCGGAAAGGGTACCCAGGCGTCGACGATCGCAGCACACTTCGGCATCCCCGCCATCTCCACCGGCGACATCTTCCGGGCGAACGTGTCGAAGGGCACCGAGCTCGGTATCGAGGCGAAGCGGTACATGGACGCCGGCGAGTACGTGCCCGACGACGTCACGAACCGGATGGTCCGCAACCGGATCGACGAACCTGACGCGACCCCGGGCTTCCTGCTCGACGGGTACCCGCGTACGCTCGCGCAGGTCGAGGAGCTCGACGGGATGATCGGCTTCACCGGCCACTCCCTCGATGCCGTGGTCGTCCTGACGGTGAACCCCGAGGAGCTCGTCCAGCGGTTGCTGGAGCGGGCCAAGACCGAGGGTCGTGCCGACGACACCGAGGACGTCATCCGCCGTCGCCAGGAGATCTACGCCGAGCAGACCGAGCCGCTCATCGAGGTCTACCGCGAGCGTGGCGCGCTCATCGAGGTCGACGGCCTCGGCGAGATCGACGAAGTGACCGAGCGCATCTTCGCCGCGCTCGCCACCGTCCACCAGAGCTGACCGAGCCCTTCTGATGGGACTGTTCGACCGCGGAGTCCAGATCAAGACGCCGGCGCAGATCGCGAAGATGCGGGTCGCCGGCCTCCTCGTCGGCGAGACGCTCGAGCTGCTGCGCGCCAACGTGCGCGCCGGGACCAGTACCGGCGAGCTCGACGCGATCGCCGAGGACAACATCCGTTCCGGCGGGGGTATCCCGTCGTTCCTGGGCTACGGGTACCCGCCGTTCCCGGCCTCGATCTGTGCCTCGGTCAACGACGAGGTGGTGCACGGGATCCCCGGCGAGCGGGTTCTCGCCGACGGCGACGTGATCTCCATCGACTGCGGCGCGATCGTCGACGGCTGGCACGGGGATGCCGCGATCACGGTGGCGGTCGGCGAGATCCCCGCCGAGGTCCAGACCCTGATGGACGTGACCGAGGGCTCGATGTGGGCCGGGTTCGCGGCGGCGCGCCTCGGTGGTCGGGTCACCGACATCTCGGCAGCGGTCGAGGCCCACGTGCGCAGCCAGCGTCATCCCTCCGGCGGCAGCTACGGGATCCTCGAGGACTACACCGGCCACGGGATCGGTACCGAGATGCACCAGTCGCCCAACGTCCCGAACTACGGGAAGCCGGGGCGCGGTCCCAAGCTCGAGCTCGGCCTGGCACTGGCCGTCGAGCCGATGATCACCCTGGGCAGCAAGCGCACGCTGGTGGCCGAGGACGACTGGACGATCGTGACCGACGACGGCAGCTGGGCGGCGCACTTCGAGCACACCTTCACGGTCACGGCCCAGGGGCCGTGGATCCTGACCGCGCTCGACGGGGGAGAAGCGAAGCTCACCGGGCTCGGGGTCCCGTACGGCGGCCGTTGAAGGCTCCGATTAGCGTTTGACCGTCGATTTCCCTAGACTGATGTGTCGGCCCAACGTGGGTACGTTGTGTGGCGCCTTACGGCTGCCCGGACATCGTCGCGAATCGTAGTGATACGGACGCGTTCGTGTGCGGGGAACGAGGCTCACCCAGCGGCCCTACGAGGTCCACTGCCTCCTGCAAGGGGAGCAGGCGGTTCCCGGGTCAACGGTAGGCAAAGCGTTTCAAATCCGACTGAGTGCAGCAACAGATTGTGGAGGACATGCCGAAGAAAGAAGGCGTGATCGAAATGGAGGGCTCCGTAGTGGAGGCCCTCCCGAACGCCATGTTCCGGGTCGAGCTGACCAACGGACACAAGGTGCTCGCCCACATCAGCGGCAAGATGCGCCAGCACTACATCCGGATCCTCCCTGAGGACCGGGTCGTGGTGGAGCTCTCGCCGTACGACCTCACCCGAGGTCGGATCGTCTACCGGTACAAGTAAGTCCAACAGCCGAACTAGCTAGAAAGGGCTGACATGAAGGTCAACCCGAGCGTCAAGCCGATCTGTGACAAGTGCAAGGTGATCCGTCGCCACGGACGCGTCATGGTGATCTGCGAGAACCCGCGTCACAAGCAGCGCCAGGGCTGAATCTCGACTGGGCTCGATCACCGAGCACAGCCTGGAACAACTGAACAACCCACAACGTGATCGCTTAGCCGGCGCAGGTCGGCGAACCACCTCCGGAGCGGATGGCCGGAGCTGGACCCCCAGAGATTCATGGGGGACCAGACGCGACACGACCAGACCACCGTGAACCACCGAAGGAACACACACATGGCACGCCTTGTCGGTGTTGATCTCCCGCGTGACAAGCGCATCGAGATCGCACTTACCTACATCTACGGCATCGGCCGTACCCGCTCCCAGCAGCTGCTCGCCGCCACCGGGGTAGACCCGAACGCGCGCGTCCACACGCTGGGTGACGATGAGCTGGTCAAGCTCCGTGACGCCATCGACGCCACGGGCATCAAGATCGAGGGTGACCTCCGACGCGAGGTCCAGGCGGACATCCGCCGGAAGATCGAGATCGGCAGCTACCAGGGTCGCCGCCACCGCATGGGCCTTCCGGTCCGCGGGCAGCGCACCAAGACGAACGCTCGTACCCGCAAGGGCCCGAAGCGCACTGTCGCCGGCAAGAAGAAGGCCAAGTGAGCCGCCACGAGGCGATCACCGACCTCTTCCCTCGATCCACTCAGACCAGCACCCAGGAGAACTGAATGCCTCCCAAGAGCCGCACCGCGGCCGGCGCCAAGAAGGTGCGCCGCAAGGAGAAGAAGAACATCGCTCAGGGCGAAGCCCACATCAAGAGCACGTTCAACAACACCATCGTCACGATCACCGACCCCACCGGGGCGGTCATCTCGTGGGCCTCTGCCGGCACCGTCGGCTTCAAGGGCTCGCGCAAGTCCACGCCGTACGCCGCACAGATGGCTGCCGAGGCAGCCGGGCGTCGCGCGATGGACCACGGCATGAAGTAGATCTACGTCTTCGTCAAGGGTCCGGGTTCGGGTCGCGAGACCGCGATCCGCTCGCTGGGTGCCATCGGCCTCGAGGTCGGCACCATCCAGGACGTCACGCCCACTCCCCACAACGGTTGCCGCCCGCCCAAGCGCCGGCGCGTCTGACCCGAGACCTGAGAAAGAGAGACTGACATGGCCCGTTACACCGGCCCCATGACCAAGAAGTCGCGCCGTCTCGGTGTCGACCTCGTCGGCGGAGACGCTGCGTTCGAGAAGCGTCCCTACGCTCCCGGCCAGCACGGACGAGCTCGGATCAAGTAGAGCGAGTACCGCAACCAGCTGCAGG
>JAOPXD010000174.1 GCA_025965315.1 Marmoricola sp.
GGGTGGAACCGGTCGGAGACCTCGTGGATCTCGTCGACGAAGGTGAACGCCCGGACCCGGTTGAACTGCTCGCGCAGGGCGAAGACCAGCATCAGCGTGAAGTTCGCGAAGTTCGCCACCGAACCGCTGACGTCGCAGAGCACCACCAGGTCGCTACGGCTCGGCCGGCGCGGCTTGTGGTGCGTCTCCAGGGGGACCCCTCCCGACGACACCGAGGCCCGGACCGTACGACGGAAGTCCAGCGGCCCGCGCTGCTTGGACGCCTTGTGCTTGTTGAGCCGGGTGGCGAGCCGGCGGGCCAGCGGGCCGATCTCGCGACGCATCTCCTCCAGGTCGCTCTTCCGGGCGGAGGTGAAGTCGATCTGCTCGATGCTCTTGCGGACCGTGTACTTGGCGACGTGCTCGGGGCCGCGCACCTCGGCAGCGCGACGGCGTACCTCGGCGTCGACCATCGCCTCGAACGAAGCCACCTGCGCCTCGACCAGCCGGCGCATCGTCGGGTCGGAGTCCAGGTCGGCCAGCAGGCCCTGCAGCACCCGCTCGACCAGGTCACCCGGCGAGACCCGGTTCATCACGTTGTACGACGACCAGCGCTGCTCGCCGGGCCCGCGCCCGCGGATCAGGCCGAACCGCTGCACGGCCTCGCGGGCCAGCATCGTCAGGGCATCGGGATCGCCCATCGCCAGGGCCATCTCGAGCTTCTCCCGGAACTCGGCGAGGTCCGCCGGACCGTCGCCCAACGGGGCGTTCGGATCGACGTCGGGGTCGTCCGAGGCGGCGTCCTCGTCGGTCGCGGGACGGGTCGGGTCCCCCATCAGCGCCGGGAAGTAGAGGTCGAAGACGTGGTCGAACCCGGCTCGGTGCGGGTGCCGCTTGACCAGGGTGGCGGCGTACGCGGCGCGGACGATCTCGCGGTCGTCCAGACCGAGGTCCAGGATCGCATCGGCCGCGTCGAGACCCTCGGACAGCGAGACCGGGAGGCCTGCGGTCCGCAGCGCCTCGATGAACGCGATGTGCCGGTCCAGGAGCGACATCGATCAGGCCTGTCGGAGCCGCAGCTCGCGCACCGCACGGTCGACGTCGGTGCTGTGCTTGAGCACGACGCCCAGGGTGGCGTCGATCGTGGCCGCGTCCAGGGTCCCGGTGCCCAGAGCGACCAGGGTCCGCGCCCAGTCGACCGACTCCGCGATCGAGGGAGCCTTGCGCAGCTCGAGCGCCCGGAGCCGGGTGACGGTCTCGACGATCTGGAGCGCCAGCTTGTCCTCGATGCCCGGCACCTGGCCGACGAGGATCTGGTGCTCACGCGCAGCGTCCGGGTAGTCGATGTGCAGGTACAGGCAGCGACGGCGGACCGCCTCGGAGAGCTCCCTGGTCGCGTTCGAGGTGAGCAGCACCAGCGGCCGGCGTACGGCCTCGATCGTGCCCAGCTCGGGGATCGTCACCTGGAAGTCGCTGAGCACCTCGAGCAGCAGCCCCTCGACCTCGACGTCGGTCTTGTCGACCTCGTCGATCAGCAGCACCGTCGGCTGCTCGCGCCGGATCGCGGTGAGCAGCGGACGGCTGAGCAGGAACTCCTCGGTTAAGATGTCGTCGTGGGTCTCCGACCAGGTCTGGTCGTCGCCCTGGGAGGCCTGGATCCGGAGCAGCTGCTTCTTGTAGTTCCACTCGTACAGCGCGCGCGCCTCGTCGAGGCCCTCGTAGCACTGCAGCCTGATCAGCTCGGCGCCGGTCGCCCGGGCGATCGCCTTGGCGAGCTCGGTCTTGCCCACGCCGGCCGGGCCCTCGACGAGCAGCGGCTTCTCGAGCGCTCCCGCCAGGTAGGTCGTGGTCGCCGTGGCGGGGTCGGCGAGGTAGCCGGCATCAGCCAGGCGTTTGTCGGCGTCCGCCGCGGAGTCGAACCAGGTCACGGGGTCATCATGCCCTGCACCGCTCCGCGATTCAGGCGACGTGGTGAGCCTCACGCGTCCGCGGTCAGCCGGCGTCCTCGGACGAGCCCGGCAGGGACAGCGCGAGATAGTCGGCGAGCAGGTCCTCGATGGTGCGCTCCATCGATTCCGACAGCGTCCCGATCACGGTGCTCATCGCGAGCTCGCGGAAGCGCGTCAAGGTGCCGACGAGCTCGCCCACCTCGGCGCTGGTCGGCTCGGCCGCGGCTGGTCCCGGCGTCGTCAGGAACCGGTCCCCGACCTGGCGGACCGCTTCGTTGACGAGCGCGCGCGAGATGTCGTCAACGGCCATCGAGACCTCGCTGTGCAGCTTGACCAGCGCGTCGGTCGGCATCCCGAAGCCACGCATCTCGCCGAACGCCCGGAGGAGCTCGGGGCGCTTCACCCGGGCCTTGGCACCCTTGATCTCGACCAGCCCGACGTCGATGTACCGCTGCAGCGCTTCCTTGTCGACCGCCAGGGCCCGTACCTCGGCCAGCGTCATCGTCACCGGGGCGTCCTCGAGCCGCGGCTGCACCAGGGCCTTCTCCAGGCCGAGCACGTCGGCCAGGTCGCTGCCGCCCTCCCAGGCGGTGAGCATCTCGGTGATGTGCCCGCTGGTGTAGCCGCGTTCGAGCATCGAGGTGATGATCTTCAGGCGCGACAGGTGGCTGTCGTCGAAGATCGCGACCCGGCCCTCCCGGCGCGGGGGGTGCAGCAGGCCGCGCTCCTGGTACGCCCGGATGTTGCGCACGGTGACGTTGCTGGCCCGGGCCAGGTCATCGATCCGGTAGGTCTGCTGCGGCGTCCGGGTGTCCTTGCCGCGGCCCAGGGAGAGCAGCTGCCGGACGGCGGCGTCGACCGCGCCCTTCGGGTCGCGCGCGAGCTGGCGCTGGCCGCGACGGAGCGACTCGAGCACCGACTCGACGGCACGGACGTTCAGGGAGGGCGCGGCCACGGCTCAGACCGCAGCCAGATCGCGCGGGATGTTCCACAGGCGTGTCGCGGCGTTCGAGGCGACCTCGTAGTCGCGGATCCTGAAGTCCTGCATCTGACGAAGATACTGGGTCGCGAAGCCCGGATACATCGAGGCGTTGAAGCCGTCCTCGGTCAGGTACCAGCTGCTGCACCCGGACATCCAGGTCGTGCTCCGCAACCGCTTCTGCATCGAGACGTTGTAGGAGTCCTGGACGTCCTTCTTCACGTCGATCCAGCGCAGGTCCTGCTCGACGATCGCGCGGATGCCGGACACGGCGTACTCGATCTGGCCCTGGGCGTAGACGAGCAGCGAGTTGTGCCCGGGGCCCGAGTTCGGACCGCAGGTGAAGAACAGGTTCGGGTAGCCGTGCGCGCTGGCGCTCTTGTACGCCTCCGGGTGCCCGGACCACTCCTCCTGCAGGAGCTGGCCGTCCAGACCGGTGATCGGGTACGGCGGGCCCCCGAGGTGGACGTCGTACCCGGTGGCGAAGACGATCGCGTCGACCTCGTGCTGCAGGGCGTCACAGGTCTGCAGGCCCTTGGGCGTGATCTTGGCGATCGGCCAGGTGATCAGCTTGCAGTTGTCGGCCTGCAGCGCCGGGTAGTAGTCGCTCGACATCAGCATCCGCTTGCAGCCGGCGCGGAACTCCGGGGTGAGCTGCCGCCGCAGCCACTTGTCCTTCACCGTCATCCGGATGTGCAGCTTGCCGATCTGCTGGATGAGCGAGGTGATCGGCGTGTTCCAGACCAGGCCGGTGGCCGCGGCCTCGTGCGCGAGGAAGAGCGCGCTCCTCGTCACCTGTTGTGCGACCGGCAGCTTCTCGAAGACCGCCTTCGCGATCTCGGGGGTCTCCACATCGAGTCTGGGCATCACCCAACCGGGGGTGCGCTGGAAGACCTTCACCGAGCCGGCGACCTTGACCAGCTCCGGGATGATCTGGATCGCGCTGGCGCCGGTCCCGATGACGGCAATGCTCTTGCCGGCGAAGTCGTAGTCGTTGTCCCAGCGCGCGCTGAGCACCTTCGCGCCCTCGAAGTCCTCGATCCCGGTGATGTTCGGCAGGCTCGCGTCCGACAGCGGACCGGAGGCGACGACGACCGTGCGGGCGTAGAACTTCTTGCGGCCCGCAGTCACCTCCCACCGGGCCTCGCGCTTGTCGAACTCGAGCTTCGTGACCGCGGTGTTGAACTGGATGTCCTTGACCAGGTCGAACCGCTCGGCCAGCTCCTCGATGTGCTCGAGGATCTCCGCGCTCGGCGAGTACGCCCGCGACCAGCCGGGGTTCTTCGCGAACGAGAACGAGTACAGCTGGGACGGGATGTCGCACGCAGCACCCGGGTACGACGCATCCCGCCAGGTACCGCCGACGCGATCGGCACGCTCGAGGATGACGAGGTCGTCGATGCCGGCCTCGCGGAGCTTGATCGCCGTACCGAGGCCGATGAAGCCGGCCCCGATCACGAGCGTCGTGTGCACCTTGACCGGCTTCTTCGTGCGCGCCTTCTTGACGGGCAGCTCGGTGACGGTCATGCGGCGTTCATCCCGTTCTTGACGCCCTTGGTCACGGGCTCGTGGGTGAGCTCCTTGAACCAGGTGGGGATCGGGCGGAACAGCGCCCTGGGGTAGAACTCGCTCGCCCACACCAGCGAGTTCGCGAGCAGGTGGTACGGGTGCTCGGAGTCGACGACCATCTTCGAGTGCACCCGGAGCACCTGGAAGAGCGGCACCCGGTGGGTGAACTCCCCACGGCGACCGAGCTTCTCGAAACGGTTCATCGCCGCGTAGAGCTTCTCCGGCTGCAGGCCCATGTCGACGATGTTGTTGCGCATCCGGTTGAGCAGCGGCAGGTACATCAGACCGCCGATGATCAAGCCGGGCGAGGCCAGGTTGGAGACGAAGTCGATCGCCAGCTTGCGCGCCTTGGCGTGCCCGATCATGTCGAGCACCTCGAAGTCGACGGCGATGTGCCGGGACTCGTCGTTGTTGATCTTCTCGAAGACCTGGTGGCAGACCGGGTCGTGCACCTCCTCGAGCAGGAACTTCAACAGCGCGCCGTCCAGGGCGACCTCGAGCATCGGGATCACGGTGCCGAGCACCGAGAGCGGCATGTCGTCGGCGTAGGTGTCGAGCCACTCGATCGCCATCCGGATGTTCACGTTCGGCTCCGGGATCTCACCCTCCTCGAGCATCCCCCAGCGCTTGAGCAGGGCGAGCTCGGCGTTCGCGTGCCGCTGCTCCTCGGCGTGGAAGTACCGGTAGATCTCCGCGATCGTCGGGTTCGGCGCCTTCTTGGCCATCGCGGCGAACCCGCGCGCACCGACGTTCTCGATCCAGCACAGGTCGGCCATGAAGGCCTTCAGCTTGGGCTTGAAGTCCTCGGAGATGAGCTCGACGCCCGGGGCGTCCCAGTCGATGTCTGCCAAGGCCCACTGGCGGTCCTTGATCTTGGCGAGCATCTCTTCCATGTCCATGGTCATGTCAGATTCCTTCACTGTGTCGGATGGTCGAGCGGGTGAGGTCCAGGTCGATCAGGTCGGGGTTCTCGGCAGCGTTCGGCGACGCGTCGTCCTTGAGCGGCCCGACCCGCTGCAGCAGGCCGACCGCGCGCGTGTAGATCCCCGGGACGGTGCGCTTGATCTGCCAGCCGATCTTCGCGTCGAGCTGCGGCATCACGTAGAGGCCGCCGCGGTCGTGGGTGTCCAGGCAGACGCGGGCCACCTTCGCCGGCGACATCCCGGTCCAGCGCATCAAGGTGGTGGCCGCGCTGCTGGAGCGCTCGTTGATCCGGCCGTTGCTGACGATGTTGGTCTTGACGAACGTCGGGCAGAGCACGCTGACCTTGACGCCGCTGCCGGCCATCTCGGCGGCCAGGGTCTCGGACAGCGAGAGCACCCCCGCCTTGCTGACGTTGTACGCCGCCATCCTCGGTGCGGCGCCGAAGCTCGCGGCCGAGGCGACGTTGATGATCCCGCAGCTGTTCCCGTTCTTCGCCGACTCGCGCAGGATCGGCGCGAACACGTGGCTGCCGTGGATCGGGCCCCAGAGGTTGATGCCCAAGGTCCAGCGCCAGTCGTCGATCGGGGCATCCCCGATCAGCGGGCCGCCCGCGCCGACCCCGGCGTTGTTGATCACCAGCGTCGGGTCGTCACCGAAGAAGCTGCGGGCGTCCTCGGCGAGCTGGCGGACTTCGTCGAGCTGCGAGACGTCGCAGCGAACCGCGGTCGCCGTGCCGCCCTGGTCGGTGATCGCATCCACCGTCCGCTTCGCGCCGATCATGTCGATGTCGCTGACGACGACGCTGCCGCCGCGCGCACCGAGCTCGACCGCGAAGGCCTGGCCGATGCCGCTCCCGGCTCCGGTGATGACGGCGCGGGCGCCCCTGCTGACCTTGCTCGTCATGCGGTGACCTCCGTAGTGATCGCCCCGGACGCGGCCGCCCGCGCCTCCAGGGCGTTGACGATGAACCTGGTCGCACGCCGGAGCGCCTTGTCCGCCTCCGGAACCGCCCGGGGCGCCGCCTGGAAGACGTGCATCTGGCCCGGCCAGACCTCGAGGGTCACCTCGGTCCCGGTCGCGGCGAGCATGTCGTGGATGTGACGCGCGTCGGACGCGAGGAACTCGGCCCCGCCCGCCTGGATCAAGGTCGGCGGCAGCACCTCGCCGTCGGCGAGGACGTGGGTCAGACGCGGATGCTGGGGGTCGGTACCAGCGAGGTAGTGCGCGAACATCCTGCGTACGCCGGCTGCGGTGATCATCGCATCGGGAATCAGCCGTTCGCGCTGCTCCATCAGGTCGCAGGACAGGTCGGCCAAAGGCGACATCATCAGCAGTCCGGCCGGAAGCTCACGACCCGCGCGCAGCAGCACCAGGGCGAGGTCGAGGGTGAGGTGCCCGCCGGCCGAGTCGCCGGCGACGATCACCTGGTCAGGTCGCCAGCCCTGGTCGAGCAACCAGTCGTAGGCACGCTCGACGTCCTCGGCAGCGGCCGGGAAGACGTGCTTGGGTGCGAGCCGGTACTCGGTGCTGAACACCGCGAGGTTCGTCTGAGCGGCGACCCGGCTGACCAGCGGCCGGTGGGTGCCCACCGAGCAGAGGTTGTAGCCGCTGCCGTGGATGTAGAGGACCACGCCGTCGGTGCGAGCGCCCGCGGGGCGGTTCCACTCCCCCTTGATGCGCCCGTGGCGCAGGGTTTCGGAGTCGACCGGCGATACCTCGATGCCGGCGGCGGTGCTGCCGGACCCGGCCATCAGGCTGGCCAGCACCCGGCGGGTGATCAGGACGCCGAACACGTTGCCCGGGATCACGTTCTCGAGCGGCCGCAGGGTCAGGCTGGTCGCGGTCCGCGCGAAGCGCGCCCGGCGGGACGGCGGGCGCGGTGTGAACGTCCGGCTGGGTGTCGTGAGTGTCTGCACCTGTCGATGACATCATCAACTGTGCCATCGGTCAATGGTTAGATCGACTTTTCTGTTACCCGGTGTCACAGGTTCTTCAGGCCGGTGTCCCGGCCATCAGCGCAGCCGCCGCCGGACCGAGCTCGCCGGCATCGGCCGCGTTCCGGATCTTCGTCCGGTTCGCCTTGGACAACCGGTCGAACCGCGCGAACAGACGCTTCTGGGCGGTGCTGCTGAGACGTTCGAAGGCACCCTTGGCGGCCTCCCAGTCGGTGCCGTTCGCGATCTCCGCGAACAACCCGTCCAGGGTCGCGTCGGGAAGCGTGTCGACCACGCCGTCGACGGCCGGGCTCCACTCCAGCAACGGCACGATGGCCAGCAGGTCGCGTGCCGAGGCGACCCCCAGGGCAGCGTGCAGCATCGGCTCGGTGGCCACGTCCACGAAGGCCGCCGTCCCGGCGTACTCGCCACGCTCGAAGAGCACCTGCGCGATCTCGCCGACGGTGTCGACCGGCACGTGCGCCACGATCGACCCGAGGGCCGTCGGCTCGAGCTTCAGGGCGAGCTCGGCGAGCTCGGTCGGATCCAGCTCGGCCACCATCGCCCGCACGTCCTCGGCGGGCAGGTCCACGATCACGGCGTGCACCATCTCGGGGGTCACCACGCCCACGAACCTGGCCATCCCGGCGTACTCACCACGCTCGAAGAGTGCAGCCGCGATCCCGGCCACCGTCTCCACCGGCACCGCGCTGACGATCGGGCCCATCCGGCTCGGGTCGAGCGCGAGCGCGAGCTCGGCGAGCTCCTCGGCCGTCAGCGCGGTCGCGATCTGGGTGACCTGGGCCGCTGGGAGCTCGGCGATCACCTTGTCGAGGTTCTCGTTCCACTCCAGCAGCGGTACGACGGCCAGCAGGTCGTGCGGCGAGGCAGCGTGCAGCGCCGCGAAGAGCGCCTCCACGGTGACGGTGCCGACGAACTCGGCCATCGTCGCGTACTCCTTGCGACCGAAGAGCTCCTTGGCGACCTTGCCGATCGGTTCCGGCGGCAGCTTCTGGACGACCGGACGGGACCGGACCGGATCGAGCGCGAGCGCGATCTCGGCGAGGTACTTGACCGAGACCCGGCCGATCAGGTCACGGGCCTTGGCCGGGTCCAGCATCTCCGCGGTGCGTGCGGCCATCACCGGCGGCAGGAACTTCTCGGCGAGGATCCCCGCGAGCGGGCCAGGAATGGTCTTGGACAGCCCGGCGATCCGGGCGAACCGCTGCTGGGCATCGGCGAACAGCGTCCTGCTGATCTGGTCGTGGAAGATCCGCAGATCTGCGTCGTCGACGCCCTCAAGGCCCTGGACCTCGGTCGGGTCGAGGCGGAGGAGCCGCGCGATCCGGCCGACCTGCGGGCTCAGCCCCGGCGTCGTTCGAACGGTGCTCATCCGAGAAGGGCCTTCCGGACGATGCCGCGGACGGCGAACGGGACCCCGGCGATCGCCTTCTGCACCGAGGCGTCCATCTCGCCGTGCACGTGTTCCTTCGCGGCGCTGATCTGCTCGGTCAGCCGGGCCAGGGTCTCGGCCGGCAGTGCCCCGATCGCCGCCGGCGGCGCAGCCCCCAGCACAGCGGTCAGATCGGCATCAGACGTCACGCGGGTCCCCTTAGAACGTGCCATTGGCTGATGGCAGCGTCGCGGAGACCGCGGTCGACGTCAAGCAGCGCGTCCGGCGGCGGTGGACGCCGAAGCGCCCCGGGATGGGGGGATCCCGGGGCGCTGAGCCGGTGACGCGTTGCTGGGAGCGGGCGTCGCCGACGGTCGAGGGGTCAGTCCAGAGGCCTGAGCTCGTCGGCGTACGAGAGCGACTGGCGCCGCAGGACGCCGGCGTCGTTGACGGCGTACTGGCCCATCCGCCACAGCGGCGGCGAGTAGGCGTGCACCGAGACCGACCCGTGAACGGCACCGTTGAGCCGGTGGATGTGGTCCGGCCCGAACGAGAACACCGTTCCTGCCCCGACCCGGATCTCGCGTGCTCCGTGCTCGAGGGTCAGGTTGCTCTCCACCAGCTCGCCGGAGACCACCGCGACCGCACCTGCGGAGACGTCGTGGTCGTGCCAGCCGGTGTCGTTCTCCGGCGTCCAGCAGAGCAGCCAGACGTCGACGTGGGCGTCGCGGTGCAGCGACACGTAGACCCGGTCCTCGGAGTCGAAGGCGACCAGGTGCGCCCACTCCTCGGACCGGCCGGCCAGGTCGGCGACCAGCCGCTCGAGCTCGTCGGTGGACAGGTCGCGGCCCGGCAGGTCGGCCGGGGACAGGTCGGCGATCAGCTCGCGATTTCCCATGCCAGCTCACCTCCTCGCAGCGGGGTCGGCTCGAGCAGACGGGCCGGGTTCGCGGTCCGGACAGCCTTGGTCGCGGCCGCGCCGAGGAACTCGGTCAACGGCTCGGCGTACGGGCGGTCGCTGCCCAGCACCAGCGCGTCGATGCCCAGCACCCGGACGACGGCGTCCAGGGCGCGCGGACCGTAGCCGGAGGTGTCGACGTACAGGTTCGGGTCGATCCGGCTGTCGGTCCCGCCGCGGAGCAGCTGCCGCTCCTGGTGCAGCGGGGCGAGCCCGGCTGCGGCGGCGAACACGATCCGCAGGTCCGGGAACAGGTCGCGGCCACCGAACGCGTGCCATCCCCACCAGGCTGCCGTCAGCTGGGCGGTGTAACCGACGACCGGGTGCCACCACTCGGGCACCGAGCGCTGCTGGGGTCGGTGCGCCTCGAGCCCGGGGTGGACCAGGACCGGCTTGCCCGCGATCTCGGCGGCGACCAGCAGACCCGCGACGCGCTCCCAGGCGTACGGCGAGAGGACCTCGCTCGCCGGCAGCTGCAGCCCGACGAACTTCTCCTCGGCGAGCAGCGTGTGCAGGCCGGCGAGGTCCGGGTCGATCGTGGGCACCGAGGCCCAGGCGCGGAAGTGCGCGGGCAGTGCGCGCGCACCGGAGTGCCACGCCTCGATCAGGAGGCTGGCCTGGGGCCGCGGCAGCGACTCGATGCCCAGCGGTGCGGAGAGGCTGAGGCACGCCGTACCGACCCCCGCATCGTGGTCCGCGGCGATGCGCCGCTCGACGTCATGGGCCTGCGGGTCGATCTCGTACGGCGGTTCCGCTGCGGTGTGCAGCGTCCAGCCGCGGAGGTACGGGACCTGGGTGCGTGCGCGCAGCCGGTCGACGAACTCGTCGGTCCAGAGGTGTTGGTGCACGTCGATCGCGATGGGTTCCTGCAGGGTCGGTTCCTGGGGCATCTGACTCAGCCTCCTCTCTAATCTCTAGTAAGTGAGTAGACTTTATCATATTGATCAGGTCTTGTCGTGCATCTGGTCCGCGACCGCCCGGGAGCCCGGGTCGTCGCTCGCGCGCAGGCCTGCGACGACACCGTCCCGGTCCGCCTCCGACCGGTTCTGGCTGAGCTTCGCCTTCCCCTCGACCCGCAGCACGGTGAGCTCGAGGCCGACGATCGCGCGCAGGTTGCCCTCCAGGTAGGCCTCCGGCGCGTCCGTCACCGCCCAGGGCTGCTCGCGCGGGGACTCGTGGCGCTCGGTCAGCCGGGTCACGGCATCGCGGACCCAGACCGGGTCGTCGTGGATCCGCGCGGTCCCGGACAGGTGCACCGAGGAGTAGTTCCAGGTCGGTACGACGCGTCCGTGCTCGGCCTTGGCGGCGTACCAGGACGGCGAGACGTAAGCCTGCGGACCCGTGCAGATGAGCAGCGCGGGGGCGCCGTCGGAGATCTCCCGCCAGTGGTCGTTGGCCCGGGCGAAGTGCGCGATCACGGTGCCTCCGTCCCAGAGGACCGGCAGCAGGGTCGCCCGCGGGAACCCGTCGGCACCGGTCGTGACGACCTCGGCCGAGCCGATTCCGGCCACCATCGCGCGGATCTCGGTCTCGTCCGCGACAGCGTTGAAGTGCGGTACGTACATCGCCTCAGGCTAGTGCGGACACCGCCATCAATTTCCCGTTCCGGGCGCGCCTGCCCCGATACTGGGCCGATGACCGCGACCCAGCACCGGCGCCTGATCGCCCTTGTCGCCGTCGTCGCGTGTGCACTGGGCCTGACCGCCTGCGGCTCCACCAAGGCACCGGTGGCCCTGCGCGCGATGCCCAACCTGGTCGGGATGACCGTCGGGGACGGCGAGCAGCACGTGTACGACGTCCTGCACACGTCCCTGCTCTACTACGACCAGGCACCGGTCAACCGTCTCGGCGTCGACAACACCTGGGTGATCGTGGCCACCTACCCGGCGGCCGGCGTGAGGACGGCGAAGTACAAGCTGGTCTACGCCTGGGCACTGCGGAAGTCCGAGTACGACTGGTTCACCGCGCACCCCACGATGCCGCGGATCGCGGCGCGGACGCCGGTCGCCAAGCTGATCGGACCGGGAGGCGTGCTGGCCCCGGTCAAGGAGCTGGTCAAGGTCCGCTACCGGCCCGGAGCGGCACCGAGCTCGGCCAAGGCAGATCCGGCCGACGCGGCCGCGTTCAAGCCGAACCGGGTGGACGTGCCCGATCCGTCGACCCAACCGCTCGCCGAGTGGGCGCTGTACAAGGGACTGCTGGTCGCTCCGGTCGCCCGGACGCTCACCGTGGCTGTCCGACCCGGTGCCGGAACCGCCCTGCGGGTGGGCCAGTTCCTGGTGCTCCTGGCGATCAGGGCACCGGTATCGCGATCGTCCACCGGGGGCTCATCGGGGGGCGTCAGCTACACCCCGCCGAGCGGCAGCAGCGGCTCCGGAACCAGCGGCGGAACCAGCGGCGGGAGCGGCAGCGGCCTGCCCTCCGGACTGGGTGGGGTCAAGATCCCGCACCTGCACTGCCCCAACAACCTCTGCTGACGCCCGTCACCCGAGGCCGCTCCGCTCGTTGGCACTGACATGCGCTCACCGCGATTGATCGTGGCTGCCCTCGGACTGGGCACCGCCGCGACGCTTCTGCTGACCTCGACCCTTCCCGCAGCCCTGGCGACCGGCAGTGCCGCGCCCGGCTACCGCATCAACGACTACGCCGACGGGCAGGCGATGAGTATCCTGCCGCCCGGCGAGAACGGCCTGGTCAACGCGACCGGACTGCTCCAGTTCGAGCTCACCAAGACCCGGCCCGCGAGCAGCCAGGACCAGCTGCCGAAGTACGCCAACCTGCTCTACGGCTACCCGGGGCTGACCGACGCCAACCTCGGCAACTACTTCGACGACGAGTCCTTCGGGATCGCGCCCGGCGACGTCACCCGCACCGAGAGCCCCGAGGCCGGGGTGACCGTCTACCGCGACACCCACGACGTCCCGCACATCTACGGCAAGACCGACGCCTCTGCTGCGTTCGGTGCCGGCTACGCGCAGGCCGAGGACCGGCTGTTCCTGATGGACGTGCTCCGCCACTACGGCGAGGGCACCCTGGCCTCGTTCCTGGGAAGCAGCTGCACCTTCGAGCAGATGGACCACGACCAGCTGCTGCTCGCGCCGTACACGAAGGCCCGCGCGGACGCCCAGGTCGCGGCGATGGGCCAGCACAACGGTGCCACCGGCAAGCGCGCTGTGACGATGCTCGACAGCTACGTCGCCGGCGTGAACGCCTACGTCCAGAAGGCGAGGTCCAACGTCTCGCTGCTGCCGGCGGACTACGCGGCAGCGCTGAGCGGTCCCGCGAAGTGGAGCACGTCCGACGTGGTCGCGATCGCCGGCCTGATCGGCGGCATCTTCGGCCGCGGCGGCGGCTACGAGGACTCCGACGCCAACCTGCTGCAGTACCTCCAGCACCAGTACGGCGCCAAGGCCGGCCTGGCGGCGTACCGCAAGGTGAACCACCAGGACGACCGGTCCGCACCGTCGACCGTCGTCGACAAGATCTTCCCGTACGACGTCCCCACCAAGAAGATCGACAAGTCCCTGACCGCGCTGCCGGACTATCGCAAGCCGCTCACCGGTGGACCGGTCGACACCTCGGCGTCGTGCAACAAGGGTGACGCGACCGCGCCGGCACTGAAGTCGACCTCGACCCAGAAGCAGAGGACCACGGTCCTGGTCGACAACATCATCGGTTCGCTGAAGGCGCTGCCGCGGCAGATGAGCAACGCGCTCGTCGTGAACGGCAGCCACACCAAGTCGGGTCACCCGATCGCCGTGTTCGGGCCGCAGGTCTCCTACTTCGCACCGCAGATCCTCTCGCTCGAGGAGATCCAGTCGCCGCACTACTCCGCCGAGGGGGCATCCTTCGCCGGCACCGGCCTGGTGGAGCTCGGCCGTGGCCGTGACTACGCCTGGTCGGCGACCTCGGCCAGCAGCGACCTGATCGACCAGCGCGTCGAGAAGATCTGCAACCCCTCCGGTGGGGCCCCGGCGGCCCAGGGGACGTCGTACGTCTTCCAGGGCAAGTGCGTCCCGATGGTCCACGAGACCTACTCCGAGACCGCCATCCCCAAGCCGGGCGGGACCGGCTCACCGGTCAAGCTGGTGCACCAGATCTACCGCACCCGCCACGGCGTCGTGCAGGGCTGGACGACGGTGCACGGCAAGCCGGTCGCCGAGGTGACCCAGCGCTCGACGTACAACCACGACATCGACTCGGTCGTCGGCTTCCTGCAGTTCGCCGACCCGACGTACGTGCACGACGTGACGTCGTGGATGCACGCGGCGAGCCACGTGAACTACACCTTCAACTGGCTGTACGCCGACAACCGCGACACCGGCTACTACGTCAGCGGCCTGGACCCGGTCCGGAACCCCGCCGAGGACACCAGCCTGCCCACCTGGGGCACCGGCAAGGCCGAGTGGCGCGGGTACCTCGGCTACAACCAGCACGTCCACGAGTCCGACCCGAAGCAGGGCTTCTTCGTCAGCTGGAACAACAAGCCGGCGCAGGGCTTCGCCACCGACGGTGACTACAACTACGGCCAGACCTACCGCTCGACGTTGCTCGTCACCCAGCTGAAGAACCAGCTCAAGTCGCACGGCAAGGTCACCCGGGCGAACGTGGTCCAGGCGATGGAGACCGCGGCGAGCCAGGACCTCGACGGCGTCGACGTGATGCCGTTGCTGCTGAAGTACGAGCACGGCAGGAAGCACTCGGCCGGCGTCACCACGATGCTGAACACCTTGGCGGCCTGGGTCGCCAAGGGCTCGCACCGCCGCAAGGCCGCGACCACCGACACCGAGTACGTCTCGCACTCGGCGGTCGCGATCTCGGACGAGGTGATGCCGCGGCTGGTCCAGGCCCTCTACGACCGGGTCCTCGGCGGCCAGGGCATCAGCGGCGTCGGCTCCACCGGCGGCGCATCCGTGCCCGGGTTCAGCGCGGTGCCGATGCAGTGGGTTAACACGCCGAACTCGGGTGGCGCGCACCTCGGATCGGCGTACGACGGCGGCTACGAGGGCTACCTGATGTCGACACTGCAGCAGCTGCTCGGCAAGCACCCGGGCGACGGCTTCGGCACGGTGCTGACCAGCCACGAGTGCAACGGCGGCCCGTCGACCTGCTCGTCGGCGATCGCCAAGGCGCTCAATGACGCGTACGCCGCGCTGGTCACCGCGAACGGCACCAGCAACGTGAGCACCTGGGTGGCGTCGTCGGAGTCGGCCGCAGCCAAGGAGACGATGCCGGAGTACGACTCGATCGGCTTCCAGGCTCTGGGCATCGTCGGCCAGCCGAACCTCGACTGGCAGAACCGGCCCACGTTCCAGCAGGTCATCGAGTTCCCGGGGCACCGCGCGCGCTGACCCAGCCTGTCCGTACCTGCCTTCCCGACCGCCGAGGATTACTCGCCGTGCCAGAAATCCAGGCACGTACGTGCCACCAAGGCAGAATGACGTCCATGGACGCACATCTCGCGGAGCTGAGTCGGACGATCGACGCGTCCGAGCTCGGGCGCCGCATCCGCAACGCGCGGATCGCCGCGGGCCTCACCCAGGCCGAGCTGGCCGCCGACGACGTGACGCCCGCCTACGTCTCCCGCATCGAGGACGGCCAGCGGCGTCCGGAGTTCGGGCTGCTGAACCGGATGGCCGGTCGGATGAGCTCGACCCTGGAGGCCCTGCTCCAGGACCCCACGACCGAGCGCGGACTCGAGCTGCAGCTCGCCCTCGACTACGCGGAGCTGTCGCTGAGAAGTGGTGAGCCGGCAGACGCTCTTGCCGGGGCCGACGCAGCCTGCGCCGAGCTGACGAAGAACCCGTACGGCGACCTGTTGCGGCGGGCACGTCTGCTGCGAGCCTCGGCGCTGGAGGCGACGGGAGACCTGAGCGGCGCGATCATCGAGCTGGAGGACCTCGTTGCCGCACCCACGCCGAGCGTCGACTGGGTCCGCGCGCTCATCGCTCTCAGCCGGTGCTACCGCGACACCGGCGAGCTGGCCAGCGCCATCTCCGTCGGCGAGCGGGCCACCGCGACGATCGAGGACCTGGAGCTGGCGGGCCTGACCGAGTCGATCCAGCTCACCGTGACGGTGGCCGGCGCCTACATGATGCGCGGCGACCTCGAGCAGGCCATGCGGTTGTGCCTACGCGCCATCACGGCCGCCGAGGCCGCCGACTCGCCACTGGCGAAAGCGTCGGCGTACTGGAACGCCAGCTCCATCGAATCGCGCCGCGGCGAGCGGGTCCGGGCGCTGGAGCTAGCCCGCAAGGCCCTGACCTACTTCGAGATCGGCGACGACGCCCGCAACCTCGCACGGCTGCGAGGTCATGTCGCCGACATGCAGCTCGACAGCGACCCGCCCGACGCCCTGGGGGCCATCGAGACCCTGACCCAAGCCGCGCGCGAGCTCGACTCGTCGCCCGGCAGCACGGTCGACCGGGCCAGCCAGCTGCAGACCCGCGCCAAGGCCTTCCTCATCCTCGGGCAGATCGACGAGGCTGCCGCCGACGTACGGGCGAGTCTCGAGCTCGCACCCGAGAGCGCTGCCTTCCTGCGCGCCTGCGGACACTCGCTCGAAGGCCAGCTCGCGATGGACGCCGGCAACACGTCCGAGGCTCGGGCCGCGTTCCTGACCGCCGTACACCTGCTGTCCGGCATCGGCGCTGACCGGGAAGCCGCCCAGCTCTGGTTCGAGCTCGCAGGTCTTCTGCGTGATGTGGGCGAGTCCGAGGCTGCCATGGACGCGTTCCAGCGAGCTGCCGCTTCGACGGGCCTCCAGACGTCCTCCCTGCGGCACCGCGTCGTACGCGCGAGGTCCTGACCCGCCCGGCCTGATCCTCCCGGCCGGCAGGAGCACGAAGTGGGCCCGGCGAACGCCGGACCCACCCCTGATCGCCCGCGCCTAGCAACACACCTTGGTGTCCGCCGAGGCTCTCCCGGCAGCGCCGATCTCAGTGACCGAAGCACCGCCGATCGTGACCAGGACGAGTACTGCGACGACCGCGACCTTCGTGAACGTGCCCATCGAAATGCCCTTCTGCCGACGCGCCGGATGCGCGTGCCTGACAGAAGAAGTAACATCGAGTCATATTCGGAATGACTTATCCACAGGTCGTATGTCTTTATCTGCCTGGGTTGGCGAGAAGACCTGACACGGGAATGCCAAAGACCCGAACCCACGTCCGTGGGTTCGGGTCTTGTCGATGTCCTGAGACATCATGGCGGTGGCGGTGGTGTTCTGGTTCAGGACATCGGAATGGGATGTCTCAAGACATCGGAATAGTTGGCTTGGCCGGTGTCGAAACGTCGCCTGGTCATCACCGCAGTCCTCGCCGGAGCAACCCAGTCAGAAACGGCCCGTCGCTACAGCGTGAGCCAAGGCTGGATCAGCCGACTCATGGCCCGCTACGCGACCGAGGGCGAAGCTGCGTTCGAACCCCGATCACGAAGACCGAACAGAACACCCAACGCGCTTGCGACCAAGACCGTGGAACTAATCCTTCGACTCCGCAATGAACTGACCGCAGCCGGTCTCGACGCCGGCCCCGAGACCATCGCCTGGCACCTCGAACACCACCACGGCGCGGCTGTCTCGAGGTCAACGATCAGCCGCCACCTGGCCAAGGCCGGCCTGGTCACCCCCGAGCCCCGCAAACGACCCAGGTCCTCCTACATCCGCTTCGAAGCCCGGATGCCGAACGAGACCTGGCAATCCGACTTCACCCACTACCGACTCACCCACCCCGACGGCCGCCCCGGACCCGACACCGAGATCATCAGCTGGCTCGATGACTGCACCCGCTACGCCCTGCACGTCACCCCACACAGGCGGATCACCGGATCGATCGTGACCACCACGTTCCGTCAAACCGCAGCCCGGCAAGGGATCCCCGCCTCGACGCTGACCGACAACGGCATGGTCTACACAACCCGCCTAGCCGGTCTCGGACGCCAAGGAGGACGCAACAGCTTCGAGGTCCAGCTCCGCACCTGGAACGTGATCCAGAAGAACTCACGACCCAGCCACCCCACCACCTGCGGCAAGGTCGAACGCTTCCAACAAACCCTGAAGAAGTGGCTCCGAGCCCAACCGAACCAGCCGACCACGCTCGCTGAACTCCAGACCCTGATCGACCTGTTCGTCGATGAGTACAACCACCGCAGGCCGCACCGCTCGCTGCCGCACCGAGCAACACCCGCAACCCTCTACAACACGATGCCGAAAGCCGTCCCGACCGGCAGCCGAGACCCCGACACCCACGACCGGATCCGCCACGACATCGTCAACGACAACGGCTCCGTGACCCTCCGAGTCGCCGGGAAACTGCGCCACATCGGCATCGGACGAACCCACGCTCGAACCCACGTCATCCTGCTCATCAGCGACCTCGACGTCCGCATCGTCAACGCCATCACCGGCGAACTCCTCCGCGACCTCACCATCGACCCGAGCAAGGACTACCAACCCCAGAAATGAACCAGCCCGGACCCACATCCGTGGGTCCGGGCTATTCCGATGTCCTGAGACATCACACTGTCGGGCTGACAGGATTTGAACCTGCGGCCTCGTCGTCCCGAACGACGCGCGCTACCAAACTGCGCCACAGCCCGCTGCAGCCTGCGGAAGTCTAGCCGGACCTCCGGGTCAGGAGAAATCGGGTCAGGACCCCATCGGTTCGAGCGTGAGCAGGGTCGCCTCAGGGCGGCAGCAGAACCGGACCTGGGCGTACGGCGAGGTCCCGGCGCCGGCCGAGACGTGCAGCCAGGAGGAGCCGGGATCGCCCGGCCGCGAGTCGGCAGGGTGTCGGTGCAGGCCCTTCGCGCGGGCGGTGTCGAGGTCGCAGTTGGTCACGATCGCGCCCTTGAACGGTAGGCACAGCTGGCCGCCGTGGGTGTGCCCCGCGAAGGTGATGTCGTACCCGTCGGCGGCGTACTGGTCCAGCACCCGCAGGTACGGCGCGTGCGCGACCCCGATCCTCAGGTCGGCATCGGCCGGTGCCGGTCCGGCGACCGCGGCCAGGTCGTCGTACTCGAGGTGCGGGTCGTCGACGCCGACGAAGGCGAGGGTGCTGCCGTTGACCTCGAGCCGCCCCGAGGTGTTGGTCAGATCGGTCCAGCCCTGGGAGAGCTCCGCCTTGAGGTCCTTCCAGGGCAGCTGCTGGGTGACGGTGTTGCGCTCACCGTCGTCCGGTCGGAGGTACCAGATCGGGTTGCGCAGCTTCGGCGCGAAGTAGTCGTTGGACCCGAGCACGTAGACGCCGGGGACGTCGCGCAGCCGTCCGAAGGCCTCCAGCAGCGGCCCGACCGCCTCCATGTGCGCGAGGTTGTCACCGGTGTTGATCACCAGGTCCGGCTCCAGATCGGCGAGCGAGGCGATCCAGCGGCGCTTGCGCCCCTGGGTCGGGGTCAGGTGCAGATCGCTCATGTGCAGCACCCGGATCGGCTTGCTCCCCGGCGGCAGCGCCGGAACCGAAACCTTGCGGACCGTGAAGTTGCGGACCTCGATCCCGGCGGCGTACCCGATCCCGGCGACGCCGGCGAGCGCACCCAGCCCGACGACGCGTGCGAGGGACGAGCGGGTCGGGACGGGGAAAGCCATAGGACAAGGCTGCCACAATGGGTCGCATGAGTGAGCTCAAGGACCGTTTGCGTGCCGATCTGACCACCGCGATCAAGGCACGCGACGAGGTGGCGTCCTCGACCCTGAGGATGGTGCTGACCGCGATCACCAACGCCGAGGTCGCCGGCAAGGAAGCACGCGAGCTCACCGACGAGGACGTTCTCGGCGTCCTGACCAGCGAGGGCAAGAAGCGTCGTGAGGCTGCGGAGGCCTTCGACAGCGCCGGTCGGCAGTCGCAGGCCGATAAGGAGCGGGCGGAGTCGGCCGTGATCGCCGGCTACCTGCCCGAGCAGCTCTCCATCGAGGAGATCGCCGTCCTGGTGGCCGACGCGATCGCCTCGACCGGCGCTGCCGAGCAGGGCATGCGGGGCATCGGTCCGGTGATGGGCGTGCTCAACGCGAAGATCAAGGGACGTGCCGACGGCGGCGTGGTCGCAGCAGAGGTACGTCGCCAGCTCGGCTAGAAGCCGTTCCCGAACCCGTTCCCGTTACCGAACCCGTTCCCGTTCCCGTTCCCGTTACCGAAGCCGTTCCCGAGGTTGCCGAGGCCACCGAAGCCGCCGTTCCCGTTCCCGTTACCGGCGGGCGGGGTGAAGCCGGCGGCCGGTGCGTGCCCGCGTGAGGGGTGGATGGTGACGGTCGAGCCGGTGGTCAGCTCGGCGCCGGTACCCGGGCTGACCGCGGCGATGGTCCCGCTGGGGAACGCCGAGTTCACGGTGCGACCGACGTTCACGGCGAAGCCGAGGCTCTCCAGGGTCTGGGTCGCCTCGGAGATGGTCAGGCCGATCAGGTTGGGCACGATCGCGACCGAGCTCGTGGTGGCCGTTCGCGCGGGCTTGACGAAGTCCATGTAGGGCAGCAGGTTCTCGATGCTCCGCATGGCGGCGGCCCACATCGGCCCTGCGGTGGTCGACCCGTGCGCGCTGGCGACGAACTGGCCCGCGATGGTCTGGCCGTTCAGCGTGATCGGCTGGCCCTCCTGGTTGGCGCCGGCGATCATCGAGATCGTCGCGATCGCCGGCGTGTAGCCGTCGAACCAGACCGCCTTGTTGTCCTGGATGGTGCCTGTCTTGCCGGCCGAGGGCTTGTCGAGCACGAGGTCCTGGCCGAAGCCACCGGGCATCATCACGCCGCGCAGGATGTCGTTGATGGTGTCAGCGGTGTTGGTCTGCATCACCTGCTGGCAGTCCTTCGGGTAGGACTTGAACAGCCGCCCCGCACTGTTGAGGATCGAGTTCACCGGCCGGTTCTCGCAGTGCACGCCGCGGGCGGCGACGGTCGCGTAGGCGCCCGCCATCTCCAGCGGGCTGACGTCGGCGACGCCCAGGGTGAAGGTGGGAACGCGCTCGTGCGCCGGGTCGGTCAGCTCGACGCCCATCGACCTGGCCATCGCGTACGGCTTGCAGAGTCCGGTCTTCTTCTCGAGCTGGGCGTAGAACGTGTTCACCGACAGCTGGGTGCCGGTGTACATGTTCATGGTGCCGCTCGAGGTGGAGTTGCTGACGTTCCACGGCGCGAAGTTCGGGTACGGCCCGTTGCAGTCGGCGTACTCGTTCTGCGGGATGTGCAGCGTCGGCGGCGAGTTGAAGCTGGTGCTCGTCGGCAGGCCCTGCTCCAGCGCCGTGGCGAGGACGAAGAGCTTGAAGGTGGAGCCCGCCTGGAAGCCGGCGGAGTCGCCGTACTTGCTGTCGACGACGTAGTTGAGGAAGGTCTGGCCCTTCTTCTTGCTGCGGCCCATCGGGCGCGACTGGCTGATCGCGAACACGGCACCGGTCCCCGGCTGGACCTCGGCGATGGCGCCGATCGCCGAGTCGGTGGGGTGCACGTGCGCCGCGACCGCGCGGTCCGCGGCACGCTGGTACTTGAGGTTCAGGGTGGTCCTGATCGTCAGGCCGCCCGAGTTCAGCAGCGTCTGCCGGTCCTGGACGGTGGCTCCCAGGGACGGGTCGGCGAGCAGGTAGCGGCGTACGTAGTCGCAGAAGAACGCAGCCTTCGAGCCCAGGCAGCCGTTGCGGGTCGGGCTGACCTTCAGGCCCAGCGGCGTCCCGACCATCTGGTCTGCCTGCGACTGCGGGATGATCTTGAGCTGGGCCATCCGGCGCAGCACCGTGTCGCGGCGGTCGATCGCCTTGGTCGGGAAGGTCGTCGGGTCGTAGCCGACCGGGTTCTTCACCAGGCCTGCGAGCAGGGCCGCCTGGTGCAGCGTCAGGTCGGCCGCGCTGACGCCGAAGTAGTGCCGGGCTGCGGACTGGATGCCGTAGGCGCCGTCACCGAAGTACGCGATGTTGAGGTAGCGGTTGAGGATCCAGTCCTTCGAGTAGCGCTTCTCGAAGCCGATCGCGTAGCGCATCTCCTGGATCTTGCGCTGGTACGTGTCGGCGATCGCGGCCTTGCGCTGCGCGGCCGTCGTCGCCTGGTCGAGCTGGGTCATCTTCACCATCTGCTGGGTGATCGACGAGCCACCCTGGGTGATGCCGCTGTTGGCCTTGTTGGTCAGGAACGCGCGCAGCGTGCCCTTGGGGTCGATCGCGCCGTGCTGGTAGAAGCGGTAGTCCTCGATCGCAACGATCGCCTTGCGCATGATCGGGGCGACCTTCGACAACGGCACGTTGACCCGGTTCTGGTCGTAGAAGGTCGCGATCACCCGACCCTTCGAGTCCAGCACCCGGGTCCGCTGGGCGAGCGGGGCCGCCTTGAGATCCTCGGGAAGGTCCTTGACCGAGTGCGAGAGCGACTTCGCGCCGAGCCCCAGCGCTCCGGCGAACGGGATCACCAGGCCTGCGATCAGCAGTCCCATCAGCGCGGACAGCGCGACGATGACCGCGAGGTGCGAGGTCACGTCGCGGAACGTCAGCGGGGAGGGAGGGCGGCTCGACATGTCGGCCAGTCTAGAGCGAGTGCCCACATCGCTCTGACTACCCGCCGGGGGCGTCATCGGGTGACGTCTGGAAGCCGCCCCGATCCCCGCTGACCCTCGACACACGCCACAATGACTAGTGGGAGTAGTCCATTTGGGTCAGTGCGATTCGGCACGTTCGGACCTGTTCCGAGACGATCGAGGACCTTAAGTTTCGTTATGTGGGGGGACTGGTCATCGACCAGAGACCACGCTGCATCACCAATGGGGGTTCTTGATGAGCTGGAACGATGAATGGGCGGCAGCCGCAACCTGCCAGCAGTCCCGACCGGACGAGCTGTTCGTCCGTGGCGCCGAGCAGCACAAGGCGAAGGTCGTGTGCTCCTCGTGCCCGGTCCGCGCCGAATGCCTTGCCGAGGCGCTGGACAACCGGATCGAGTGGGGCGTCTGGGGCGGGATGACCGAGCGTGAGCGCCGGGCAGTCCTGCGCAAGCGTCCGAACGTCACGTCCTGGCGTGCGCTCCTGTCCACGGCCAAGGAAGCACACATCGAGGCAACGCAGGCCGCTTCGGCCTGAGGTCGTCAGGGCCTGCTTCGCGGGTCCGTCAGCTCTCGGCAGCGTGGCCGAGCAGCTGACCGATCCTGCGCAGGCCGTCGAGGTCGTGCACGTCGCTGGGCAACGCCGGCAGCACGACCGTCGCCACGTCCGGGTGCGCCACCGCGAACCGGCTGCGCAACCGTGCCTCACGGTCCACGATCCGCTTGCGGTCGGCGTGCAGGCGCAACAGGCCTGCCGTCATCCGTGACGTCTCGTCGGTCTCGTCGCGGAGTCGCTCGTAGCCCGACATCGCCGCTGCTGCGGTCAGCGGTCCGCCCGGGTCGCTGCTCGCCCGGTTGACGACGAGTCCGGCCAGCGGCATCCGCTCGGCGCTGAGCCGTTCCACGAAGTACGCCGCCTCGCGTAACGCGTCCGGTTCGGGCGCGGCGACGACGAGGAACGCCGTACCGGGTGCCTGGAGCAGCTCGAAGGTGCGTTGGGCGCGCTGACGGAAGCCGCCGAAGAGGGTGTCGAAGGCCGAGACGAAGGCCTGCATGTCGGTGAGCACCTGACCGCCGACGATCGCGGTGACCGCCTTCGTGACCAACCCGAAACCGGCCGTCATCAGCTTGGCCGGGCCGCGCGCCGGCGCGAGCAGCAGCTTCATGAACTTGCCGTCCAGGAAGCTCGAGAGCCGCTCCGGTGCGTCCAGGAAGTCCAGGGCGCTGCGCGACGGCGGGGTGTCCACGACGATCAGGTCCCAGCGCCCCGAGGCCCGGGCGTCCTTGTCGAGCTGCCCGAGCTTCTCCATCGCCATGTACTCCTGGGTGCCCGCGAACGAGCTGGAGACGGCGATGTAGAACGGGTTGTTGAGGATCTGCTGCGCCTTCTCCGGGCTGGCCTGGGACTCGACCACCTCGTCGAAGGTGCGCTTCATGTCGAGCATCATCGCGTCCAGCGATCCCCCCGACGTCTCGGTGCCGCGCACGTCCGGGACCGGTCGCGGCACGTTGTCCAGCGCCTCGATCCCCATCGACTGCGCCAACCGCCGGGCCGGGTCGATGGTCAGCACCACGACCTTGCGACCGCGCTCGGCAGCCCGTAGCGCGATCGCCGCTGACGTGGTGGTCTTGCCGACGCCACCCGATCCGCAGCAGACGATGATCCGCTGCTTCGGGTCGTCGAGCATCGCGTCGATGTCCAGCTCGGGAACCGGCCGCGAACCGGCAGTCATCGGGCCGACCCGCGGCGTGGTCCGCGGGCTGCTGCGCGTCGTACTCATGCCAGCCCCTGCTCGACCAGGGCCGAGGCGAGCTCGTAGAGGCCGGCGATGTCGGCCCCGCCCGCCAGCTGGGGCAGTTCGTACGTCGGCACTCCGATCTCCTCGACGAGCGCGCGTTGGGAGTCCTCGAGCCGGCGGCGCTCCGCGTGGTCGCGACCTTCGGAGAGCAGCGTCGGGACCAGGCTCATCGGCGCCTTGATCCCGGTGGCACCGAGGACCTTGCCGATCGCCTTATCGTCGACCGTCCCGGCCAGCAGTGCCTCGCGAGCAGAGACGTCGAGGTCCTGGGGACGCACCAGGTTGACCACCACCCCGCCGACCGGCATCCGTGCGGCACGCAGCTCGGCGACACCGTCGGCAGTCTCCTGGACCGGCATCTCCTCGAGCACGGTGACCAGGTGCACCGCCGTACGAGGGGACCGCAGCAGGGTGGTGACCGTGTCTGCCTGGGACTTGATCGGCCCGACCCTGGCGAGGCCGGCGAGCTCGTTGTTCACGTTGAGGAACTGGGCGATCCGCCCGGTCGGGGGAGCGTCGAGCACGATCGCGTCGTACGTCCGGGCGTTCTTGTTCCGGGAGTTGCGCTGGGCCGCTTCGTAGACCTTGCCGGTCAGCAGCACGTCCCGGACACCAGGGGCGATGGTGGTGGCGAAGTCGATCACGCCGAACCGGTCCAGGGCCTTGCCGGCGCGGCCGAGACGGTAGTACATCGCGAGGTACTCCAGCAGCGCCGACTCCGCGTCGATCGCGAGCGCGTAGACGTTGCCGTGACCGGCCTCGGTGGCCCGGGCCAGCAGGCGCTCCTCGTAGGGCAGCGGCGGTACGTCGAAGAGCTGGGCGATCCCCTGGCGTCCCTCGACCTCGCACAGCAGCACGGTCTTGCCCCGGGAGGCGAGCGCCAGTGCCAGCGCGGCGGCGACGGTGGACTTCCCGGTGCCGCCCTTGCCGGTGACGACGTGCAGCTGGACCTTGGGGAAGGCCGAGGTTGCGGCGGGTGCTGGCTCTGACATGCCCCGGAGCCTATTGCGTCGGCAAGGGGTTGCGCCCGGGTTCGGCGACGTGGACGGTGGACCCGGGCGCACGTGACCTGGACAAGGGTGCCAGGTTAGTGAACATTAACCACGAGTCGGACGGGTCGGAAGGCGGAACATGGACAAGGTCGTGGCCAGCGCTGCAGCAGCAGTCGCGGACATCCCGAGCGGGTCCCGGATCGCGGTCGGGGGTTTCGGTCTCTGCGGTGTTCCCGCGGTCCTGATCGACGCTCTGCTGGCGGCCGGCGTCGATGATCTCGAGGCGGTGTCGAACAACTGCGGCGTCGACGAGTGGGGCCTGGGCAAGCTGTTGATGGCCCGGCGCCTGCGCCGGATGGTGTCGTCGTACGTCGGGGAGAACAAGGAGTTCGCGCGGCAGTTCCTCTCCGGCGAGCTCGAGGTCGAGCTGAACCCGCAGGGCACCCTGGCCGAGCGGATGCGGGCCGGCGGGTCCGGCATCGCTGCGTTCTTCACCGCGACCGGGGGCGGCACCCAGGTCGCCGAGGGCGGGCTGCCGTGGCGCTACCACTCCGACGGTTCGGTCGCGGTGGCCTCGCCCCCGAAGGAGACCAGAGTGTTCGACGGGCGCGAGTACGTGCTGGAGGCGGCGATCACCGCGGACTTCGGGCTGGTCCGGGCCTGGAAGGGCGACCGGCACGGCAACCTCGTCTACCGGGACTCGGCGCAGAACTTCAACCCGTTGGCGGCGATGTGCGGCCGGGTGACGATCGCCGAGGTGGAGCACCTGGTCGAGCCGGGCGAGATCGACCCCAACCAGGTGCACACCCCGGGCGTGTTCGTGCAACGCGTGGTCGCGCTGACCCCCGAGCAGGCCGCGGACAAGCAGATCGAGAAGCGAACGGTGCGGTCGCGATGAGCTGGACGCGCGAGCAGATGGCGGCCCGGGCAGCCTCCGAGCTCACCGACGGCAGCTACGTGAACCTGGGGATCGGGTTGCCGACCCTGGTCCCGAACTACGTGGCCGACGACGTGGAGCTGGTGCTGCAGAGCGAGAACGGCATTCTCGGTGTCGGCGCCTACCCGTACGACGGTGACGAGGACGCTGACCTGATCAACGCCGGCAAGGAGACCGTCACCGTGCGGCGCGGTGCGAGCTTCTTCGACTCCGCGACCAGCTTCGCGATGATCCGCGGCGGCAAGGTCGACGCCGCCATCCTCGGCGCGATGCAGGTCTCCGCGGCCGGTGACATCGCGAACTGGATGATCCCCGGCAAGATGGTCAAGGGGATGGGTGGCGCGATGGATCTGGTCCACGGCGCCCAGCGGGTGATCGTGCTGATGGAGCACGTCAGCAAGGACGGCGAGTTCAAGATCGTCCACGAGTGCTCGCTGCCCTACACCGGGCGCAGGGTGGTCCAGCGGATCATCACCGACCTCTGCGTCCTCGACATCACCCCCGCCGGCCTCGTCCTGGTCGAGCTCGCCGCCGGCGTCACCGAGGACGAGGTCCGCTCCAAGACGCAGCCCACGTTGGCAGGGGTCGAGCTCTAGGCCGGAGGGGCACCCCCGGACAGCTTCGCCATCTCGGCGGCGACCAGCGCCTCGTGCTCCTCCTCACGGCGGCGGGCCTCCTTCGGGCTCCAGGCGCCGGTGAGCAGGAAGATCAGCGGGATGAAGGCGATCTCCCCCCCGACCGCGATCCAGTAGTAGTTGCGCCACTGCTTCGGGGACCTCGCGGCGGCCGACTGCACGTGGGTCAGCAGCTTCGTGTCAGCCGCGGGGATGGCGCCCAGGGCCTTCAGGGATGCCTCCGCCGCGACGATCTTGGTCCCGTCGGACTGCAGGAGCAGCAGGCTGGCCGCCGGGATCGAGGCCAGCGCCTGCAGGCGGGATGTCGCATCGGCGACCGAAATACCGAGCTTGCCGGAGATCTCCCCGACCGCCTTCGCCGCGGCTGCGGTGTTGGTCTTGTCGGTGAGCAGCGTGGTGATCGTCGCCTGGTCGATCACCTGGGCGGCCTGGATGGCCGGACCCTGGGTCGCGTTGAGCGTGGCGACCGTGGTGACGTCCGCGGCCGGGATACCGGTGATCTCGCTGATCGCCTTGATGCCGGCGACCTGGTCGGCCGGGTCCTTGGTGAGAGCCGCTGCCGTCGCCGGGTTGAGCTTGGCGGCGGTCGCGAGCTGCGGGGCGTACGTCGCGGCGAGACCCTGGGCGACCGGACCCTGCTCGACCAGCGTGGAGACGGTGTTCACGACGTGCGGGACGATGAAGACCGAGACCGCGATGACGATCCGGATCACCAGGCCCCACACGGCCAGGCCGGTCGCGGCGAGCGCGGGGTTCCGCTTCTCGACGGTCTCGGTGAAGCTCGCCATCCACGGCGCGTAGGCCACACCGAGGAAGACGGCGAGCAGGCTGAGGATGATCACGAACGAGGAGTACGACGTACCGGGATGCGTCGCACGGGTCGCGAAGATGACCGTCATGACGATGGCGCCGATCGCACCGACGACCATGAACGGCTTGCGGACCCGGATCTTGTCGGAGAGGTAGCCGATGATGATCAGCGCGGCGGCGTCGAAGGCCCAGACGTAGTTGCCCAGGGAGTTCGCCTTGCTCTGGGAGTAGCCGAAGATCGTCTGGAAGTACACCGGGAAGAACCCGACGGCGACGTAGTAGATGATCAGGAAGACGCTGATCGAGAACGCCGAGAGCACGATGTCGGGCTTGAGCATCTGGCTGAACGGGTTCTTCAGCGAGGCCTCGACGTCGATGCCCTTGGCCCTGGCCTCGACCAGGACGCGGTCCTTGCTGCTGACCATGACCTGGTCACGCAGCGACGGGGACAGCTCGCGCAGGAACGCGGCGGACAGGGCGGCGACCACGAGACCGACGATGCCGGCCGCGACGTACTGGTGGTGCCACGGCGTGGTGACCGAGGTGCTGCTGAGCTGGACGCTGACGATCAGCGAGCCGAGCACGGGTCCGAGGGTCCAGAAGCCCATCGCCGACGCGCGGCCGAGCTGCGGGCTGAAGTCGCGGATCAGGGCCGGCGTGGCAACGAGGATCATGCCCTCGACCAGACCGATCGCGCCGAAGACGATCGCGAAGCCGACCTTGCTGTCCGCGACCGGGATGCCGACCAGGCACAGCAGGGCGACGATCACCAGCCCGGCGGTGATGATGTTGACCCGCCCGACCTTGTCGGCGACGCCGGTCAGGAACGAGGCCACCGCGCCGAGGATGTAGCCGACCACCGCGATGTTGACGTAGTACACGAACGACATGTGGTAATCCACCAGGATGCCGTTCTTGCCGTTGGTGCCGGCGGCCACCGAACCCGCCAGGTAGAACTGGTAGTAGAGGACGATCGTCGCGATGACGACGATCCCGAGGCACAGGAACCGCTGCTGGGTCCCGGGGTACTTGTCCAGCTGGGTGCGTGGCGTTCGTGGTGGGGTGAGGGTTGCTGTGGACACGTGTTCCTCATTTCCGAGTGAGTTGGCCCCGTGGAACTGGGGCGTGACCTGCGCCACAATCTGTATAGACCCAATCCGGTGGAGGGCGCAACGACGGGCCGGTACAGGGCTCGTACGGAGTCGTGGCGACGTCAGCCGAGCGCTCGCACCACGGCGATCCACGCCGGTGACCGCGAGTCGAGGAACTCGAAGTGACCGGTGCGGCCGAGCTCGATCAGGCTTGCCCAGCGGTGCGTCGCAACGAACCTGCGACTGAGCTCGACGGGGACAGCCTCGTCATCGGTCCCGTGCACCAGCACCACGCTAGCTTCCGGAGCAGCCTCGAGCAGGGTCATCGGGTCCGCGTCGATCAACGGAGCACCGTCGAGCAGCGCCTGGACCGCGCCACCACCGAGGCTCAGCTGGTCGGCGTACGCCAGGTCGCAGACGGGCGCGATCCCGACCACCACCTCGAACTGGATCGGCAGCGGTCGGCTGAGCAGCCAGAGCGCGAGGTGTCCGCCGGCCGAGTGCCCGGTCATCACGGCCCGGTCCCAGCCCACCCCGAGCGCGTCGGCCAGGCCGGGCAGGGCGCTCACCGCGATCTGCAGGTCGTACGCCGTGGTCGGCCAGCCGCCACCACCACCGACACGGCGGTACTCGGGCGTGGCCACCAGGAAGCCGGCCTCGGCCAGCGCACGGGCCTGGTGACGGGTGTGCGTGCGGTCGTACTGCTCCTTCCAGAACCCGCCGTGCACCAGCACCACCAGGGTGCCGTTCGGTACGGCGGGAAGGTGCAGGTCGATCACCGCGTCGTCGTGCTCGGCGTACCGGACGACGGCATCGGGCAGCAGGTCGGCCATTGGTCCAGACTAGAGTCACGGGCATGAACAAATGGGAGTACCAGGTAGCGCCGATCCCGCTCCACAACGAGACGTTGATGCTGAACAACTTCGGCCAGGACGGCTGGGAGCTCGTGCACATCGAGAAGAACGAGCAGGGTGGCCTGATCGCGTTCCTCAAGCGCCCGCAGGCTGCCTGATGTCCACCCCCACCGAACGGCTGGCGGCGCTCGGGCTGAGCATCCCGGCGGTGGCGAAGCCGGTGGCGGCGTACGTCCCGGCCGTGCGCACGGGCAGCTACATCTTCACCTCGGGCCAGCTGCCGATGCGCGACGGGCAGCTGATGAACACCGGCAAGGTCGGCGGCGAGGTCACCCAGGACGAGGCGGTGGCCTGCGCGCAGCAGTGCGGTCTGAACGCCCTGGCCGCGATCCACGCCGAGCTCGGCTCGCTGGAGGCGATCAAGCGCGTCGTGAAGGTAGTCGTGTTCGTCGCCTCGACGCCCGACTTCACCGGTCAGCCGCTGGTCGCCAACGGCGTCTCCGAGCTCCTCGGTGAGGTGTTCGGCGACCTCGGGCGGCACGCGCGATCAGCGGTCGGGGTCCCGGTGCTTCCGCTCGACGCCCCGGTCGAGGTCGAGATGATCGTGGAGGTCTGAGTCGTGGGTCTGGTTCAGCTTCCGGAATCCTTCGCCGAGCAGGCGCGTGCGTTCACCGACGGCACCAAGACCCCGGTCGAGCCCCGCGACGCGGCCACGGTCGTGCTGCTGCGCGCCGGAGCCGACGGTCCTGAGCTCTACCTGCTGCGCCGGCAGGTCTCGATGGAGTTCGCTGGCGGGATGTGCGTCTTCCCCGGCGGCGGCGTCGATCCGCGCGACTTCGACTCCGCGGTCGCCTGGGCCGGTCCCTCGCCTGCCGAGTGGGCCGAGCGGCTCGGCACCGACGAGGCGAAAGCGCGCGCGCTCGTGTGCGCTGCGGTCCGCGAGACCTTCGAGGAGTCGGGGGTGCTGCTGGCCGGCGAGTCCGCCGACTCGGTGGTGGCCGACACCACCGGCGACGACTGGGAGGCGGACCGGATCGCGCTGGAGAACCGCGAGCTCCCGATGACCGAGTTCCTGTCGCGGCGCGGCCTGGTGCTCCGTACCGACCTGCTCGGTGCCTGGTCGGGCTGGCTGACTCCGGTCTTCGAACCGAAGCGCTACCGGACCTGGTTCTTCGTCGCCGAGCTCCCCGAGGGCCAGCGCACCCGGGACGTGTCCACCGAGTCCGACCACGTCGTCTGGGAACGGGCGCTCGATGCTGCGACCCAGGCCGAGGAACGGACCATCCTGATGCTGCCGCCGACCTACCTGACCTGCATCGATGTCGGTCAGCACGCCTCGCCGGAGGCCGTCATCGCCGAGGCCTCGACGCGAACCGTCGACATGTTCACGCCGGAGCTCGTTCCCTCGGGCGATGCCTTCACCCTCACCACCCCGCCGGTCGCCGATGCGCTGCTGGCGACCCGCACGATCCAGTACGGCGCCCAGGGCCTGCGATGAGCTCGCCCGGGTGGACCGGCGGCGCGTTCGGTGAGCGCGCGCAGTGCGTGCTCGCGCCGAACGCGAACATGATGACGCTGGACGGCACGAACACCTGGGTGCTGCGCGAGCCGGGTGCCCGACGCTCGGTCGTGATCGACCCGGGACCGCCCGACCCGGCGCACCTGGCCGCGATCGAGGCCGTCGCCGGCGAGGTGGGGACGGTCCTGCTGACCCACCACCACGTCGACCACTCCGAGGCCGCCAAGGACTTCGCGTCCCGGTGGGGCTGCGGCGTACGGGCTCTGGACCCGGCGTACCGGCTCGGCTCCGAAGGGCTGGGTGACGGGGACGTCGTCGAGCTCGACGGCCTCGAGATCCGGGTCGTCGGAACCCCCGGCCACACCGCCGACTCGCTGTCGTTCCTGGTCCCCGCCGAGCAGGCAGTGCTCACCGGTGACACCGTGCTGGGTCGCGGCACCACCGTGGTGGCGCACCCGGACGGCGTCCTGGGGGCGTACCTGGACTCGCTCGACCGGCTGCACGCGCTCGCCGAGGCCCACGAGGTCGCGGCGATCTGGCCCGGTCACGGCCCGGTGATCACCGATGCGCTGGCCGCCCTCGACTACTACATCGCGCACCGCGGCCAACGGCTCGACCAGGTCCGCGAGGCCCTCCGGACCGTGGAGGCGGTGCCGCATCCCGAGGGCATCGCCGTCGACGACCTGCCGCGCCAGATCGTCGAGATCGTCTACCAGGACGTGGACCCGATCCTCTGGGGCGCCGCCGAGCTGTCCGTGCGCGCCCAGCTGGCCTACCTGCGCGCGTAGCAACAGGAACAAGCCCCGTGCCGGTCCGCAACGACGGCGATCACGGAGGTTGTGCCTGTTCGTCGAGCAGGGCTAGCGGGCGCGGCGCTTCATCCGCTCGACGTCCATGATGACGACCGAACGCGGCTCGAGGCGGAGCCAGCCTCGCGAGGCGAAGTCGGCGAGCGCCTTGTTCACGGTCTCGCGGGACGCGCCGACCAGCTGGGCCAGCTCTTCCTGGGTGAGGTCGTGGTGCACGTGGACGCCGTCGTCGGCGGTCCGGCCGAAACGGTCGGCCAGGTCGAGCAGCGCCTTGGCAACGCGACCGGGGACGTCGGAGAACACCAGGTCGGCGTTGACATCGTTGGCCTTGCGCAGCCGGCTGGCGATCTGGGTGAGCATGCCGAGGGCAACCGTCGGCCGGCCCTCGAGCCAGCGGATCAGCTCGTCGTGGGACAGCGTCAGCAGGCTGGTCTCGGTGACGGCGGTGACCGTCGCCGACCGCGGGCCCGGGTCGAAGAGCGACAGCTCGCCGAACATCTGGCCGGGACCGAGGATCGCGAGCAGGTTCTCGCGGCCGTCCGAGGACGTGCGGCCGAGCTTCACCTTGCCGTCGGTGACCAGGTAGAGCTTGTCGCCCGAGTCGCCTTCGTGGAAGAGCACCTCCCCGCGTCGCAGCCGGGCCTCGGTCATCGACGAGCGCAGCGCGAGGGCCGCCTCGTCGTCCAGTGCGCCGAAGAGCGGTGCTTGACGGAGTACGTCGTTGTCCACGGACATTCCTTCCAGGATCGGGAGCGGCCTTCCGGGCCACCCCCCAGTGTTGCAGGTCACAGTCTGTCGCATGACGTGGCATCCCGTCACCACGTCCGCTTTCGGTGGACCTGTCCAGGCGGGAAGGAGCCCTGATCCGGGCCTGTCGGCACGGCTGCGTACTCTGTTCGCGTGCCTCGACCTGCGCCCGCAGCACCCCCTGCCCCCGACGCCGCGCTGGTACGCCGCGCGCGCAGGATCGACCGTGTTCTCGGCGAGACCTACCCGGATGCTCGCTGCGAGCTCGACTTCGACAACGCGTTCCAGCTGCTGGTCGTCACGGTGCTGAGCGCGCAGACCACCGACCGCCGGGTCAACGCCGTCCGTCCGACCTTGTTCGCGGCGTACCCGGACCCGCCGTCGATGGCTGCGGCCCGCCGCGAGGACCTCGAGGGCATCGTCGGGCCGCTCGGGTTCTTCCGGGCCAAGACCGAGTCGCTGCTCAAGCTGTCGGCTGCGCTGGTCGAGCGGTACGACGGTGAGGTCCCCGGTCGTCTCGAGGACCTGGTGACGCTTCCGGGCGTGGGCCGCAAGACCGCGAACGTCGTGCTCGGCAACGCCTTCGACGTCCCGGGGATCACCGTGGACACCCACTTCGGCCGGCTGATCAGGCGCTTCGGCTGGACCGAGGAGACGGATCCGGTCAAGGCGGAGCTCGCGATCGCAGCGATCTTCCCGAAGAAGGACTGGACGATGCTCAGCCACCACCTGATCTGGCACGGCCGCCGGGTCTGCCACGCGAAGAAGCCCGCCTGCGGGGCCTGCACGGTCTCGCAGTGGTGCCCGTCGTACGGCGAGGGCCCGACCGATCCCGAGGCTGCGGCGAAGCTGGTCAAGACCCAGGGTCCTGCGTGAAGCCGTTCGCCCTGGTGGCCGCCGTGGTGCTGGTCGCCGGGCTCACCGGCTGCAGCAGTGATCTGCACAAGCCGGGCCACGCCGCCAGCGACCGTCTGCCCCAGGTCACCCTGAAGGGCATCGACGGCAATCCTGCGGTCGACCTGAGCACGATCAAGGGCCCGGCGGTGGTCAACCTCTGGGCGTCGTGGTGCGGTCCGTGCAAGCGCGAGCTGCCGATCTACGGTGCCTTCGCCCGCCGGTACGCCGGCAAGGTCGACGTCCTCGGGGTCGACTTCCAGGAGACCAGCAGCAAGCGCGCCGACGCGCTGCTGACGACGTCGCACGTCGGCTACCCGGTGGTGGCCGACCCGGACGGCGTCACCCGGGCGATCGGGCTCCCGAAGCTGATCCTGATCGGTGCCGACGGCAAGATCGCCTACCAGGAGTACGTCGAGATCAAGTCCGCGAAGCAGCTCGACGACCTGGTCGCCACTCATCTCGGTGTGCACGGATGACAGCCATCCCGGACTGGTTGGTGCCGATCCGCGACGGCGCGCTGACGATCACCGGGGCCGACCTGACCAAGTGGCTGCCGCCCGAGGACGGCGACGCTCGTCCGGGTGCCGTGCTGATGCTCTTCGGCGAGGGCGACCGGGGTCCGGACCTGTTGCTGACCGAGCGGGCGCACACGATGCGCTCGCACCCGGGGCAGGTGTCGTTCCCCGGCGGCTCGATCGACCCTGACGATGCGTCGCCGACGGCCGCGGCCCTGCGCGAGGCGCAGGAGGAGGTCGGTCTCGACCCGGCGTCCGTCGACGTGCTGGCCACCCTGCCCGAGCTGTGGTTGCCGCCGAGCAACTTCGCGATCACCCCGGTGCTGGCCTGGTGGCGCGAGAACGGTCCGGTCGGTGTCGTCGATGCGGCCGAGGTGCACGCCGTCTTCCGGACCCCGGTGGCAGAGCTGCTCGATCCGACCCACCGCGTGACGGTCGTCCACCCCGCCGGTTTCTCCAGCCCGGGGTTCCTGATCGGCGACGACAAGGACGTCCTGCTCTGGGGCTTCACCGCCGGCGTGATCACCAAGCTGTTCGACTTCGTCGGCCTGACCCGGCCCTGGGACGCATCCATCACCCGGGAGTTGCCCGCTTACATGCTTCCGGTGCGTCAGGATTGACCTGCGTCAGGATTGACGCGCCCCCTGCCCTGCTGACCCGAAGGCGATGATGAACCTCCTCGACTGGTGCCTCGTTCTCGTCGCGGTCGCCTACGCCCTCTCGGGGTACTGGCAGGGCTTCATCACCGGCGCCTTCGCCACCGTCGGCCTGGTCCTGGGCGGCCTGCTCGGGATCTGGCTCGCCCCGCACCTGCTCGGCAAGGCCAACCCGTCGCTGCTGATCTCCCTGGCCGCGCTGTTCGTCGTGCTGGTGTGCGCGTCCTTCGGGCAGGCGATCCTCCAGTACGGCGGCACGAGGGTGCGCGCCAAGATCACCTGGCAGCCGGTCCGGGCACTGGACGCCGTCGGTGGTTCGGTCCTCAGCGTCGTCGCCGTGCTCACCGTCACCTGGATGCTCGGGGTCGCCGTGAGCGGTTCGCAGATCCCGGGGATCGGCCCGATGGTGCGCAACTCCAAGGTGCTCACCGCGGTCAACGGGGTGATGCCCTCCCAGGCCCAGGGTCTGCTGCGCGGGTTCAACAACGTCGTCGGCACCGGGTTCTTCCCGCGCTACCTGGAGCCGTTCGCCCCGGAGCGGATCGTCACGGTGGCCCCGCCACCGGGCAACGTCGTGCACATCGCCAAGGTCGAGCACGCCGAGCTCAGCGTCTTCAAGATCCGTGGCAACAACCACTGCGGCGACGGCATCGAGGGCAGCGGGTTCCTGTACTCCCCGCACCGGATGATGACCAACGCGCACGTGGTCGCGGGGGTGACCGACCCGAAGGTCCGGGTCGGGACCCGGAACGTCTCGGCCCGGGTCGTCTACTACAACTCCTCGATCGACGTCGCGATCCTCGACGTCGACATCGCCGGACCGGTGATCCACTTCGACACCACCGCCGGGGCGGCGAAACAGCCGGCGGTCGTCCTCGGGTACCCGAACGACGGCCCGTTCGACGCCGAGCCGGCCCGGATCAGGGCGGTCCAGCGGCTGCGCTCACCGGACATCTACGGCCGCGGCACCGTCACCCGTGAGGTGTTCTCGTTGCGCAGCAAGGTCCGTCCGGGCAACTCCGGCGGCCCGCTGGTCTCCCGCGAGGGCAAGGTGCTCGGCGTGATCTTCGCGGCGTCGGTCAGCGACAAGCAGACCGGCTACGCACTCACGACCCACCAGGTCGCCGACGCAGCGGCCCGGGGCCTGAACGCCGACACCACGGTGTCCAGCGGCAGCTGCGCCTGACCAGGGACGCGCCAGCAGGTTCTCAGCCGTCGTGCCCGGTGAGCGCCCGCGGCATCTCCTGCGCCTGGGCGATGGTGCGCTCGGGGGCACGGACCTTGCGCACCTTCAGGTAGCCGAGCAGGCCCAGCAGGGCCGCGAGGAGCACGTAACCGCCGAAGACGATCAGGAAGCTCCAGGCCACCTCGATGCCCGCCATCGCGATGAAGAGCGCGATCGCGATCGAGGCCATGATGATCGCCAGCAGCGAGATGAACCCGGCGAGTGCGAAGAAGACGATGCCGAGGCCGCCGGCCTTGAAGCTGACCTTGAGCTCGGACTTGGCCAGCTCGATGATCCCGCGCAGCAGGACGCCCAGGTCGTCGAACGCATCGACCACGAGCTTGCCGATCGTCGGGTCTTCTGCGGCGGGCTCTCGCTCTGCCATGGGCCATTCCCTTCGTCGTACCGGCCTTGGTGGTGCTGCCGGTGGCACCTTACCGCTCGCGCGTGCCGTGGTACCGGTTGCGTCTGCCGAGCAGCAGCGCACCGAGCAGGGCTGCGCCGACCGAGCCGATCAGCACCGCGGTCTTGGCCTGCTCCGCCCGGGCGTCGCCGAACGACAGGTCGGAGACCAGCAGCGAGACGGTGAAGCCGACGCCGCCCAGGACGGCGAGGCCGGTGAGGTCCCACCAGCTGACCGCAGGGTCGAGCTCGGCCCGGGTGAAGCGGGTGACCAGGGCCGCGCCGGCGAGGATGCCGACCGGCTTGCCGAGGACCAGACCGAGGACGACGCCGATCACGATCGGGTCCCGGACCAGGTCGACGCCGCCACCGAACCTGACCCCGGCGCTCATCAGTGCGAAGAACGGCACCGCGACGCCGGCGCTGATCGGCGAGATCCGGTGCTCGAGGCGCTCGGCAGGCGAACGGTTCTCGTCGGCATCAGGAAGCACCCGGGTCAGCAGGCCGAGGGTGACCCCGGCGACGGTCGCATGGATCCCGCTCTCGTGGACCAGCCACCAGGCGCCCACGGCCAGCGGCAGGTAGACGAGCGCCGTCCGGACCCGGAGCCGCTGCAGCACGCCGTACGCGATGAAGACGCCGATCGCTCCGAGGAGCGCGCCGAGGTGCACGGTGTCGGTGTAGAACACCGCGATGATCGCGATCACGATCAGGTCGTCGACCACCGCGAGGGTGAGCAGGAAGGCCCGCAGCTGGGTGGGCAGCGCCGATCCGACGACGGCGAGGACGGCGAGCGCGAAGGCGATGTCGGTGGCAGCGGGGATCGCCCAGCCCTCGAGGTTGCCGGTACCGCGATCGGCCACGACGTAGACGAGGGCAGGGACCGCCACTCCGCAGATCGCCGCCACCACCGGCACGGCTGCGTCGGCCGGGCGACGCAGCGACCCGACCAGGAACTCGCGCTTGAGCTCCAGCCCGGCGACGAAGAAGAACACCGTCAGCGCTCCGTCGGCCGCCCAGTGCTCCAGGTCGAGCGGGCCGAGGTCGTGGTGCCGCAACGAGGTGTACGACGACGGGTCCAGGTTCATCCAGCAGACCGCCACGGCAGCGGCCACCAGCGCCAGCACCCCGCCGACGGTCTCGGAGCGGAAGAGGTCGCCCAGGAACAGGCTCTCGCCCTTGTCGGGGTCCGGCAGGAAACGGGGGCGGCGGACGTCCATCATCAGGCGCTGATCGTATCTGCCGGTGGCTTTGCCACCGCTGATCCGAGATGGGAGGATGGAGCCAGTTGGAGGGGAGTATTCCTTCGCGGCGGTCTCGTCATCACGGCCGGTGCCAGTGCACCGACCCGGGGCCGTCGGTTCGCCCGGCAGTACCGCGGGCGGGCGGAAGAGACCTCCGGACCGTCATCGACGCATGTCCGGAGGATTGACCTGATGCACGTTTCCCCGCTGGTCTGGTGTCTCACCATCGGCCTCACCACAGCCCTGCTGGTCTTCGACGTCGTGGTGATCGGACGTCGTCCGCACGAGCCGACCCGGCGCGAGGTCACTCTCGCCCTCGCCGGCTTCCTCGGTCTCGCCGTCGCCTTCGGGATCTGCGTGTGGCTGATCTCCGGGCACCGGTACGGGACCGAGTTCTTCGCCGGCTGGCTGACCGAGTACTCGCTCTCGGTCGACAACCTCTTCATCTTCCTGATCATCATGACCCGGTTCGGGGTACCGCGTGCCTACCAGCAGACCGCGCTGCTGATCGGCATCGTGATCGCCCTGCTGATGCGCGGGGTGTTCATCGCCCTCGGAGCGGCAGCGATCAACAACGTGAGCTGGGTCTTCTACCTCTTCGGTCTCTTCCTGATCTGGACCGCGGTCAAACTCGCGAAGGACAGCTCCGACGAAGGAGAGTACGAGCAGTCCGCGCTGATCAGCTGGGTCGAACGACGGCTGCCGGCGACGTCGGAGTGGCACGGTACGAAGGTCTTCGTCCGGGTGGCCGGCAAGCGGCTGGTGACACCGATGTTCATCGTGGTCGTCGCTCTCGGCACCACCGACCTGCTGTTCGCGCTCGACTCGATCCCGGCGATCTACGGCCTGACCAAGGAGCCGTACCTGGTGATGACGGCGAACATCTTCGCGCTGATGGGTCTGCGCCAGCTGTACTTCCTGATCGGTGGTCTGCTGGAACGGCTCGTGTACCTGTCCTACGGACTGGCCGTCCTGCTCGCCTTCATCGGCGTCAAGCTGGTCCTGCACGCGCTGCACGAGAACGAGCTGCCGTTCGTGAACGGTGGGCACCACGTGGGCTGGGCGCCGGACATCTCGATCTGGGTCTCCCTGGCCGTGATCATCGGCACGCTGGGCGTCACCACCGTGCTCAGCCTGATCGTCTCGAACCGGGCACAACCGGCAGGTCCGAGCGGAATGTGACGCTGGACTCGGGCCGATTCGGACTAATCGCCCTAACCTTGAACCATGTCGCTCGTTGAGTCGTCCATGGAATGGATCCGTCATCGCCCCAAGGTCGCCGCCGGCCTCGCAGCCGTCGCAGGCGTCCTTGTCGTCGCCCTGGTGTGGCTGCTCGTACGCCCGACGAACACCCCGACCGATCCCGGATCCGAGTCCCTCGGCGCCCCGCTCCCGACCGCGCCGACCCGCAGCGCTCTCCAGGACCTGCCCACGATCAGCCCCTCGGCCAGCCCGACGACCGTCAGCGGTGTCACCAGCGAGTTCAACAAGGCGCTGGCCCAGTACGGCAAGGGTCTGAGCGGCGGATCCTCCTCAGGCACGCTGAACATGCCGGGACTCCAGGGTGGCAGCATCTACAAGTACCTGCCCAAGCACCACGTCGTCATGACGGTCACCTCGCAGGCCCCGATCGGGACCATCGGGTACGTCGTCCCGACCAGCCTGGACCACGCGTCCGGGATCGTGAAGAACGTGCAGAACCGCTGGAGCCTGGGCACCACGGCGTACGGCCAGCCCGACTACGCCCAGCTCTTCCTGCAGGCCGGTGCGCGCGGGTACCCGGTGACCTGCGTGATCACGGTCGACGGCCACGTCACCGAGCGCCGCTCGACCGAAGGGCCCTACGGCCAGCTTCTCTGCCAGGGCTGACGTCGCCCGTCAGTCCTCGGTGCTGGTCGCTGCGCCTTCGGCGATCAGCCGCATCACACTGTCGTCGGCGAGGGTGGTGACGTCGCCGACCTCGCGCTTCTCGGCGACGTCGCGGAGCAGGCGGCGCATGATCTTGCCCGAGCGGGTCTTGGGGAGCTCGGCGACGATCATGATCTGGCGGGGTTTGGCGATCGCGCCGATCTCCTTGGCGACGTGGTCGCGGAGCTCCTTGACGATGTCGGGCCCGCCGTCGCCCGCGGTGTCGCGCAGGATCACGTAGGCGCACACGGCCTGGCCGGTCATCTCGTCGGTGGCGCCGACCACGGCTGCTTCGGCGACCTTGGGGTGGCTGACCAGCGCGGACTCGATCTCGGTGGTCGAAAGCCGGTGGCCCGAGACGTTCATGACGTCATCGACCCGACCCAGGACCCAGACGTCACCGTCGGAGTCCTTCTTCGCGCCGTCGCCGGCGAAGTACATCCCGGGGAACCGCGACCAGTAGGTCTCCTTGAACCGCTCGTCATCGCCCCACAAGGTCCGCAGCATCGACGGCCACGGCTCCCGGATCACCAGGTAGCCGCCGGACCCGTCGGGCACCGACTCGCCCTCGTCGTTGACGACGTCGGCCACGATCCCGGGGATCGCCTTCATCGCCGACCCGGGCTTGGCCGAGGTCACCCCGGGCAGCGGTGAGATCAGGATCGAGCCGGTCTCGGTCTGCCACCAGGTATCGACCACGGGGGTCTTCCCGGACCCGATGGTCTCCCGGTACCAGATGTACGCCTCCGGGTTGATCGGCTCGCCCACGCTGCCCAGCAACCGCAGGCTGGACAGGTCGAACTTCGCAGGGATGTCATCGCCCCACTTCATGAAGGTCCGGATCGCGGTCGGGGCGGTGTAGAAGATCGACACCTTGTACTTCTCCACGATCTCCCACCAACGACCCTTGTGCGGGGCGTCAGGGACGCCTTCGTACATCACGCTGGTGGCCTGGTTCGCCAGCGGTCCGTAGACCATGTAGGAGTGCCCGGTGACCCAGCCGATGTCCGCGGTGCACCAGTACACGTCGGTCTCGGCCTTGAGGTCGAAGATCCCCCAGTGCGTGTACGCCGCCCCGACCAGGTACCCACCCGTGGTGTGCAGGATCCCCTTCGGCTTGCCCGTCGTACCCGAGGTGTACATGACGTAGAGCGGGTGCTCGGCATCGAAGAACTCCGGCTCGTGGATCGTCGAGGACTCCTCGACCAGGTCGTGCCACCAGATGTCGATGTCGCCGTTCCAGGCCACGTCCTGCCCGGTACGCCGTACGACCAGGACGTTCTCGACCAGACCGGGCTGCTCGGCCTCGACCTTCGCGACCGCCTCGTCCACGGCCGGCTTCAACGCCGACGCCGCACCGCGCCGGTAGCCGCCGTCCGCGGTGATGATCAGCTTCGCGCCGCAATCGAGCACCCGCGAGGAGAGCGCCTCGGCGGAGAAACCACCGAAGACCACCGTGTGCGGGGCCCCGATCCGCGCGCACGCCAGCATCGCGATCACCGCTTCGGGGATCATCGGCAGGTAGATCGCCACCCGGTCACCCTTCTCGATGCCGAGCTCGGTGATCGCGTTCGCGGCCTTGCAGACCTCGTCCTTCAGCTCCGCGTAGGTGATGTCACGGGAATCGTCCTCGGGCTCGCCGACCCAGTGGAACGCGACCTTGTCCCCGGCACCAGCCTCGACGTGCCGGTCCACGCAGTTGTACGCCGCGTTCAGCTTCCCGCCCACGAACCACTTCGCGAACGGCGGGTTCGACCAGTCCAGCACCTCGTCCCACCGGGTCTCCCAGGTCAGCCGGTCAGCCTGCTTGGCCCAGAACCCCAGCTGATCCGACTCCGCCTCCGCATAGGCAGCAGCCGTCAGGTTCGCGCTGGCCGCGAGCTCCGCCGGCGGATCGAACCTGCGCGACTCGTGACTCAGGTTGGACAGCGCTTCGTTGCTCATCGAGGACTCCTCGGACGTGTGGGTGTGCGACCGGTGTTGTGCCGGCTCAGGCCAGCCTAGGGGGACCACTTCGCGCGGCCGAGGGGACGTCCTCAGCGGGTGCCGGTGGGGACCAGCGACTTGCCGTGCGTGAACGCCGTGACGCCGCCGAACGAGGCGTACCAGGCGGCTGCGGCGGTGGCGAGACCTGTCCATCCGCCGATGTGGGTCGGCGTCTTCGAGACCGCGAAGTCACCCCAGGCGAGCAGGATGAACGTGATCGTCAGCAGGACGAAGACCGCGAGCACCGCCGTGCTCACCCGGGAGGCCGGGATCACCATGTAGGCGGTGAAGATCGCCCAGCCGAGCAGGAAGAG
>JAOPXD010000008.1 GCA_025965315.1 Marmoricola sp.
CCAGGATCATGCACGCGTGCGGGCTGGGCCCGATGCCGGCGATCTCGACGACCTTGATCCCCTTGAGCGGGCCGGTGCCCTGTCCGAGCTGGATAGTCATGCGCGGATCATGACAGATTCACTGTCATCGACTTGTCGCAGCCTCACGCGCGGGTGATCCGGATCTCCGGCTCGTTGGCGAGCGAACGACCCACGACGCAGTAGCGCCCGGTCGAGGTGGCCAGCCGTTCCAGGGCAGCGTCGTCGGCATCGGTGTCGACCACGAACGTGACCACGAGGTCCTGCACCCCGACCGGAGCGTCACGGTCGATGCCGAGGGTTCCCCGTGCGTCGAACGTCCCGTCGACCCGTCCGGTGACGGACCGGAGCTCGAGGCCCATCGCGGTGGCGACCGAGTGCAGCGTCACGCCGGCGCAGGCGAGCAGCGCCTCGAGCAGCATGTCGCCGGAGCACGCGTCAGCACCGTCGCCGCCGGTGGCGCGGTGCAGCCCGGCGCGGCTGACGCCGGCGAACTGGTCGACGTCGAAGGTGACCCCGGCCGACGCGATCCGGCCGTGCGCGGTGAGCGGCGTGATCGCGGTCGACGGCTCGTCGCGGTACAGCTCCTTCAGCGGTGCCTGTACGGCCCGGAGTTCAGCGGCGTCCATGGCGGCGACGCTACTCCGGTCGGTGCGGCAGGACCCGCTGCAGGAACTCGCGGGTCCGCTCCTCGCGGGGGTTGGTGAAGATCTCGCTCGGCGGCCCCTGCTCGAGGATCCGGCCCTGGTGCAGGAAGCAGACCTTGGTCGCGACCTCGCGGGCGAACGCCATCTCGTGGGTGGCCAGGATCATCGTCATCCCACCGGCTGCTTCGGCCCGGACGATCTCGAGCACCTCCCCGACGAGCTCGGGGTCGAGCGCGGCGGTGATCTCGTCGAGCATCAGCAGGGACGGGTTCGTGCACAGCGCACGAACCAGCGCGACCCGCTGCTGCTGGCCGCCGCTGAGCTGGTCCGGGTACGACGTCGCCTTGTCCGCCAGGCCGCACCGCCGCAACAGCTCCATCGCACGCGCCTCTGCCTGTGGCTTCGGCTCGCCGGACACCCGCCGCGGTGCCAACGTGCAGTTCGCGAGCACGCTCAGGTGCGGGAACAGGTTGTAGGCCTGGAAGACCATCCCGATCTCGCGGCGCACCTGGCGTGGATCGACCAGCGGGTCGGAGATCTCCCGGCCGTTGAACGAGATCACCCCGTCGTCGATGTCCTCGAGCAGGTTCAGGCAGCGCAGCAGGGTGGACTTGCCGGAGCCCGAGGACCCGATCAGGCAGATCACGTCGTGCTTGTTCACGCTCAGGTCGATGTCGTCGAGGACGGTCGTGCCGCCGTACGACTTGCGCAAGCCGGAGACCTCCAGCAGCAGCTCGCTCATCGGCCACGCTCCCGGACCCGGGCGCGGTGCGCCATCCAGTCGGTGAACCTCGCCAGCGGGATGGTCATCGCCAGGAAGAACAGGCCGGTGACCAGGAACGGGGTGAAGTTGAAGTGGTAGTTGCCGTAGTCCTGCGCGGCGAACAGGCTCTCGAAGACCCCGACCGAGGCAACCAGGCAGGTGTCCTTCTGCAGCGACACGAAGTCGTTGACCAGCGGCGGCGTCACCCGGCGGAGTGCCTGCGGAAGCACGACGAACCGGGTGGTCTGGGTCCTGGTCAGTCCCAGTGCTTCCGCGCTGGCGATCTGCGAGGGATGGATCGAGTCGATGCCGGCGCGGACCACCTCGGCCACGTACGCGCTGTAGCAGAGGACCAGCGCGATCGTTCCCATCACCGTGGAGCTCGTCGGCACCCCGGACAGCTCGAGCGCGGTGATCCCGAAGACGGCGACGTAGACGACCAGGATCGAGGGGAGCCCGCGGAAGACGTCGGTGTAGACGACGGCCACCAGCCGCGCCGGTGTCAGCCAGGGTGTGACCGAGTTCCGGGTCAGCGCGATCAGGATCGCGAGCACCAGGATGGTGGGCTCGGCGACGGCGAACATCCGGACGTTGATCCAGAAACCCTTGATGATGCTCGGAAAGCTCGCCTTGGCGTCGTGCCAGCTCAGGAAGTCGGCCTTGAAGACGGTCCAGCCCGGCGAGGTGACGGTCACCGCCCAGACGGTGCCGAAGACCACGACGGTGATCCCGACGGCGATCGCCAGGCTCCGCCGCCGGATCCTGCGACGTACCGCCTGACGCTCGCGCTCGCGCTCGCTGGGGGTCCAGCTGGCCGCGGGCGCGCTCACTGCAGGACGGGCACGTTCACCGTCTGGGAGAGCCACTGCTTCTCCAGACCGGCCAGGGTGCCGTTGCTCTTCAGCGTCGCGATCGCCTTGTCCACGCAGGTGGTCAGGCCGCTGCCCTTGGCGAGCAGCAGCCCGAACTGCTCCGGGGTCCCGGACTGTGCCTGGAACTGACCGAGGATCGAGGAGCCGCTGATCTCGGCGGCAGTGATGTAGAACGCCGAGGGCAGGTCGGTGACGATCGCGTCGACCTGGCCGCGCAGCAGTGCCTGCTTGGCGACGTTGTCGTTCGGGAAGACGACCGGGTCGTGGCTCGGCTTGATCTCGTCGCGGATCGCGGTGAGGCTGGTCGTCCCGGTCTGGGCGCCGAGCTTGAGGCTCTTGAGGTCGGCCAGCGAGGTGGCGGCGACCTTGTTCTTGTCGAGGACCACGACCGCCTGCGCCGCGGAGTAGTAGCCGTCGGAGAAGTCGACCTTCTGGGCGCGGTCCGGCGTGATCGAGATCTGGTTGATGTCGAAGTCGAACTTCTTCGGACCGGGCGCGTAGGAGTTGTTGAACGGCTCCTTGACCCACATCACCTTGGACTTGTCGAAGCCGAGCTGCTTGGCGACCGCGTACGCCACGGCGGACTCGAAGCCCTTGCCGTTGGTCGGGTCGTTGTGGGAGAACCACGGGTCGTACGCCGGCGTGTCGGTCGCGATGGTGAGCATGCCCGACATCTTCACCGGCAGGTCCTTGACCGAGCAGGACGCCGCTGTCGAGCCGGACTTGTTGTCACCGGACGTGTCCTTCACCGTGCCGCAGGCAGCTGCGGAGGCGAGGACCAGGGGCAGGACGACGACAGGGGCGAGTCGGCTCAGGCGCATGGCGGAATGCTAGTCCTACTGCGCCGGTGCACTAACCGGTCGTGACCAGCGGCACGTGTGCAACTAGTTGCATAGGGGTCCGATCCGAGGCAGGATCTCCCCGTGGCCCTCGAACACGCACTGCTCGTCGCCCTGAGCGAACGACCGGCCGCCGGTCTCGAGCTGGCGCACCGGTTCGACCGCTCGATCGGGTTCTTCTGGAGCGCCACCCACCAGCAGATCTACAAGGTGCTGCGCCGGATGGAGACCGACGGCTGGGTCACTGCCGAGACCGTGCTGCAGACCGGTCGCCCGGAGAAGCGCGAGTACACCGTCACCGACGTCGGCCACCAGGCCCTCGCGGACTGGATCTCGACGACCACCCCGCGGGCCGGCTTCCGCAGCGAGATCGCGGTGAAGATGCGGGCCGCGTCGTACGGCGACCGGGGCGCCCTGCTGGCCAACATCGCCGAGCTGATCGCTGACCACCGCGTTCGCCAGGGCCACTACGAGGCGATGGCGGCACGCGACTACCCCGACCCTGATCAGCTGACCGGCCAGCCGCTCGACACCTACCTGGTGCTGCGCGGCGGCATCCTCCAGGAGACCTTCTGGATCGCCTGGCTCACCGAGTACCTGGAGGCACACGCATGACGGCTTACCCGCACCTGTTGGAACCGATCACCCTCGGCAACCTCACCCTGCGCAACCGGGCGGTGATGGGCTCGATGCACACCGGGCTCGAGGACTACGTCTGGGACCTGCCGAAGCTGGCGGCGTACTACGCGGAGCGTGCGGCCGGCGGCGTCGGTCTGATCATCACCGGTGGGTACGCACCCAACAAGCGCGGCTGGCTGAAGCCCTTCGCCTCCGAGATGACCACCCGGTTGCAGGCCCAGCGTCACCACCAGGTCACCGACGCCGTCCACCAGGCCGGCGGCGCGATCGCGATGCAGATCCTGCACGCGGGGCGCTACGGCTACACCCCGTTCTCGGTCTCCGCGTCCGCGATCAAGGCGCCGATCAACCCGTTCAAGCCGAGCGCCCTGTCCACCAAGGGCGTGGACCAGACGGTCGACGACTTCGCTCGCGCCGCCGGTCTGGCGCAGCGGGCCGGGTACGACGCCGTCGAGATCATGGGCTCCGAGGGCTACCTGATCAACCAGTTCCTCGCCGAGCGGACCAACCACCGCGACGACATCTGGGGCGGCACCGCGGCACGGCGGATGCGGTTCCCGATCGAGATCGTCCGCCGTACCCGGGAGACCGTCGGGGAGGGCTTCCCGATCATCTACCGGCTCTCGCTGCTCGACCTGGTCGAGGGCGGGCAGACCTGGGACGAGGTGGTGGAGCTGGCGCTGCTGATCGAGGACGCCGGTGCCACCGTGATCAACACCGGCATCGGCTGGCACGAGGCCCGGGTGCCGACGATCATCACCCAGGTACCGCGGGGCGCCTGGGCCTGGACGACCGCACGTCTCAAGAAGGAGGTCGCGATCCCGGTCTGCGCCTCGAACCGGATCAACACCCCCGAGCTCGCCGACAGCCTGATCGCGGACGGCACCGCCGACCTGGTCTCGATGGCCCGGCCGCTGCTGGCCGATCCGGAGTTCATCAACAAGGCGGCCGCCGAACGTGCCGACGAGATCAACACCTGCATCGCCTGCAACCAGGCCTGCCTGGACCACGTCTTCAAGAACAAGAAGGCCTCCTGCCTGGTCAACCCGCGCGCCTGCCACGAGACCGCGCTGGTGCTCACCCCGACGCTGCGGCCACGTCAGGTCGCCGTCGTCGGTGCCGGACCGGCGGGGCTGTCCGCTGCGGTCTCCCTCGCCGAGGCCGGGAACAAGGTGACGCTCTTCGAGAAGGGCCCGCAGCTCGGCGGCCAGTTCCGGCTCGCGATGGCGATCCCCGGCAAGGAGGAGTTCGCCGAGACGCTGCGCTACTACACCCGCCGGCTCGCGGTCCTCGGCGTCGACGTACGGCTGTCGACCGAGGCGGACGCAGCATCCCTCACGGACTTCGACCAGGTCGTGATCGCCACCGGCGTCGAGCCGCGGATGCCGGCCATCCCCGGGATCGACCACCCGAAGGCGGTCTCGTACGCCGACGTGCTCGACGGCACCGTCACCGTCGGCAACCGGGTGGCCGTGATCGGCGCCGGCGGCATCGGTGTCGACGTGTCCGTGTTCCTGACCCACACGCCCGAGACGCTCGAGGACTGGCTGGCGCACTGGGGCGTCGGCGACCCTGACCAGGTTCGCGGCGGGCTCACCGAGCCGACCGAGCGCACGCCTGCCCGCGAGGTCGTGCTGATCCAGCGCAAGACCTCGATGATCGGCAAGGACCTGGGCAAGACCTCCGGCTGGGCGCACCGCGCGGTCCTCCAGCAGTCCGGGGTCCGGCAGATCAGCGGAGCGACGTACGACCTGATCGACGACGCCGGTCTGCACCTCTCCGTGGACGGCACGCCTCAGGTGCTCGCCGTGGACCACGTGGTGATCTGCGCCGGTCAGGAATCCGTCCGCGGCCTGTACGACGACCTGGTCACCGCCGGGCGCGAGGCCGCCATCATCGGCGGAGCCGACATTGCTGCCGAGCTCGACGCGAAGCGGGCGATCAAGCAGGGTGTCGAGCTGGGTTGCGCCGGCTGAGGCCCAGGAACTAGGGGTGCTCGGTGTCGAGCTCGTGGTCGCGGTGCGACTCGGGCTCGACCTGGAACGTCGGGTGGTCGATGCCGAACAGCTCGTGCACGCACCCGGTGAGGTCGTCGAGGATCTCGCCGACCCCGCGCGCCTCGAGCGCAGCGTCGGTGACGGTGACGTGCGCCGAGAGCGCCGACATCCCGCTGGTGATCGTCCAGGCGTGCAGGTCGTGCACGTCGACCACCCCGTCGAACCTGCACAGGAAGCCACGGACCTCCTCCAGGTCGAGATCCGGAGGCGTCGCCTCGAGCAGCACGGCGCCGGCGTCGCGGAACAGCGTCCAGGCACGCGGCAGCACCAGCAGCGCGATGGCGAGCGAGGCCAGCGAGTCGGCCCGCAGGAACCCGGTGGTCAGCACCAGCAGCCCGGCGACCAGCGCGGCCAGCGAACCGAACGCATCGCTGAGGACCTCGGTGTACGCGCCCCTCATGTTCAGCGATCGTTCCTTGCTGCGCGACAGCACACCCACCGAGAACAGGTTGGCGACCAGGCCGATCCCTGCGAACACCATCAGCTGGCCGGCGTCGACGTGCACCGGATGGATCAGTCGCCGGGTGCCGGCGTACGCGAGGTAGCCGCAGACGGCGACGAGCACGAGGGCGTTCACCACGGCGGCCAGGATCTCCACGCGGTGGTACCCGAACGTCCGTCGCGGGCTCGGCGGCCGGGTCGCGATCAGCGACGCGGACAGCGCGATCAGGATCCCGGCAGCGTCGGTGAGCAGGTGGCCGGCATCGGCGAGGAGCGCCAGCGATCCGCTCCACCAGGCACCGAGGGCCTCGACCCCGACGACGGTGACGGTGACCGCCAGGACCACCAGCAGACGGCGACGATCCTCCGCACGCCCGGTGGCGTGGGAGTGATCGTGCGAGTGACCCGCGCCCATGAGCACAGAATAGGGACGGCGGCGCTACGGTGCAGGCGTGGACTCCGTGCCGGTCCCTCCAGCTCCAGCCACCAGTCTGCCCATGACCGGGATCGTGATCCCGGTGCGAGAGGCGGAGCAGCTGGTGCGTTCCCGGGTGCTCAAGCTCCCGCAGGAGCTTCGCGAGGTCGAGGGCAGGGTCGGCTCGCACATCACCCTGCTGGCCCCCTTTCACCGCGCTGCCGACGTCGACGACGTGGTCCTCGACGACCTCGCTGCGTTCTTCGCCGACCTCACCCCGTTCGGGTTCGACCTGGTCGACGTCTGCGAGTTCCCCGGTGGCGTCAGCTACCTGGCACCGGAACCGGCGAGCACGTTCCGGCTGCTCACCACCGAGCTGCACCGGCGCTTCCCCGAGTTCCCTCCGTACGGTGGCGAGTTCGACGACATCGTTCCGCACCTGACCCTCCCTGTGGAGCCCGCCGGGTCCAGCACCGACCTCGGGGCACTACTCGGCCCTATGCTGCCGATCCACGCGCACGCCGTCGAAGCCCTCCTTGTCCACGTCGAAGAAGAGGACACCCACGTGATCGCCACCTTCCCGTTCGGAACCACCGCAGCATGAGCACCTCGAAGAGCGGCCTCGACCTTGCCGGCGTCTGGGCCGCGGACCACCGCCGCACCCTGCTGCACCCGACCACGGTCAGCGTCCGTCCGGGCGAGATCGTCGTCGTGTATGGCGACCCGGGCCACCACCACAGCCTGCTCGCCCTGATCGCCGGCGGGCGGCTGGTGGCCGGCGGTGGCGAGGTGAGCGTCGAGGACGACCCAAGGCCGAGGACGCTGCAGGACCGGGTCGCCCTGGTCGACGTACCGACGGTGAGCGAGCCTGACGACGTCAGCCGGCTGACCACGATCGTCGGCGAGGAGCTCGCGATGGCGGGCAGGCCGGCCCGCTCCTCGCAGGTCGAGAGCTGGATGTCGAAGAACGGCCTCTGGGCACTGCACGAGCAACGGATGGACGAGCTCCCGGCGGGCACCAGGAGCCTGGTCCTGGCACGGCTGGCAGCACTGCGACCCGACATCGGCTACCTCGTTCTCGCCCTACCCGAGCGTCACGGGGTCGATGTCGACGGCTGGCTGGAGGTCGCGACCGATCTAGCGGCCCGAGGCTTCGGCGTCCTGGTCACCACCTCGATCGGGGTGGCCCGGCACATCGAGAACCTGGCCCCGCAGATCCGCACCGTTCCGTTCGGCAACGCCGAGTTCAACCTCGGTGAGCTCGGCGCCGAGGTGCCCCTCGAGGACGTGATCCCACCGTTGCCCCCGCACCTGGCCAGCCTGCTCGCGGCGCACACCAGCGAGCCCGAACCCGAGCCCGAGCCCGAACCCGAACCGGCTCCGGCGCCGGAGCCGGAGCCGGACCTGCTGCCGGAGTACGACGATTCCGTCTACGACGTGGACCTGGACGTCGCCTTCGACCTGATCGCCCCCGACCTGCCCGCACCCGTACCGCCCGAGAGCGTGCTGCCCGAGACCCAGGCCGCCACCGAAGAGGACCCGTCATGACTGCGCTCCGGATCGCCTTCACCGAGCTCCAGCGGATCACCTCCGGGCGGATGCGGCGGATCGCCGTCCTGGCGCTCGTCCTGGTCCCGACCCTGTACGGCGGGCTGTACCTCTACGCCAACCACGACCCGTACGGCCGTCTGCACGAGGTCCCCGCAGCGCTGGTCGTGCTCGACCAGGGCAGCACGACCGCGGACGGCGCGAAGCTCGACGCCGGCCGCGAGGTCGCCGACGAGCTCGTCCAGCAGCACTCCTTCGCCTGGCACGTGGTCAGCGCTGCGACGGCGCACGACGGTGTCAAGGACGGGACCTACGACTTCGCCCTGACCATCCCCGCCGACTTCTCCGCCGCGCTCGCCTCGACGACCCGCTACACCCCGGAGCAGGCCCGGCTGACGATGACCACGAACGACGCGAACTCCTACCTCTCGACGACCATCGCCGACACCGTCACCGGCAAGGTGCGCGAGGCGATCGGCAAACGCGTCAGCAGCGAGGCGGCCTCGCAGTTCCTGCTCGGCTTCGGGCAGATCCGCGGATCGCTCCAACAGGCCGCCGACGGCGCCGGGAAGCTGCACGACGGCGCGGCGACGGCGGTCACCGGTGCCGCGAAGCTCAGCACCGGAGCCAAGAGGCTCCGTACCGGGTCGACGAAGCTCGCGGCGGGGCTCGGCACCCTGGAGAGCCGGTCGTCCGCACTGCCGGGAGACACCAACCGGCTGGCCGACGGCGCCCTGAAGGTCGCCCGCGGCAACGCCGAGATCGCGCGGTTGGGGACCAACGTCGCGGCGCTCGCGGCCGACGCCCGCAACGCCTACTACGACCACCAGGTCGACCTGGTGAACCGGATGAACGCGATCGGGCTGACGGCCTCGCAGGAGAACCAGCTGCTCGACGTCTACAACCGGCTGGCCCGTCCGCTCAGCGACGCCAACCAGGCAGCCAACGCGGCAGCGTCCCAGCTGAGCGCGCTGTCCGGCGGAGCGAACCAGGTCGCGACCGGGTCACGCACCCTGGCCGACTCGGCGTCGGCGTTGCTCTCCGGGATCAGGTCCGCCCACAGCGGAGCGACCCAGCTGGCCGTCGGTGCCGACAGGCTCCGCACCGGGTCGGACCAGCTCGGAACCGGCCTGGGCACGCTCGCCACCGGCGCCTCGACCCTGGCCACCAAGCTCGGCACCGGGGTGAGCTCGGTGCCCGACGTCAGCGACGCCCAGCGCGACCGGATCGCGAAGACCATCGGCGACCCGGTCGCGATCCAGAACGTGGCCCAGACCTCAGCAGGCTCGTACGGCGCAGGGCTGGCCCCGTTCTTCATGGGCCTCGCCGCCTGGATCGGCGCCTACGTCCTGTTCCTGCTGGTGCGACCGCTGTCGCGCCGGGCGATGGCCGCGAACCAGCGACCGCTCCGGGTGGCGCTCGGCGGCTGGGTGACGCCGGCACTGGCCGGCATCGTCCAGGTGACCCTGCTGCTCGGGGTGGTCGCGGCGGTGATCAACATCGTGCCGCGCAACCTCGGCGGCACCTGGCTGTTCCTGGTGCTGATGTCGGTGACCTTCGTGGCGATCGTGCACGCCCTGAACGCCTGGCTGGGCGCGACCGGGCAGTTCCTCGGGCTGGTCCTGATGGTGGTGCAGCTGGTCACCGCCGGCGGCACCTTCCCCTGGCAGACGATCCCGCAGCCGCTGTACGGGCTGCACCACGTACTGCCGATGACGTACGCCGTCGACGGCCTGCGCCAGCTGATGTACGGCGGTGTGACGAACCTGGTCGCCCGCGACGCGCTGGTGCTGCTGGTCTGGCTGCTGATCGCCCTCGCGGCGTCGTCGTGGGCGGCCCGCCGGCAACGCATCTGGACGGTGCAGCGGGTGAAGCCCGAGCTGGTGCTGTAGCGGAGAATCACCCGGTGAGCATCGACGTACGGCGTGCTGGCGATCGGTTCGTCACCGAGGACGGGGGCCGCTCGACCCGGCACTCGTTCGCCTTCGGCCGGCACTACGACCCCGAGAACCTCGGCTTCGCCTCCCTGGTGGCGCTCAACGACGAGACCCTGCCGCCGGGGACCGGGTACGCCGACCACCCGCACGCCGACGTCGAGATCGTGACCTGGGTGCTCGAGGGAGCGCTGCGGCACACCGGTGCTGACGGAGCCTCCGGGGTGCTGCTGCCCGGCGACGTCCAGCGGATCAGCGCCGGCACCGGGATCGTGCACGCCGAGACCACCGAACCGGGGGTCCGGACCCGGTTCCTGCAGACCTGGTTGCGCCCGGACGCCCCGGGCGGGTTGCCGTCGTACGGGATCGCCCGCGGCGCGGCCACCGGCGGCGGCCTGGTCGAGGTGGTCGGCCCCGACGGCGTTCTCGCCGTGGGAACGTCCGGGGCCCAGCTGCTGCTCGCGGACACGGCCACCGACCGGCTGGTCCTTCCCGAGGCACCACGGCTGCACCTGTTCGTCGTCTCGGGGCGGGTCGTGCTGGACGACGACGAGCTCGCTGACGGCGATGCAGCGCGGATGACAGACCAGGGCGGTCGCACCCTGGAGGTCGTCGAACCCGGCGCGGTCGCGGTCTGGGCCTTCGCCACGTGAACCGGACGGTTCGCCGGTATCGTTCGCCGCACGCGAAGGACGCCGAGGAGAAACGACTGTGACGAACGAAGGCCGCACCGGCCGGCTGGTTGACCAGGCCAAGGTGGCGCTGCACTCGGCGCTCCAGAAGCGCAACCTCGACCTCGTCAGGAACCCGTTCCCGGTCCAGGTCGCCACGGCGATGAAGTGGTTGCAGCTGGGGACCGTCCTGGACATCGGCGGCAACATCGGGCAGTACGGCGCCGCCCTGCGCGCCAGCGGCTACCAGGGCCGGATCATCTCCTGCGAGCCGCTCAGCGACGCGTTCCCGCACCTCGCTCGCCGCGCCCAGGGCGACACCAGCTGGATCACGCTGAACACCGCCGTCGGCACCGCGCCGGGCGAGATCGAGATCAACGTCTCCGCGAACTCGTACTCGTCCTCGATCCTGCCGATGACCGACGCGCACAGCCTGGCCGCGCCCGGCTCGGAGTACGTCCGGTCCGAGAAGGTCGCGATGACGACCATCGCCGAGATCCTCGACACCCAGCTGGTCGACCCGACCAAGACGCTGCTCAAGATCGATACCCAGGGCTACGAGGGCCAGGTGCTCGACGGAGCCGGCAGCGCCCTGAACACGTTCGCTGCCGTCCAGCTCGAGCTCTCGATGGTGCCGCTGTACGACGGCGCCCCGCTGTTCGAGGACCTCACCGCTCGGATGGCAGCTGCCGGTTTCGGCATCTTCGCCCTCGAGGGTGGCTTCGGCGACCCGCGCACCGGTCGGATGCTCCAGTGCGACGGCTTCTTCGTCCGCAACGACCTGATGCCCGACCCGAGCGGCCAGTTCTGACGAGCGTCCCTACGGGATCAGGACTCCGGGGTTCAGCACTCCGGTCGGGTCCAGCTCCTTCTTGACCGCGCGGAGCATCTGGACGCCGACCGGGCCGATCTCCTCGGCCAGCCAGGGCTTGTGGTCGCGGCCGACGGCGTGGTGGTGGGTGATCGAGGCGCCGTTGCGGACCATCGCCGCGGACACCGCCGCCTTGGCCAGCAACCACTGGGCCAACGGGTCCTCCTCCTGCTTCGCCGCGACGGTGAAGTACAGCGAGGCGCCGGTCTCGTAGACGTGCGAGATGTGGCAGAGCACCAGGCTGCCCTCCCCGAGCGAGGCGGCGACCGCGTCCTTGACGCTGGTGTAGACGTGGTCCAGGTTCGACCAGAAGGTGACCGTCTCCATGGTCTCCACCAGGACCCCGACGTCGAGCATCGAGTCCCGCAGGTACGGGCCGTGGAAGCGGCCCTCGGCCCAGGCCTCGCCGCCCTCGGTGCCGAGACTGACGCCGCCGACACCGGCGATCAGCGACCCGCACGCCGTACGCCGGGCGTCGACCGCGGCCCGGGTGCCTTCGTAGCCGGTGATCATCAGGCACCCGCCGGCGTGCTCGCCGCCGACCTCGGCCGGCTTGGCGAGGTTGATCGCGGTCTCGTTCTCGTCCGACAGCCGCAGCACCGTCGGCAGCAGGCCGGCCTGGACGAGGGTGCGCATCGCGGTGATGCCCTCGGCGAAGGTCTCGAAGCGCCAGGACTCGAACGCCTTGACGGCCGGGACCGGACGGACCCGGACCCGGACAGCGGTGACGACGCCGAACGCGCCTTCCGAACCCATCACGAGCTCGCGCAGATCGGGGCCTGCGGCATTCGCCGGGGAGTTGCCGAGTTCCAGGGTGCCCTGCGGCGTGGCGACCTTGAGACCGACCACCAGCGAGTCGAAGCGCCCGTACCCGGCCGACGACTGGCCTGACGAGCGCGTCACCGCGAAGCCACCGATCGAGGCGTACTCGAAGGACTGCGGGAAGTGTCCGATGGTGACTCCCTGGGCAGCGAGCAGCGCCTCGGCCGCGGGCCCGCGCAGACCCGGTTCGAGGACTGCGGTCATCGAGATGTGGTCGACCTCGAGAAGCTTGTCGAAGCGGATCAGGTCGAGCGAGACGACCCCCGCGAAGCCCTCGCGCTCGGCGGCGAGACCGCCCACCACCGACGTACCGCCACCGAACGGGACCAGGGCGACGTGCCGGCGTACGCACCAGTCGATCAGCGCGGCGACCTGGTCGTGGTCGGCCGGTCGGACCACGGCGTCCGGGGAGTCCGAGCCGTCGCCGCGACGCAGCTTGAGCAGGTCGGGGGTCGACTTCCCGCGGGTGCGGTGCAGCCGGGTGTCGTGGTCGACCAGGACGTGCTCGGCGCCGACGATCCCGGCGAGCTCGTCGAGGAGCTCGGCCGCGAGCGGTTCGCTCAGCTGGACGTCGGCAGCCTCGACCGCCGGGGTGTCCCGGGTCCCGATGAACGTGTCGACCAGCGCGAACGCGCTCTCGGCGAGCGGAGCGGCCAGGTCGGGGTTGCCCCAGCGGGACCAGTGCATCTCGGGAGCGTGCTGGTGAGTCGTCATGTGTTACAGTGTTACACATGACGTCCCAACGTAACAACCCCGAGGACGCGAAGTCGAGCGAGGACCTCGCCCTCGACGCCGCCCGGGAGTCGATCCTGGCCGTCGGCTGGAGCCGCACGACGCTGACCGACATCGCGCGCCGGGCCGGGCTGTCGCGGATGACGTTGTACCGCCGCTGGCCGGTGATGAGTGCGCTGCTCGGCGACCTGATGACCCGCGAGTGGGCCGGCCTGGTCCGGCTGGCCGCACCGTCGAGCGGCAACCACCTCGACCGGCTCCGCGACGACGTCGTGCACACCGTCACCGCGCTGCGGGCCAACGAGCTGTTCCACCGGATCATCGAGCTCGACCCCGAGATGCTGCTGCCGTACCTGCTCCAGCGTCGTGGTCGGTCCCAGGAGATCGTGCTGTCGCTGACGATCGCCGGGATCGAGGCCGGCCAGCGCGTCGGCGAGATCCGGCTCGGCAAACCAGCCGTGCTCGCGCGTTCGCTGCTGCTGGCGGCGCACGGTTTCACCTTGTCGACGCAGACCATGACCGACGGGCTGGCCGACGGGCTCACCGAAGCCGACTTCGCGGCCGAGCTCGGTCTCCTCGTGGAGAGGTACCTGAAGCCATGACCTCCACCGCCGATCCGGCCGCCGATCCGGGCACCGATCTGGGCCGGATCACTCCCGGCGCCGCAGGCATCCCCGAATCCACCGACGTCCTGGTGATCGGTCTCGGCGTCACCGGCGCCGGAGTCGCCCTGGATGCCGTCACCCGTGGCCTCGACGTGGTCGCGGTCGACGCCTTCGACGTTGCCTGGGGCACGTCCCGGTTCAGCTCGAAGCTCGTCCACGGTGGACTGCGCTACCTCGCCAAGGGCCAGGTCGGCATCGCGCACGAGAGCGCCGTCGAGCGCGGCATCCTGATGGAGTCGACCGCCCCGCACCTGGTGCACGCACTACCGATGCTGATGCCGCTGACCGACGACGTCAGCGCCTTCGCGGCGTTCCTCGGCCGCCGTGGTGTCGGTGCCGGCGACCTGCTGCGACGCGTCGCCGGGACCAGCCGGGAGACCCTGCCCAAGCCGCGCCGGATCGGAGCGACCGAGACCCGGGCGCTCGCCCCGGTCGCCCGCCGTGACGTCCGCGGCGGGGTGCTGTCCTGGGACGGCCAGCTCGAGGACGACGCCCGGCTGGTGCTCGGTCTGGCGCGGACAGCGGCCTCGAACGGCGCCCGGATCCACACCCGGACCCGGGTCGTGGAGGTCACCGGTGACGGCGCCCTGCTCCGTGACGAGCTCACCGGCGAGGAGCGGAGGATCACCGCCAAGGCCGTGATCAGCGCGACCGGGGTCTGGGCCGGACACCTGGTTCCCGGGATCACCCTGAAGCCGAGCCGGGGCAGCCACCTGGTGCTCCGGTCGAGCAGCCTTCCGGGGGTTCGCTGCGCGATCATGGCGCCCGTCCCGGGGTCCTCGAACCGGTTCGTCTTCGCGCTCCCCCAGCCCGACGGCACCTTCTACGTGGGCCTCACCGACGAGGAGGTGTCCGGGGAGATCCCCGACGTCCCGGTGGTGCCGGACGAGGACGTCGTCTTCCTGCTCGACGTCGTCTCCCGGGTCCTGGAACGTCCGATCACCCGCGAGGACATCGTCGGCTCGTACGCCGGGCTGCGCCCGCTGCTGGACAGCGACGGCTCCACCGCGGACCTGTCCCGCAAGCATGCCGTGCTGACCTCGAACACCGGGGTGATCACCATCGTCGGCGGCAAGCTCACCACCTACCGCCGGATGGCGCAGGACGCCGTCGACGCAGCGGTGGCGCAACGCGGTCTCCAGGCGACCGCGTGCCGCACCAAGGCGCTGCCGCTGCTCGGCGCCGCACCGGCGGCCGAGCTGGCCCGCGTGGTCGCACCGCCCCGGCTGGTACGCCGCTTCGGCACCGAGGCGCCCGCGGTGCTGGCGAACGCCCTGGCCCACGGCCTGACCGAGGACGAGGCGTTGACCCCGGTCAGCACCGGCTCCTCAGGACAGGTGGGGATCCCGGCGACGCTCGCCGAGCTCGTCTTCGGCATCACCCACGAGGGCGCCGCCGACGTCGACGACCTGCTCGACCGGCGTACGAAGATCGGGCTGATCCCCGAGGACCGCAAGGTCGCAGAGCCGCTCGCGACCAGGGCCTTCGCGGTCGTGCGCGCTCACGGCTAGCGTGGAGCCGTGAGCGGACAGAGCGACCCGGAAGATGCGGGGGGTTTCTCTGGTGGTTTCCCTGGTCGCATCGCGCGCCGCGAGAGCGGTCTGCTGCTGTTCGGGATGACTCCGCCGCGGCTGTCGTCGACCGACGACGAGCGTCGCCGCATCGCCGAGGTGACCCTGGAGCGGCTCGCGCCCCTGGACCTGGATGCGCTGATCCTCTACGACATCGCCGACGAGACCGGTCGCACCACCGACGAGCGTCCGTTCCCGTACCTGCCGACCGTCGACCCGGCGGACTTCTTCGCCGCTCACCTCTCGGCCTGGACCAAGCCGGTGGTGATCTACCGGTGCGTCGGCAAGTACGAAACCGCGGAGCTCGAGACCTGGCTGCTCGCCCAGGATCCCCGGACCGTGGCCACCGTCTTCGTCGGAGCGCCCACCCGTTCCGAGCCGGTCGCCACGGACCTGCGGACCGCACAGGGCTTGCGCTCGAAGGTCCGCCCGGACCTCGCCCTGGGCGGGGTCGCCATCCCCGAGCGCCACGCGGCACGGCGCCAGGAGCACCAACGACTCATCAGCAAGCAGGCCCAGGGCTGCTCGTTCTTCGTCACCCAGGTCGTGTACGACGTCAACGCCACCAAGAACCTCGTCTCCGACTACCACTACGCGTGCCTCGACGCCGGGACCGATGCCGCCCCGATCATCTTCACGCTCTCGGTCTGCGGGTCCCTGAAGACGCTGAACTTCCTGCGCTGGCTCGGCGTCGACGTCCCGCGCTGGCTCGAGAACGAGCTCGCGCACGCCAGTGACACGCTCGCGGCGTCCTACGCCCAGTGCGTCGCGACGGCACGCGAGCTGGCCGCCTTCTGCGACGGGCTGGGCACGCCGTACGGGTTCAACGTCGAGAGCGTCTCGAACCGCCGGGCCGAGATCGAGACGACCGTCGAGCTGGCGGCCGAGCTGCGTCGACTGCTGTCCTGAGGTACGGGCTAGGCAGAGGTGGGCCGCGCCAACCCGTGGTCGTAGGCGTAGACGATCGCCGCCGGGCGGTCCCGGAGCTGGAGCTTGGTGAAGATCCGGCCGATGTGGCTCTTCACGGTGAGCTCGGAGATGAACAGGGTCAGGGCGATCTCGCCGTTCGACTGGCCGGCCCCCATCGCGCAGAGCACCTCGAGCTCACGGGCCGTCAGCACCTCGTGCCCGGCCTCGACCGAGGGCAGCTCCGGCGCGCCCTGCCGGTAGCTGGAGAGCACCCGGCCGGTGACTGCGGGGTCGAGCCAGGAGTCGCCGGAAGCAACGGCGCGGACCGCCCGGATCAGGTCGTCGGCCGAGGAGTCCTTGAGCAGGAAGCCGGCAGCGCCGGCCCGGAGCGCGCCCGAGAGCATCTCGTCGTCGTCGAAGGTGGTCAGCACCAGCACCGGCGGCGCCTCCGGCCGGGAAGCCAGTCGCGCGGTCGCGGTGATGCCGTCGACCTCACGCATCCGCAGATCCATCACGACCACGTCCACCCGGGTCCCGGCAGCCGCCGCCGCATCGAGCGCGGCCGGCAGCTCGGAGCCGTCGCCGCACTCGGCGACGATGTCGAACCCGTCGCGGCGGCGCAGGATCCGGCGCAGCCCGGACCGGACCAGCTCCTGGTCGTCGACCAGCACGACCCCGGTGTCCTCAGCGCCCACCGCAGTCACCAGGCCAGCTTGTGCGCGCGCAGCGGGCAGGACAGCAGACCGTTGTGCTCGCGCAGCGGCACCCGCAGGTCGACGAGCCAGTCGCCGTCGACGACGTCGGCCGCCAGGGTGGCACCGAGCTGGTCGGCACGCGCCGTCATCCCGGCAAGACCGGACCCGCTGCCGTCGGTGGCCGCGCCCTCGGGCAGGGCGTTGCGCACCGTCAGCCACGCCCGGCGCGAGGTGACCGAGAACTGCACCCGCGCCGTACTGGTCGGCGCGTGCTTGGCGATGTTCGCGAGCGACTCCTGGGCGATCCGGTAGAGGCCGAGACCGGTGGCCTTCGCGAGCCGGTGCGGATCACCGCTCTCGACGTACTCGACGGCGAGGCCGGCGCGCTCCATCTGCGCGACCAGGGCGCCGATGTCCCCGCCCCCGGGCAGCGCCTGGGTGACAGCGGGCCCGTCGGTCAGGGTGCTCACGGTCTGCCGGATGTCGGCCATCGCCTGCCGGCCGACCTGCTCGGCATCGGCGAGCCCGGCGTCGACCTCGGCGACGACGGACCCGTCACCGTCCAGGTCGCGCAGGGCGTGCCGGGCGCCGGTGATCTGCAGCAGCGTGACGCTCAGCGAGTGCGCGACCAGGTCGTGGATCTCGCGCGCGATCCGCTCGCGTTCGGCGAGGGTCGCCCGAGCGTGCTCGCCGGCCCGTGCGGCCCGCTCAGCGGCCAGCGCCCGCATCTGCCACAGCAGCATGTAGCCGATGACGAAGCCGAGCAGGATGTCGACGAGCTGCACGGCGGCACCGGACAACCCGTGACCGGCGATGGCAGCGCTGATCATCGCGACCGAGATCCCGGCCACGACCAGGCCGTTCCGGACGCCGTCGCGCGCCACCACCTCGGCGGTGACGAAGGCCAGCAGCGCCGGTGCGGTGTCGAGGGCCGCGCCCGCGCCGACCGGTTCGCTCAGCAGCCAGGCAGCAGCAGCCAGGGCAGCAGCGGTCTCGATCAGGTGCGGCAGGTGCCGCTGGAAGCCGATCATCATGATGCCCGGCAGCAGCACCATCGGGATCGTCAGGGCGATCCACCCGGGCGCCCAGAGCTCGTCGCGCAGGCTCACCGCAGCGACCACGGTGCCGACCTGGCCGGTGATCGCGAGGACCGGGATCCACCACGGGTAGAGCAGTCCGTGCGCCGCGACGTGCTCCTCGATGCGGGTACGCATCCAGCCGGGACCGACGGTCACGGTCCGGGTCAGCGAGGAGTCGGGCAGGGGGCGCACGCTTCCCAGACTAGGGAGCATCGCGCGGTTCGGCATCCGTCCGCAGGAGCGGGCCGCCTCCTACCAGGGTCGTAGCCGCGATGGGTACCGCAGGGCGATGTCCGGGCAGGGCGCCGATCCGTAGGTTCGGAGCACCAGAACGGAGCCGACCAGGCTCACGAACCACACAGAGGGTGATCCCCATGAGCTGGACCGACACGCACCGCCGCTGGCAGGCACTGCAGGAGATCGAGGTGCTCGCCAACGCAGGCTGCACCGACCTCCCCTGGAACGACTCGTACGCCGAGATCTTCGGCGACCGCGACGGCCTCGCCGCCGCCCTGCGCTACCGCTGGGAGCTGCACACCTCGGCCCAGCTCGACACCCACCTCGCCGAACCGGTCCTCGAGCAGCAGCGGCTGCGCCTGGTCGAGCGCAACGCCGGCGTCCTGCGGCTCCTCGAACGCCACGAGACCGGCGCACCGCGGTCGCCGCTCACGATCGTTCCGGAGCAGCGCCCGGCAACTGGCACCGGCGCCTGCGAGGGCGACCGCGTCCCGGCCTGAGCCGCCTCCGCGGGGTTCTTGCGAATCATTTGCAACAACCCCGATCACCGTCCTAGGGTTCGAGGGTGACCCAGGTTCTCGAGCCCGCCGCTGCCTCCGTGCAGAGCCGGCTCTCGATGACCCGGGAGCAGAAGGCGGCGCTGTGGCGCTGCCTCGGGTTCGTCGGCTTCCTGCACCTGCTCGGCTGGGGCCTGCTGGTCGGCGTGGTCGCGCCCGGCCACTACGACGTCGGCGGCACGTTCCTCGGCGTCGGCCTCGGGTTGACGGCGTACACGCTCGGGATGCGGCACGCCTTCGACGCGGACCACATCGCCGCGATCGACAACACCACCCGCAAGCTGATGGCGGACGGCCAGCGGCCGATGAGCGTCGGCTTCTGGTTCAGCCTCGGGCACAGCTCGGTGGTCTTCGTGATGGTGATGGGTATCGCCTTCGGCGTCCGGGCCCTGACCCACGGCGTCGGCGACCACTCCTCGCGGCTCCAGGACGTCACCGGCGTCTGGGGTACGTCGATCAGCGGGTTCTTCCTGGTCCTGATCGGCCTGGTCAACCTGGCCGCGCTGGTCGGGATCCTGCGGGTCTTCCGCGCCATGCGCCAAGGCCGGTACGACGAGGCCGAGCTGGATCGCCAGCTGGACAGCCGCGGCCTCCTCAACCGGGTCCTCGGACGGGTCACCCGGCTGGTCACGAAGCCCTGGCACATGTACCCGACCGGCTTCCTCTTCGGCCTCGGCTTCGACACCGTCACCGAGATCGGCCTGCTGGTGATCGCCGGCGGTGCCGTCGCCGCGAGCCTGCCCTGGTGGGCGGTCCTGACGCTGCCGATCCTGTTCACCGCGGGGATGTCACTGCTCGACACCCTCGACGGCGCGTTCATGACCGTGGCCTACGGCTGGGCGTTCGCCCGGCCGGTGCGCAAGATCTACTACAACATCACCGTGACGGCGCTCTCGGTGGCGGTGGCCCTGATCATCGGCGTGATCGAGCTCGTCGGGCTGTTGTCCGACAAGGCCGGGATCACCACCGGACCGCTCGCCTGGACGGCGCGCCTCGACCTCGAGTACGTCGGGTACGGGATCGTCGGGCTGTTCGTGGTGGCCTGGGCCGTGTCGCTGGCGATCTGGCGGCTGGGACGCATCGAGGAACGCTGGTCGGCGGACCTCGGTTGAGACGCCGGGCCTGCCGCCGGACCGATGTCTGAACTCGGGTCATCTGGACCGGTTTGTTCCGATACCGTGGCGCGATGAAGGGGAAGCTCGCGCTCGTCGGCGGAGTCGGCGTCGCCTGGCTGCTGACGTTCGTCGTCCTCGGCGGTCACGTCTTCCCTGCGGTGTCCTCGAACAACGACCACCCGAAGGCGCAGGCCTCCGGCACACCGGCGTCGACCCCGTCGACCGGCGTACCGACGCAGTCCGCGCACGCCACCTCGAACCCGGCGACCAGCGGCCCGGGCAAGGACGCGGTCAGCGCCGAGAAGATCACCAGGTCAGCGCCGCTGGCCGGCCAGACGCTCGAAGCACGGCCGAACCCGCGCCGGGTCGCCGCACCGACCCTGATCTTCCGGATGGCCACCTTCAACGCGCTCGGCAGCTCGCACACCCTGCACAGCAAGAAGCGACAGGTCGGACCGGCCCGGATGACCCGGGGCGCCCAGTACGTGCTCGACAACAAGATCTCGATCGTCGGGTTCCAGGAGATGCAGGAGAACCAGCGCGCGACCTTCCTGAACGTCACCCACGACAAGTACGCGCTCTACCCGGGCAACCAGCTGCGGGTCCAGGACGGCGACACCTCGATCGCCTACCGCCTCGACACCTGGAAGCTGATCCACGCGACCACCGTTACGATGCCGTACTTCCACGGAGAGCCGCGCAGCCTGCCGGTGCTGCTGCTGCGCAACAGGCAGACCGGCATCGAGATCTACATGACCGACTTCCACAACCCGGCCGACGTGCACGGCCCGGCCGGCCGGTGGCGCAGCGCCGACAAGGTCATCCAGATCGCGCTGTTCAAGCAGCTCGAGAAGACCGGGCGCCCGGTCTTCGTCGCCGGTGACATGAACGAGCACCGCACCTGGGCGTGCGACATCCTCGGCCCCACCGACATGCGGGTGGCCGTGGGCGGGGACGGCCGCAACGGTTGCTCGGTCACCACGAACAGGATCATCGACTGGATCGCAGCGTCGTACGCCGTGCAGTTCGTGAACTACAACGAGACCCAGAACGCGCTGATCGAGTCGATCACCGACCACCCGGTGATCTACGCCGACGCCAAGATCGACAGCCGGGACTTCCCCCGGTCGGTGCACCTGCCCTAGCGGGCGCTGCGCAGGAACGCCTCCAGCACCGGTCCGGCCGTGTGCGACCCGGACGCACCGGTGGCGACGAACACGGCCACCGCCAGGTCTCCCTGGGCACCGATCATCCAGGCGTGCGTCGGCAGCGGCAGCTTGGTGCCGTACTCGGCGGTGCCGGTCTTGGCGAGCACTGCCGGCGGCTGCAGGGTCTGCAGCAGCGAACCGGACCCCTCCTCGACGACACCGTGCAGCAGGCTGCGCAGCTGCAGCGCCTCGGATCCGGTCAACGGGTGCGCGGGGGCCGCGGCCGTCTTGCCCGGGATCGGGCCGGCGACCAGCTGGGGGACCACCGCCGTGCCGTGCACGACGCTCGCCATCACGGTCGCCATCGCCAGCGGCGAAGCCAGGATCTTGCCCTGCCCGATCACGTCGGCGGCGCCCTCGACCTCGCTCGCCGGCGGCGGGACCTGGCCGAAGTACGCCGGGTAGCCGAGGTCGTGGTCGACCCCGAAACCGAGCGCCGCGGCCGCGTCGGCGAGCGCGGTGCCCTTGATCCGGCCGTGCTGGGAGATGAAGGCGGTGTTGCACGAGTTCGCGATCGCGGTGGCCAGGCTGATCCGTCCGACGCGGTTCGGCGGGTAGTCGGAGTAGTTCTTGAAGCGCTTGCCGTCCACGGTCAGGTCGGGGGTGCAGGGGACGATCGAGGTCGGCTTCAGCCCGGACCGCAGCAGTGCCAGCGAGCTGACCACCTTGAACGTCGAGCCGGGCGCGTACTGCCCGAAGGTGGCGGTGTCGTACCCCTTCGACCCCGGCCCGCTGGCAGCAGCCAGGACCTCGCCGGTCGAAGGACGGATCGCGACCAGGGCGCTGGCGGGACCGTAGCGGGCGAGCAGGCTCTGCGCCTCGGTCTGCAGGCGCTGGTCGAGGGTGAGCTTGAGCGGTGTACCGGCCTTCGGGTCTGCTTGGAAGAGGGTGCGGTTCCCGGCGGTCGAGCCCTTGGCCGGGACGGCGCTCACCTTGATCCCCGGCGTCCCGGAGAGCTGGGCGTCGTAGCGCAGCTCGAGCCCGGACAGCCCGGTGTCGTCACCGACGTGCAGCCGGCCCTTGCTGGACTTGATCAGCGCAGCGGTGACCGGCCCGACCGTCCCGAGCAGGGCGGCGGCGAAGTCCTTGGTCGGCGCCAGCGGGAGGTGGTCGGAGATGCCGCGGGCTCCCGGGATCGCTGCCACCCGGCCGAGCAGCGCGCTGGAGACGTCGCCGCGACGCAGCACGATCGCCGGGACGAACGCCTTCGGGCCGGACTTCTGCACCGCCGTGACGAACGGCGCCGGGTCGATCCCGACCGCGAGCGCGAGCCGCCGGGCGGAGTCGGCGAACCCCGTCGGCGCCGCCACCGTCTTGTCGATCCCGAACCGGACCACGGGCCGGGGCTCGACCAGCGGGCGACCGCCGGCGCCGAGAATGTTGCCGCGGGCGGCCAGGATCCGGCTGACGGCGAGCTGCTCGCCGGTCACCAGCGACGTCTCGATGATCGACGGCTTCCAGCGCACCTGCCAGGCCTCACCGACGCGGACCAGGGCGGCCGAGGTGGTGCGGTCCCAGTGCTGCCCGTCCAGGTCGGTGCGCCAGGCCAGCGTCACCGTTGCCCTGGACCCGGAGCGCTCCACCTTCGCCACGGTGACGGTGCTCGGGAACCCCTTCAGCGGAGCCACCAGAGCGGTGTACGCCGTGGTCGGGTCGTCCCCGAAGAAGCTCACCTTGCCGACGTCGCCCGCCGTCAGCGCGGCGGCGAGGACGTCGGCCTCCTTGCGCGGGTCCGGCCCGCTCCCGCCGAAGGACAACCCGCAGCCCGACAGCCCGAGGCAAGCGACGACGACCAGGGCGATCAGGAGGAACTGCGGACTCCGAGATGTCATGCACTGATACGACCAGACCGGACGATGGCGTTCAAGCCCGGACGCGTAGCCTCCACCCGTGGAGATCAGGGGCTTGTTCGCCGACACCACCCCGTTGCGCAACCCGCACTTCCGCCGGCTGTGGACCGCGAACATGGTCACCGTCGTGGGCGCCCAGCTCACCGTCGTCGCTGTCCCGGCCCAGATCTACGCCGAGACCGGTTCGTCGGCGTACGTCGGGCTGACCGGGCTGTTCGGCCTGGTTCCGCTGGTCGTCTTCGGCCTCTGGGGCGGCGCTCTCGCCGACGTGATGGACCGGCGCACCATCCTGATCGGCACCACGATCGGGCTGATCGCCACCAGCGCGGCGTTCTGGGCCCAGGCCGCGGCCGGGATCGGCAGCGTCTGGCTGCTGCTCGGCCTGTTCTCGGTGCAGCAGGCGTTCTTCGGCGTCAACCAGCCGACCCGCAGCGCGATCCTGCCGAAGCTGCTGACCACTGCCGAGCTGCCGGCTGCGAACTCGCTGAACATGACGGTCCTGCAGGCAGGGGCGATCGCCGGACCGATGGTCGGCGGCATCCTGATCCCGATCGCCGGGTTCTCGTGGCTCTACCTGGTCGACACCTTCACCCTGTTCGCGACCCTGAGCGCCGTGGTGCGGCTGCCGAAGCTTCCGGTCGAGGGGGCCGTCTCCGGGACCCCCGGTCTGAAGGCCGTGACAGACGGGCTGGGTTACCTGAAGGGACACCCGGTCCTGCTGACCTCGTTCCTGGTCGACCTGATCGCGATGATCTTCGGGATGCCGCGGGCGCTGTTCCCGGCGATCGCGCACCTGAACTTCGACGGACCCAAGGGTGGCGGCGTCGCGTTCGCGTTCCTCTTCGCCGCGATCCCGATCGGCGCCGTGCTCGGCGGGATCTTCTCCGGCTGGGTCAGCCGGGTGCAACGGCAGGGGCTGGCCGTGATCGCCGCGATCGTCGTGTGGGGTCTGGCCATCACCGGGTTCGGGCTGGCCGTCTCGCTCGCCGACAACGGTGCCCGGAACTGGATGCTCGCGTTCGCGGTGCTGATGCTGGTGATCGCCGGTGCGGCCGACATGGCCTCGGCGGCGTTCCGGATGAGCATGCTGCAGGCGTCTGCCTCCGACGAGGTCCGCGGGCGCCTGCAGGGCGTGTTCATCGTCGTCGTCGCCGGCGGTCCGAGGATCGCCGACGTCGCCCACGGTGGTGCCGCGGCCGTCGTCGGCTCCGCGGCCGCAGCCTCCGGAGGTGGCGTGCTGGTGGTGGTCGGGGTGATCATCGCCGCGCTCGCCGTACCGGGATTCATCCGCTACAAGCTCGCGCCCGTCCCTGCTACTGGGTGATCGTCACCGAGCTGATCTGCTGGGCCGCGATCTGGGCGGGGGTCCAGGGGAACTCCACCCACTGCTTCTGGCCGAACAGCACCGTCTGGTCCGAGGACCACGGCGACGTCGGGTCGTCGGACTGGCCGTAGGTCAGGATCGTGTGCGCGTCGATGCCTCCGCCGGGCAGGAACGAGATCGCCTGGATGTGCGAGGACCCGTAGGTGACCGGCTTGTAGTAGCCGGTGTTCGTGTCTCCCGGGGTGTCGGAGTCGAGCGCGTTCGCGTTGCCGGCCTGGTCACCCAGTCCCCCGCCCAGCGGGATCGGCGGAGCGCCACGGTCGGCCGCGACCTGCAACGTGCCCCAGGTCGCGTTCATCGGGATGTGCTGCGCGCGAAGGAAGGCGATCCCGTCCTTCATGGCCTTGATCACCTTGTTGTTCCCGGTGTCCAGGGTGCGCGGTGTGTTCAGCGGGTCGGCGCTGTTGAACGGAACCTTCCAGTAGGTCTCGCCGCCGACCAGCCCGTCGCCGGGGAGCCGCTTCACGAACTCCTCGAAGATCTGGTTGCCGACGCTGGTGATGTTCGAGGTCTTGTCCCAGGCCGCGAGCACCGGGCAGGCATCGCCACCGTCGGCCTCCTGGCACACCTTCACCAGAGCAGGGGTGCCGATGATCTCGGCGCCGCGCACCCGGTTCTGGTGCTCGAAGCCGCGCAGGATCTCCGGGGTGATCTTGGCGCCACCCCTGGTCGCGTCGATCACGTACTGGTCGACCATCTTGGTCCGGAACGTTCGGGCGCAGTTCTCGCAGCCGATGATCCGGGCGTACCCGGTCAGCTTCTGCGCCGGGTTCGGCAGCCAGAACGAGTCGTTGGAGTTCATCACCCAGTCGGTGCGGTAGGCCACCGGCAGGTTCTTCGTCCCGAAGATCCCCGGACGTTCGGCGTCCTTGTCGGTCTTCCACTTGCAGATCCCGTCGGCGTACGTGCCGTCGAGCCCGGGCAACCCGGCGAGCTTCTGGATCACCCGGCCGATCGGGGTCATGCAGGAGTTCGCCATCGAGTTCGACACGTCCGGCACCACCGAGTGGTCGGCGTACACGACGTTGCCGGCACGGTCGGCTGCGGTGGTGTTGACCCACGGCATCCCGCCGCCGGCGTCCTGGCGCGCGATCAGGTCGCGCACCGAGGTCGCCTTGCCCATGTTCAGGAAGGTGTCGACGGTCCGGAGCTGCTCCCCGTTCGCGTCGCGGATCGCGAACACGCTCAACGGCGTCCAGCCCATCAGCGAGCTCGGGTCGTCGATGACGTACCCCTGCGGCGTCCGGTACATCCCCTGGGTGACCGTGCTCAGCGAGCCGTCCGGGTTCTTCACCCGGACGTTCACGATCCGGTGGTCGAGGTGCTTGATCACACCCTTCGCGCTCAGGTACGTCGTGGAGGAACCGACGAGCTTGTACTCGTACGGCGTGAACCGGTACGCCGTCGAGACGGTGTGGCTCCAGGCGACGTCCTTGTTCCAGCCGATGTTCACCACCGGGGAGCCGATCAGGCTCGCGCCGGCCACGTCGTACTGGCCCGGGATGGTGAGCTGCTGCTGGCTGAACCGGTAGCGGCCGTTCCACGGGAAGTGCGGGTTGCCGAGCAGCATCCCCTCACCGGTGGAGGTGTCGGACCTGCCGATCGCGGTGGCGTTCGAGCCGAACGGGGACGCCGGGTCCTTGCCGAGCGCCTTCTGCAGCGCGCCTGCGCTGGGCAGCGTCGGCGGCACGATGCCGAAGGTGGCCAGGCTGGGCAGCCCGGGCGAGGCCAGCGTCGGCGGCGTCGCCCCGACGATCTCCTTCAGGAAGTTGCCGGTCGAGGCGAGGATGTTCGCCAGGTACACGCCGTACCAGACGTCGAGCGGGGTCACGTCGGGCTTGATGTACGCCGCGCCCTTGCAGGCAGGGTCGGTGATGTTCTGCGAGCCGCCGAGGTCGGTGAGGTACTTGTCGATGCCGGCCGCGTAGCCGTCGACCATCTGCCGGGCCTCGGCGCCGGGACCGGCGACCGGGTCGGCCAGCAGCCCTTCGACGACCTTGCGGTTGTGCAGGTCGGTGACCAGGGCGTCGGTCTGGAGGTTGGTGCCGTTCATCGCGACGCCGTCGTCGTAGTGACCGTTCGGGCCGAGGAACTCCGAGCGCTGACCGCGCCCGGTCAGCAGGACGTCCGCCAGCGTGCAGGTCGTCGTCTGCTCGGCGGCGTACCCGGCGCCGAAGCCGAGCGACCCGAAGTCGTTCGCCACGATGTGCGGGATGCCGTGCTCGGTCCGGGTGATCGTCGCCGAGTAGCTGACCGGATCAGCAGCGGGCGACGGCGCAGCGAGCGCGGACCCGCCCGAGGACGTGGACGCGGCGAGCGAGATCAGCAGGGCACCGGCGGAAGCGCACGCCAGCAGACGGGTGTGTGAGGTCACCATGAGCTGACAACTGTCGGCAACCCCCCGCGGTTACGGGTCAGCCCCGGGTCAGCGGCCCTTCCACTGCGGAGCCCGCTTCTCGGCGAAGGCGATCGGGCCTTCCATCGCGTCCTCGCTGGTGAAGACCGCCATCATCGACTCGTTGCTCAGCGCCCAGGCATCGTCCTCGCCGGGCACGGTGCCGGCCCGGATCCCGAGGGCGACCCGTTTGCTGGCCTGCACCGAGAGCGGCGCGTTCGCAGCGATCACCTCGGCGAGCGCCAGCGCGGTCGCCAGGACCTCTGCTGCGGGGACGACCTCGTTGACCAGACCCCAGGCGAGCGCGGTCGCGGCGTCGATCGGCTCGCCGGTGAGGATCATCCGCATCGCGATCTTGGTCGGCAGCTGGGAGGGCAACCGGATCACCCCGCCCGCGGCAGCGATCAGTCCGCGCTTCACCTCGGGCAGGCCGAAGCTCGCATGGTCGGCGGCGACGGCCAGGTCGCTGGCGAGCACCAGCTCGGTGCCACCGCCGAGGGCGTTGCCGTTGACGGCTGCGATCACCGGGACGGAGACCGGGTGCTGGACCATGCCGGCGAAGCCCCAGGCCTCGGTGCCCGCCGGGTTCAGGCTCTCCCCGCGCGAGATCGCCTTGAGGTCGGCGCCGGCGCAGAAGGTCTGGTCACCGGCTCCGGTCAGTACGACGACCCGGATGTCGACGTCGTTCTCCGCCTCCTCGAGCGCCGTACCGAGCCCGAGGGTCAGGTCCGCGTTGACCGCGTTGCGCGCCTCGGGTCGGTTCAGCGTGATCAGCAGGACGTGCCCGACCCGCTCGGTCAGGACTGCGTCGGTCATGTGCTGATCCTCTCGTCGTGCACCAGGTCGACGAAGGCTCCGACCACCTCGGCGAATTCAGCCGCCTTCTCGACCTGCGGCATGTGACCGGCGTCGACGAACAGGTGCGTCCGCGCCTGCGGGAGCGCAGCGACCGCGGCCTCGAGCTGGTTCGGCGGCAGGATCTTGTCGTCGTCACCCCAGACCACCAGCACCGGGAGGCCGCTCGCGGCCACCCTGGCCAGCAGGGCCCGTCGCCACCCGGCGCGGACCCCGGTCGGTCCGCTCAACGTCGCCGCGACGCCGAGGAAGGTGCTGCGGAAGTCGCGCTGCCTGGCAAGCTTGCCGGCGTGCTTGAGCTGGTCGACGGTAGCCAGCCCGGGGTCGAAGAACAGGTCGCGGATGGTCTGCGCCCCGGCTTCGCGAGCGCGTGGTCCGAAGGTGCCGGACAGCCCGGGCAACGCCGCCAGCACGCCGTACGCCATCGGCAGGACCGAGATGTTGACCTCGCTGCCGAACCCGATGCTGTTGACCAGGGTCACGCTCGCGACCCGGCCGGGGTGATCGACGGCCAGCGTCATCGAGACGCCCCCGCCCAGCGAGTTGCCCATCACGTGCACCGGCTCGGTGATCCCGGCAGCGTCCAGCAGCCCGGCCATCGCGCGGCCGAACGCCGGCAGGCCCGGACGCTCGCGGCCCTTGACGCTGTAGCCGAAGCCGGGCAGGTCGGTGCTGATCACCCGGTACGTCCGGGCGAGCAGGTCGTGGGCCTCGGTCCAGTCCTCCAGGCTGCGCGCGATCCCGTGGATCAGCAGGATCGGTACGCCGTCCTCGGGCCCGCTGATCCGCACCCGGAGCGGGACCCCGTTGACCGTGAGCTCGCTGGAGTCGGTGGCCTTCACGCCGATGCCTTCACTCCCGCCGGAGCACCCGTCTTGGCAGCAGTGAACTTCAGCGTCTTGTGCAGGTCGCGTCGCATCGTGGTCGCGGAGTCGATCAGGTAGTTCTGACGGACCCGCCACGCGCCCGTGTGGCCCTGCTGGGGCAGGTCGCCGAGGGCGCGCTGCACGTAGCCGGACGCGATGTCGAGCAGCGGTCGTCCCTCGAGCGGAACCTCGGGCACCGGCAGCACCGAGGCGGCGCCGACCTTGTCCATCTCCTTGAGAACCTTGCAGACCAGCCGCGAGGTGAGGTCGCCGCGCAGCGTCCAGGATGCGTTCGTGTAGCCGACGCAGAGCGCGAAGTTCGGCATCCCGGTGAGCATGCAGCCCTGCCAGACGAAGTTCTCGTGCAGCTCGACCGGGACCCCGTCGACGGTCGGCTTGATGCCGCCGAACAGCTGGATCTTCAGCCCGGTCGCCGGAACCACGATGTCGGCCTCGAGGACCTTGCCGCTCTTCAGCTTGATGCCCTCGGGGACGAAGGTGTCGATGTGGTCGGTGACCACGTCGACCCGGCCCTTGCGGATCGCCCGGAAAAGGTCGGCGTTCGGGACCGCGCACAGGCGCTGATCCCAGGGGTCGTACGTCGGGGTGAAGTGCTCGGCCACGGCGGCCTCGTCCTGGAGCGCCTTGGTCGTCATCCCCAGGAACACCTTGCGGGCCAGCTTCGGCTGCCGTTGGCAGAACTCGTAGACGCCCATGTTGAACAGGATGTTCTTGCTGCGCACGATCTTGTGGGCGACGCCGGCAGGCAGGGTGGCGCGCAGGGTGTCGGCGAGCTTGTCGGTCTTCGGGACCACCCCGATCCAGGTGGGGCTGCGCTGCAGCATGGTCACGTGCGAGGCGTCCTCGGACATCGACGGCACCAGCGTCACCGCGGTGGCTCCCGAGCCGATGATCACGACCTTCTTGCCGGTGTAGTCGAGCTTCTCGGGCCAGAACTGCGGCTTCACCACGAGTCCGGCGAAGTCGTCGATCCCCGGGAAGACCGGCTCGTGGCCCTGGGCGTAGTCGTAGTAGCCCGAGCAGGCGTACAGGAACGAGCAGGTCAACGTCCGCTTGGTACGACGGGAGTCGCTGCGGTCCTCGACGGTGACCGTCCACTGCGAGGTCTCCGAGGACCAGTTGGCGCTGGTCACCTTGGTCCGGAACTGGATCTTCTCGTCGATCCCGTACTCGGCCGCAGTGTCCTTGATGTAGCGCAGGATCGAGGGGCCGTCGGCGATCGAGTTCTCGTCGCTCCACGGCTTGAACGGGAAGCTCAGGGTGAACATGTCCGAGTCCGACCGGATGCCCGGGTAGCGGAACAGGTCCCAGGTGCCGCCGATCGACTCGCGCGCCTCGAGGATCGCGTAGGTCTTGTCGGGGCACTCGGTCTGCAGCCGGTACCCGGCCCCGATGCCGGACAGGCCGGCGCCGACGACCAGGACGTCGAAGTCAGGCGTGCTCATGGTTCTCCCCTCGCAGGCGGGACCGGAGTTCGGGCCGCTGGACCGAGAGTAGCCGCGTCAGGTGCTATCCGTAACTGTGAGTTACATCTTATTGACGTTCGTTCAGTAAACGGTTCGGCGCCCGGCTACGCGGGCAGGTGCCGGATGATCTCCTCGACCTTGTCCTTGGCGTCGCCGAAGAGCATCTGCGAGTTCTCCTTGAAGAACAGCGGGTTCTGGACGCCGGCGTACCCGGTGGCCATCGAGCGCTTGAAGACGATGACGTCCTTCGCGTTCCAGACCTCCAGGACGGGCATCCCGGCGATCGGGCTGCCGGGCTCGTCGAGGGCGGCCGGGTTGACGGTGTCGTTGGCGCCGATCACCAGGACCACGTCGGTGCTCGGGAAGTCCTCGTTGATCTCGTCCATCTCCAGGACGATGTCGTAGGGGACCTTGGCCTCGGCGAGCAGCACGTTCATGTGCCCGGGCAGCCGACCGGCGACCGGGTGGATCCCGAACCGCACGTCGATCCCCTTGGCCCGCAGCCGGGAGGTGAGCTCGGCGACCGGGTACTGGGCCTGGGCCACTGCCATCCCGTAGCCGGGGGTGATCACGACCGAGGACGCGTTCGCGAGCAGGTCGGCGGCAGCCTCGGCCTGGATCTCGCGGTGCTCGCCGTAGTCCTTCGCGTCACCGGCCGGAGCAGCGATACCGAAGCCGCCGGCGATGACGGAGATGAACGAGCGGTTCATCGCCTTGCACATGATGTAGGACAGGTAGGCACCGGAGGACCCGACCAGCGCACCGGTCACGATCAGCAGGTCGTTGTTGAGCAGGAAGCCCGACGCGGCCGCAGCCCAGCCGGAGTACGAGTTCAGCATCGAGACCACGACCGGCATGTCGCCGCCGCCGATGGAGGCGACCAGGTGCCAGCCCAGCGCCAGGGCCAGCGCGGTCAGCAGCACCAGGACGATGTCCTGCGTCGTGCTCCGGTCACTGCCGGCGACGTAGACGACCGTCAGGATCGCGAACACCACGAGCGAGCCGAGGTTGATGAAGTTCTTGCCCGGCAGCATCAGCGGGTCGGACTTCATCTTCCCCGAGAGCTTCAGGTTCGCCACGATCGAGCCGGTGAAGGTGACCGCACCGATGAAGATGCCGATCGCGACCTCGGCCTCGTGGATGTTGGCCAGGCTCGGGAGCGCGTAGGTCTCCTTGTCCAGGTGGCCGTTGATGCCGATCAGCACGGCGGCCAGACCCACGAACGAGTGCAGGGCTGCGATCAGCTCCGGCATCCCGGTCATCTCGACGATCTTCGCCCGCCACAGGCCGATCGAGGCTCCGATGGCGATCGCGACCAGCATCAGCACGATCGAGGCACCGTTGCCGGTGCCGTTACCGCCGGTGCTGTCGTGGATGACCAGCGCCACCGTCGCGAGCAGCGCGACCGCCATCCCGACCATGCCGTAGGCCAGGCCGTTGCGGGAGGACACGTGCGTCGACAGTCCTGCGAGAGCGAGGATGAAGAGCAGCGACGCGACGATGTACGCCGCCGTGGTGATCGAGACGATGTCCATCGTCAGGCCCCCTTGCTGAACATGGCGAGCATCCGCCGGGTGACGGCGAAGCCACCGAAGATGTTGATGGACGCGAGCAGGATGGCGACGGTCGAGAGCGCCTTCACCAGGCCGTCGCTGCTCGAGACCTGCACGAGCGCACCGACGACGACCACGCCCGAGATGGCGTTGGTGACCGACATCAGCGGCGTGTGCAGCGCGTGCGCCACCTTGCCGATGACGTAGTAGCCGATCACGATCGAGAGCATCAGGACGGTGAAGTGCGTCCGCAGCTC
>JAOPXD010000038.1 GCA_025965315.1 Marmoricola sp.
CCCCGCCGGCACCCTGGCGGACGAACTCGCCGAGGTACCAGTGCTGGACGTCGATCAGCTCGGCGGGCGGCCGCAGCACCAGCAGCGCGTCATCGGTCATGGTGTCGTAGACGGTGTCGAGCAGCGAGCTCAGCAGCGCCATCGACGCCGGCGCCGTCGGGGGTGCGGAGTAGGACAGGTCGACGGTCTCGGCGCCGTCGCGCATCGCAGCATCGAGGACGTCGAGCCCGGTGACGTGCCGGCGTTCGAGCTCGACCTGCAGGTAGACGTCGGTGAACTCGGCCGCGATCGGGTAGCGCCCCGGTGCGCTGATCGAGAGCAGCCGGAGCTCGCGGCCGAGCTCGTTGAAGTGCACGCGCAGGTGCGCGAAGAGATCAGTGGGCAGGTTGAGGAGCTCGATGGTGACCATCGATCGCGGGTCCAGCGGCGCGTAGCCGCGCGCCTCGATCGCCTCGTCGAGGTCGAACAGCTCTCCCGCGGTCGGGGTCTCCCGGGGCTCGGGACTCGGCTCGAACCAGACCACCTTGCCGCTACCGCGCGCATCGATGTCTGCCCCCCAGGCGCGGGCGTAGCTGGCGACCAGGTCGAGCCCGCGACCCACGGTCGTCCAGGAGAACTCGTCGTCGGGGTCGAACTCGATCGCGTCGGTGCGCTGCCGCGGCGGGACCAGCGACTGGTCCGCGACCTCGATCCGCGGGTGCTCCAGGGTGCCCCGGACGTACACCGTCATCGGCGGATCGGCGTGCAGGATCGCGTTCGTGACGAGCTCGGAGACAGCGAGCCGGGCGCTGTCGGTGAGGTCGTCGCGGCCGATCTCGACGAGAACGCGCGTCACCCAGTCGCGTGCCAGCCGCACGGACGGCGGTGTCGCCGGCAGGGCCAGCGATTGCATGTTCCAGGGCACTCGGGCGAACTCCTGGGTCGAAGACGGATAGTCATCAGGGCTGTTGCCCATCCCTCCACCTCGATCAAACCACAATTCGGGCGCGGTTCTGCGGAGGTGTGTGACCTACCAGACTCGCCGCCGATTGTGGCTGCGACCACCAATTCGGGAGAATGGAGCCATGTCCTCCAAGGCAGGTAACCAGCGGCACCAGGTTGTCGTGGTCGGGTCCGGGTTCGGCGGCCTCTTCGGCACCAAGGCGCTGCGCCGTTCGGACGTCGACGTGACCGTGATCGCTCGTACGACGCACCACCTGTTCCAGCCGCTGCTCTACCAGGTCGCGACCGGGATCCTGTCCGAGGGCGAGATCGCTCCGCCGACCCGCGAGGTGCTGTCGAAGCAGAAGAACGCGACCGTGATGCTCGGCGAGATCACCGAGATCGACCTCGAGGAGAAGACGGTCACCTCGCAGGTCCTCGGCCGCGAGCTCAAGACGCCGTACGACTCGCTGATCATCGCTGCGGGTGCCGGCCAGTCGTACTTCGGCAACGACCAGTTCTCCGAGTTCGCTCCGGGCATGAAGAGCATCGACGACGCCCTCGAGCTCCGCGGCCGGATCTTCGGTGCGTTCGAGCTCGCGGAGGTGATGGCTGCCGCCGGCATGGAGGTCGACCACCTGCTCACGTTCATCGTCGTCGGAGCCGGTCCGACCGGTGTCGAGATGGCCGGCCAGATCGCCGAGCTCGCGCACAAGACCTTGAAGCACGACTTCCGGTCGATCAACACCCGCCAGGCACGCGTGATCCTGCTCGACGCCGCTCCGCAGGTGCTGCCGCCGTTCGGTGCGAAGCTCGGCGAGGTCGCGAAGACGAAGCTGGAGAGCATCGGTGTCGAGGTCCAGCTCGGCGCGATGGTCGTGGCTGTCGACGAGCGCGGCCTCGAGGTCCAGGAGCGCGACGGCGAACGGCGCCGGATCGAGGCCGTCACCAAGGTGTGGGCCGCCGGGGTCCAGGCGAGCCCGCTGACCAAGACGCTGTCCGAGCAGACCGGTGCCGCGCTCGACCGCGCCGGCCGGATCGCCGTGAACCCGGACCTGACGCTGCCCGGTCACCCCGAGGTGTTCGTCGTCGGCGACATGGTCACCCTCGACAACCTGCCCGGTGTCGCCCAGGTCGCGATCCAGGGCGCCCGGTACGCCGCCCGCGAGATCGATGGCCGCCTGCGCGGCAAGGCCCCGCAGTCCGGCTTCCACTACTTCGACAAGGGCAGCATGGCGACGATCTCGCGGTTCAGCGCGGTCGCCACCGTCGGCAAGCTCCGGCTGTCCGGCTTCGTCGCCTGGCTGATGTGGCTCGCCGTGCACCTCTTCTACATCACCGGCTTCAAGAACCAGGTGACCGCGCTGCTGCACTGGGCGGTCACCTTCATCGGCAACGACCGCTCCGAGCGCACCGTGACCGAGCAGCAGATCTTTGCCCGCGAAGCGCTCAAGCGGCTGCACGGTGGTGTCCAGGAGCTGGTCAGCCAGCCGTCCGGAGGTCGGAGTCGCGAGGAGCTCGAGGCTCAGGCGGCCGAGGAGGTCCGGCTTACTGATGCTGGGGCTCGTGGGCGGGCCCTCGCCTGACCTCCCCAGGTTCACAACTTAAGTTGGGAATCTCCCGCCTCCACACCTGAACATTGGTGTGTAGGCGGGAGTTTTCGTACGGCGGGGCACGCCAATCACCCCGAAGGCTCACTCGTACTGCGGCGGCGTCTCGCCACTCTCGGCGATCTGCTCCCGGGCCCAGCGCGGCAGGATGAAGAGACCCTCGGCCTCGACGGTGACCTCGCCGTCGGCATCGCGCAGCTCGCCCTTGACGATGGTCTTGATGCCAGCGGTCGAGGCGACCCAGGCGGATGCCGAGCAGGCCCCGAGCGCGGTCGGCTTGCGGTAGCGCAGCGTCAAGGTGCCGGTCATGCCCGGCGTACCGCCTGCTGCTGCGGCCTCGCCGAAGATCTGGTCGAGCACCAGGGCGAGTACGCCGCCGTGCACCTTGCCGGGAGGTCCTTCGTAGAGGGCGTTGAGGAAGAACTCCGCGCTGGCCCCGCCCTTGACCAGGTCCTGGACGATCGTCAGCGGCGGCGCGACCGGGTTCCGCATGCCGACGACGGCGTTGCCGTAGCCGCGGACGTGCCGGCTCTTCGTGACCACGACGCCGAAGTTCGGTGTGGGGATGACCTCGGCCTCGAGCCGGGCGGTGATCTCCTCGATCTGCCGGGTCGCATCGGCGACCACGTCGTGACCGACGGTCGTGAGCAGGCTGATCTCGCCGAGGCGCCGCAGCGCCGTGGTGAGCCCCCCGTAGACGGCCTGGTCGGCGGCGTACTCCTCGTCGGTGAGGTCGACGGTGCGGTACTCGAAGGGGGCGCGGCTCATGCCTGCAGACTAGAACGAGTTCCAGTTTTGCGCACCGTGAGGCTGCGCACGCCCACGGGTAGAACATTGTGGACGACGACTCACTATAGTCGCATCGGCGTTACTATAGTAGCGATGTTGTTCCTATAGTAAGGTATTTCCGTGCTGCTCCAGCGCCCGTTCGCGGCTATCGCGCCGACTGTCGATGGCGACGTACTCGCGGTCCTTGCGCGCTCCGATGCGTCGTTCACCGCCGGCCAGGTCCACAACCTGATGGGCACGTACTCGTACAGCGGCGTGGCGAAGGCACTCGCGCGCCTCGTAGCTCAGGGGACCGTCCGGTCGCAGCGAATCGGTAGCACAACGGTCTACGCCCTCAATCGCGAACACCTGGCAGCAGGCGCGATCCTCGAGCTCGCCGGGATCCGAGGGAGATTCTTGGAGAGGCTCCGTGCGGCCTTCGATCAATGGGAACCGGTGCCGGTGTTCGCGGCACTGTTCGGTTCCGCGGCCCGCGGCGACATGGCTGTCGGAAGCGATATCGACATCTTCATCGTTAGGCCGGCGGCGCTTGAGGAGGCGAGCGATGCCGAGAATGCCGCGTGGAGCAGCAATGTCGGTCACCTGCAGGAGAGTGTCCTTGGATGGACCGGAAACGACAGCCGCGTCTACGAGGTTGGTGAACGCGAGCTCGGGCGCGACCTCGTTGCCGACGATCCGGTCCTTGCGAGCATCCGCCGAGAAGGGATTCCACTCAGTGGCCCACGTGAATTCTGGAGTGTGACGACACATGGCCGGACCGGCTAGAACCAAGCCGTGCGATGCCGGTACGAGCCTCGGAAGGCGGCGAAAAGCTGCCCAGTTCTATCAAGCAGCTCACGTCGTCTCGATACTTGCTGATGAGGCGTCGGAAGTGGCCGACTCCTACGTGACGCTGCTGGTTCACGCCGGTATCGCGGCCAGCGACGTTCTGTGCTGCGCGGCGCTGGGCGAGCACTCTCGGGGTCAGAATCACGCCGAAGCGATTGCGCTGCTCGCCAAGGTGAGTCCTGACCGGTCCCATGATCTCGGCACATTGCTCAACCTGAAAACCAAGGCTGGTTACAGCCACCAGCCGATGTCCAAAGGCGACCGGGCCAAGGCAGAACGATCTGCCGAGCGTCTGATGGCAGCTCTCGATGCACTGCCGACGACCTGACCACCTGCCAGTTACCTCGGCGGTCGGCGCAGGGATCTGAGAAGGTCACCGACATGGAGATCGGTGTTGCTCTTCCGCAGATGGCCCCCGGCTACGGCCCGGGCACGACCCTGGACTGGGCGCGGGGGATCGACGCCGGCCCGTTCTCGAGCGTCTCCGCCGGCGAGCGGGTGACGTTCTCCAACCCGGAGATGGTCGCCACCCTCGGCGCTGCCGCTGCGGTGACCGAGCGGGTCCGGATCCTGGCGAACCTCTGGGTGCTGCCGCCGCTGTCGATGCCGATGGTCGCCCAGCAGATCGGCACCCTGGACCAGATCTCCCGCGGACGGCTCGAGGTGGCGGTCGGCGTGGGTGGTCGCGAGCACGACTACCGCGCCCTGGACAGCGAGTTCGGCGGCCGCCACCAGCGACTCGACGACAAGGTTGCCGAGCTCCAGAAGCTGCTCGCCGGGGAGCCGCCGTTCGAGGGCGCCGACCCGGTCGGGCCGGCCGTCGTCCAGCCCGGTGGGCCGCGGTTGCTGGCTGGCGCGATGGGCCCGAAGTCGATGCGCCGCGCGGCCGTCTGGGCGGACGGGATCAGCGGCTTCAGCATCGGCGGCGACGCCGCCGAGATCGCACGTACGAACGCCCTGGCCGACAGTTGCTGGGCCGAGGCCGGTCGGGACTCAGCGCCGCGCAAGGTCAGCGGCTGTTTCGTCGCCGTCGGCATCGACGATCCGGCAGAGACCCTGCGTGCCTTCACCGCCCGCTACCTCGGCTTCCTGGGCGAGGACCTCGCCGGCGCGATCGCCCGGACCGCGCAGACCGCCAGCCCCGACGCCGTACGCCGGGTCCTGGACGGTGCGCAGGAAGCCGGCTGCGACGAGTTCATCCTCGTCCCCGCCACCGTCGACCTGGCGTGCCTGGACGCCCTCGCGACCATCGCTGCCATCCACGCTGGTTGAGGTGTGGCCGCGCAGCGGGCCTGCGCTGGTTGAGGTGCGCCGCGCAGCGGGCCTGCGCTGGTTGAGGTGCGGCCGCGCAGCCCTTCCTGCGCTGGTTGAGGTGCGGCCGCGCAGCGGGCCTGCGCCGGTTGAGGTGCGGCCGCGCAGCGGGCGCCTCGAAACCTCTGAACCGTCAGCCCAGACTTCACCGTGATTTCGAGGCAAGCCTTCGGCCTGCACCTCAATCACCAAGGCTTGTGCTAGAACGTGTTCTACCTAGGCACGGACGAAGGAGACAGCAATGACGCTGCGCGTGATCCAGTGGGCAACCGGCGGCGTCGGGCAGGCCGCGATCGGCCAGATCCTGCTGCACCCCGACCTCGAGCTCGTCGGCTGCTGGGTGCACTCGGAGTCGAAGGCCGGCAAGGACGTCGGCGAGATCCTCGGTACTGACCCGATCGGCATCATCGCCACCGACAGCATCGACGAGATCCTCGCGATGGACGCGGACTGCGTCCTGTACTCACCGCTGATGCCGAACCCCAAAGAGGTCGCGGCGATCCTCAAGTCCGGCAAGAACGTCGTCACGCCGCTCGGCTGGTTCTGGCCGACCGAGGAAGAACGCACCCGGATGGAGCCGCACTGCCTGGCCGGCGGCGTCACCCTGCACGGCACCGGCATCGACCCCGGCGGCGCGACAGAGCAGCAGCCGCTGTTCTTTGCGGGCCTGTCCTCGGCGATCACCTTCGTCCGCGGCGAGGAGTATTCCGACCTGCGCACCTACAACGCCCCCGACGTCGTACGGCACATCATGGGGTTCGGCGGTACGCCGGAAGAGGCGATGACCGGCCCGATGCTGGCGCTGCTCACCAACGGCTTCACCCAGTCGGTACAGATGTGCCTGGACACCCTGGGGTTCGCTGACGCCGAGATCCGCGCCACCCGCGAGGTCGCGGTCGCGACCGCCCCGATCGACTCACCCATCGGTGTGATCGAGCCCGGCCAGGTCGCCGCGCAGCAGTTCGCGTGGGAGGCCTTCGTCGGTGACACCAAGGTCGTCCGGGTAGCGGTGAACTGGTTGATGGGCGAGGAGCACCTCGACCCGGCGTGGGAGTTCGGCCCGGAGGGCAAGCGCTTCGAGGTCGAGGTCAAGGGCGACCCCGACTGCATGGTGATGATCCACGGCTGGCACCCGACCACGGTCGCGGCCGGCCTGGAGCGCAACCCGGGCATCGTCGTCACCGCGGCGCACTGCGTGAACTCGATCCCGTACGTCTGCGCTGCCGACCCCGGGATCGTCACCTTCGTCGACCTCCCGCTGGTCAGCGGCCGGGCCCACCCCGACCTCGCCCGCTGACCCAGCCCAACGCGCCGATCTGCGCGACCGGCCACGGGACGGGTGACTCATCGATGCCCCTGCGCGGTCGCGAGCAGACTCTCGAGCAGCCGCTTCTCGCCCAGGTCAACGACGATGGTGAAGAGGTCCGGCAAGGGCGCGGATGCCTGCTTCAGGGAGCTGGCAAACCCTGTCGTGGCTGGCAGGACGTGGCTGTTCAGGGCTGCGTTCAAGACTGTCCGGGTGTCGATCGATGCCAGTGGTCCGAGCTGCAGGTTCACGCGCGCGAGCTGCGCCTTGATTCGTGCCACCGTGTCGAGCTGAACGAGGGTCTGCTTCGTCGGCGGGGTCCGCGGCACTGTTCGCAGGTCCACGGTGAACGGCTCACTGTCGGTACGGGTTGTCGTGCCGAGGTCCCAGGTGATGTCGGGTAGGTGCGACGACGGTCCTACAGTGAAGCTCTTGGTGCCTGCTTGCAGGTGGAACGAGACTCGTCGGGTCAGGGTGCCGCCCGGAGCAAGCTCGATGACGGTACTCACCTGCTTCGAAGCTCCGTCGGGCCCGAGCACCACGGGGGCACCGTCGGTCGCGAGCTTGGTCGCACCTCCAGGGAGCTCGACGCAGAGGAAGCCGCCGTAGAACCCGAGCGGCCGATGGTCGGCGGCGGTGGAACCGAATACATAGCTGGGCTCGTGTCCCGTGGCTGCGTCGTGGATCCGGATCGTCAGTAGCACGTCCTCCCCGCTCGCTGCGGGCAGGAACGTCGGCTTGACCACGATCTTGAGGCTGCTGTCGAGCTTGCTGATCAGACTGGTGGTGCCGATGATCACGTCCGAGGGTGACACTTGGCCGGTTGCGCCGAGGTCCTCCCACATTGCCTCGTCCGGTTTGGCGGCCGACCAGGCCATGAGGTGACGCCCGCGGATCGAGTCCGCGAAGGCTTTCAGGATCGCGAAATGGTTCGCGTGGTTGCGGGGGTTCTGCAGCGATCCCATGATGGTCGCGGTCAGCCGGGCGAGCCGGGCGCGGCGCTTCGCGACATCGGTGATCGCGTACTGCCCCACCAGCAGGTTCTGCCGCAGCTGGTCGGCGTTGTAGGTCGCATCGTCGATGGTCACCGGCCCGGTCGCCTTCACGATGTTGACCAGGGCCTCGTCGTCGAGGCTGATCACGCCATCGACGTGGGAATGGGTTCGGACCGCCCACATCCTTGCTGCGATGTTGGCGATCACCGGAAACCGTGGCGTACCGCCCAAGGTCGTCCACAGATTCGAGGGTCCGAGCCAACCCCAGTTCTGAGCGAAGTCACGATCGGTGATCGGCACGGCACCCGGAGCAATGATCTCGGAGGCCTGGTTCGTGTCGCGCAGGCCGCTCGCCTTGACCTTGCCGTGACGGGTGCGCATCCAACCGACCTGGAGGTCCCGTCCGCCGAACCCGGACATCTCCGCGTTGTTCGCCGTGAGCAGCACATAGTTCCGTGGGCCCGCCAGCACAGCAGAAAGCTGGTGAACCACCGTCGATGCCGTGTCCAGTCGTGTGGTCAGGTGTTCGGTGAATGCGTCCGCACGTGCCCGTGCACGGCCCAAGGAGGGGAGCAGGAGCGATTTCGGGCCCAGATCGATGTGGCCGAGACTTCGGTCTGCGGCCGCTACCGCACGGTCTGCGCGAGCGAGCGTCACGAGGATCGGGTCACCACTCGACGAGGAGCGCAGGTCCTCGGTGACCTGGGTCAGCCTTGCGCCTGCTGCGGTGACCTGTGCACCGGCAGCGGCGAGGTCCCGTGCGGACGCAACCTGACGGGATACGACAGGAATCACGCGCATGGGGAGCAGCGACAGACCACCCAGCTTGGACTCCAGCGATTGCAGTTCCGCCGTCTCCCGCTGAAGTCGGAGCTTCAAGTCTGAAGAATCGCCGGGGTCCTTTCCGCTGGAGAGCGACTGCGAGAACCGATCCATGTCGGTGCGCAGGGACTGGAGCTGATGGTTGTCCTTGGTCGCCTCACCGTGGAGCTGGACCAGCCGTACGGCGCCGATCGCGAGCCACGTGGCGACCACCAGCCCGGTGATCAGCAAGACCTGTCGAAGAGCCCGGTGGCTGCCGGGACGCCTGGAACGCGCCATGAACTGACAGTAGCGTCGCTGGTTCATACCGCCAGCAGTGGACTGGGCCCGCACCATTGGTCAGCCCGCGAACTCGTAGTCCTCGAGCGGGAAGTGCCCGGCGCGCCACATCGTCTCGATCGTCGTACTGGCGCGGAACGGGCTGTCGCCGTTGTCGTCGAAGTAGTAGCTGTTCGCGACGCTGCAGGACGGCTCGCTGAAGACCTGGCGGGGCCGCCGGGCGAGCATCTTGGCGAAGTAGCGGTCGTTGGCGTCCTGCTTGACCTCGACCGTGGTGGCGCCTACCGAACGCGCGTGGGTCAGGCAGCGCACGATGTGCGCCATCTGGGTCTCGATGAGGTTGAAGTACGACGCCCCGTTGTAGCCGTAGGGCCCGAGGATCGAGAACATGTTGGGCCAGCCGGGGACGCTGACGCCTTCGTAGGCCTGCGCACGGTTCTTCGCCCACCAGTCGCCGAGGTCGAGTCCGCGGCTGGCGCACGGGAAGCCCGGCATGTTGTCGCGCTCGAAGACCTTGAACCCGGTCGCGAGCACCAGGACGTCGATCGGGTGCTCGGTGCCGGCTGCGGTACGAATGCCGGTCGGGGTGATCGACTCGATGCTGTCGGTCTCCAGGAGTACGTCGTCCCGGTTGAAAGTCGACAAATAGCTGTTGTGGAAGCTCGGGCGCTTGCAGCCGACGGCGTACTTCGGCGTCAGCTTCTCCCGCACGGCGGGGTCGGTCACCTGCTCCTTCAGCGTCTTGCGGGCCAGCTTCTCGCCCTGCGTTGCCAGGTGGAGCGGGCGGTGGAAATGCGCGGCGACCGGGAACAACAGCTCGACGTAGGTCTGGCTGGCCAACCGGGCGAGGTACTTGGCGCCGGGCACCCGGCCGAGGACCGTCTGCATCGCGCCGGAGAGCGCCGAGTCGGGCTTCGGCAGGCACCAGATCGCGGTCCGCTGGAAGACGGTCAGGTGGGATACCTGCTCAGCGATGGCGGGGATCAGCTGGACCGCGGAGGCGCCGGTCCCGATGATGCCGACCCGCTTGCCGCGCAGGTCGAGATCGTGGTCCCACCGGGCGGTGTGCACGACCTCGCCGGCGAAGGAGCCGAGGCCCGGGATGTCCGGCGCCTTCGGCTTGGTCAGTACGCCGGTCGCGTTGACGATGTGCCGGGTCGTGATCGTGTCGTCGTTCGAGGTGGTCACCGTCCACAGCGCGGTGGCGTCGTCGTACTCGGCTCCGACGACGGCGCTGTTGAGGCGGATCCGGTCCTTGAGGCGGTACTTCTTCACGCAGTGCTCGGCGTACTGTTTGAGCTCGGTGCCCGGCGCGTAGACCCGACTCCAGGTGCTCATCTTCTCGAAGGAGAACTGGTAGCTGAAGGACGGGATGTCGACCGCGACGCCGGGGTAGGTGTTCCAGTGCCACGCGCCACCGACCCCGTCACCCTCCTCGAGGATCAGGAAGTCGGAGAAACCGGCCTTGTCCAGCAGGATCCCGGCACCGATGCCGGAGAACCCGCCGCCGATGACCAGGACGTCGTAATCAGGTCGCATCTGTCGATCCAACCATCGGCCAATGGCGAGGGCAATCACTCCGCCGGTTGAGCTTGTCGAAACCCCCGTGAAGACGTGGTCCTAGCCCACGTTAGGATTTGTCCCAGTTCGCGAGCGGGACGATCTCGAGCATTGAATCCAGGGGGCTGGGGTGACGATCCGCGAAATCCGCATGGTCCTCGTACTGCCGGTCCTCGCCCTGTTCTTCATCCCGCTGCTCATCTCTGTGGTCCTGAGCGGGGTGGCGCCGGTCGGGAACGGTTCGACCGTCGTCCCTGGTGTCACTCCTCTTCAGATCCCGCAGCCCCTGCGCCCGGCGCAGGTCCCGGCCGCCCACGGCTGACACGAGGTCTCCCATTTCGTTCTCCCTGAAGCGCTACGTGCGACGCATCTCCTGGCGTAGCCCTGTCGTCCTGATCCTTGGGTTTGAGCTCATCATCGCTCTCTGGGTCGTGGTCCGGGTCGCCACCGTCTACCTGGACCTGCACTCCGCCCAGACCTCCGCGATGACGGTCGAGTCCGCTCTGCGCGACCAGCACGCCGAGAGCGTCGGCGACCAGGTGTCGCACTTGCAGAAGCGAGCCCACGCGGCAGCCTCCGGGTCCTCGGGCCCGACCTGGAAGCTGTTCGAGCACGTGCCGTTCATCGGGGACGACGCCAGGACGATCGCGGACCTGAGCGTTGTCGTGAACGACCTGGCTCAGAACGTCGTGCCGCCGGCCGTCGAAGCAGGCCGGATGGTTCAGGCGCATGGCATCCTTGATCAGCAGGGCGCGTTGAACCTTCCGGTGATTGAGCGGGTCACCCCGGATCTCCGCAGGGCTCGCGCCGGTGTTGAC
>JAOPXD010000040.1 GCA_025965315.1 Marmoricola sp.
CTGCTGCAGGCCGCCGCCTCCGAGCTGGCTGCCCGTCAGCGCGCGATGAAGTCCGCCACGGACAACGCCGACGAGCTCATCAAGAAGTACACCCGTATTGCCAACCAGGCCCGCCAGGCCGGTATTACCCAGGAAATCAGCGAGATCGTCGGTGGCGTGAACGCGCTGGCCGACGCGACTGCCGGGAGTGAGTGAGAGACATGACTGCCACGACTGAAGAACGAGGCACCGAGATCACCGAGGGTGGTGTCGGCCGCATCGCGCGCGTCATCGGCCCCGTGGTCGACATCGAGTTCCCCGCGGACGCGATGCCAGAGATGTACAACATGCTCAAGACCGAGCTGGAGCTGGGCGGCGAGAAGAAGACGCTGACGCTCGAGGTCGCGCTGCACATCGGCGACGGCATGGTCCGGGCGCTGTCCCTGCAGCCCACCGACGGCCTGGTCCGCGGTGCGCAGGTGCAGGACACCGGCGGCCCGATCACGGTCCCGGTCGGCGACATCACCAAGGGTCACGTGTTCAACGCGACCGGTGACTGCCTGAACCTCACCGAGGGCGAGCACTACGAGGTCAAGGAGCGGTGGGGCATCCACCGCAAGGCCCCGGCCTTCGACCAGCTCGAGTCGAAGACCAAGATGTTCGAGACCGGCATCAAGGTCATCGACCTGCTGACGCCCTACGTCAACGGCGGCAAGATCGGCCTGTTCGGCGGTGCCGGCGTCGGCAAGACGGTGCTCATCCAGGAGATGATCGCCCGCGTCGCCAAGGACCACGGCGGTGTGTCGGTGTTCGCCGGTGTCGGCGAGCGCACCCGTGAGGGCAACGACCTCATCGTCGAGATGGAGGAGGCCGGCGTCATCGGCCAGACCGCCCTCGTGTTCGGCCAGATGGACGAGCCGCCGGGAACGCGTCTGCGGGTCGCGCTGTCCGCGCTGACGATGGCGGAGTACTTCCGCGACGTGCAGGGCCAGGACGTGCTGCTCTTCATCGACAACATCTTCCGGTTCACGCAGGCCGGTTCCGAGGTCTCCACGCTGCTCGGCCGGATGCCGTCCGCCGTGGGGTACCAGCCGAACCTCGCCGACGAGATGGGCACGCTCCAGGAGCGGATCACCTCGACGCGTGGTCACTCGATCACCTCGATGCAGGCGATCGACGTCCCGGCCGACGACTACACCGACCCGGCCCCGGCCGCGACGTTCGCGCACCTCGACGCCACCACCGAGCTCTCGCGAGAGATCGCCTCGCTCGGTATCTACCCGGCCGTCGACCCGCTGACGTCGACCTCGCGGATCCTCGACCCGCAGTACATCGGCAACGACCACTACAACTGCGCGGTCCGCATCAAGCAGATCCTGCAGCGCAACAAGGAGCTCCAGGACATCATCGCGATCCTCGGTGTCGACGAGCTCTCCGAAGAGGACAAGATCATCGTCTCGCGGGCTCGCCGGATCCAGCGGTTCCTCTCGCAGAACACCTACGTCGCCAAGCAGTTCACCGGCATCGAGGGTTCGACCGTGACGGTGGCCGACACCATCGAGGGGTTCAACAAGATCGCCAACGGCGAGTACGACCACATCGCCGAGCAGGCGTTCTTCATGTGCGGTGGCCTCGACGACGTCGAGCGCAAGTGGGCTGACATCCAGAAGAGCCTCTGATGGCGAAGACGATGAACGTTTCCTTGGTCGCGGCGGACCGCGAGGTCTGGTCGGGCAAGGCGACCGTCGTCAACGCGAGCACCGTGGAGGGCGAGATCGGCATCCTGGCCGATCACACCCCCGTCCTCTCGGTGCTGGCCGCGGGGCAGATCGACGTACGGACCGAGGACGACGGCCACTGGGTCGCTGCGACCAACGGCGGTTTCGTGTCGGTTGCCAACAACGAGGTGCGGCTGCTGTGCGAGCATGCTGAGATCTCGTACGAGAGCAACTTCGACGAGGCCAAGCGCAAGCTCGACGAGAAGCTGGCGGAGTCAGGCGAAGCCTGATCCACCGGTGCCCGGACCGATCACGAGGGACGAGGGATAGATGCCGGCATGGCAGTGGCTGCTCGATTCAGCCGGTGCCGTGCTGCTCGCCGTCGTCGGCTACGGCCTGCTCCTGGTCATCCGGCGACGCCTCATCGCGCGCAACGGTGGCACCTTCGAGCTCAGCGTCAGGTCACGGGTCGGTGAGAACCAGTCCGAGGCCGGGCGTGGCTGGGTCCTCGGGCTCGGCCGCTACCACGGCGAGGCGCTCGAGTGGTTCCGGATCTTCTCGCCCTCACCGCGGCCCCGCAGGTCCTGGGCGCGGGCGCACCTCGAGATCACCAGCCAGCGCGAACCGTCGGGACCCGAGGCGTTCGCCCTGTACGGCGGCAGCAGGATCGTCCAGTGCCGGACCCCCGCGGGGCCGGTCGAGCTGGCGATGAGCCCGTCGGCCGTCACCGGCTTCTCCGCCTGGCTCGAGGCCGCCCCTCCGGGTGCGGACTGGAACCCGCCGCGCACCAGCCGCTGATCAGCTCCGCTCGCCTCCGGGGACCCACAGCACGTCGCCGTTCTCGCGGTTCGCGTACCGGGCCAGGATGAAGAGCAGGTCCGAGAGCCGGTTCAGGTAGGTGATCGCGAGCGGGTTCATCACCGCCGCGTACTCGCTCCAGGCGGCCCACGCCTCCCGCTCGGCACGCCGCACGACGGTCCGGGCGACGTGCAGCTGTGCGGCGCCGACGGTACCGCCGTTGAGGATGAACGAGCGCAGCGCGGGCAGCGGCTCGTTGTAGGTGTCGCACCAACCCTCGAGGCGGTCGATGTAGTCCTGCTCGATGCGCAGCGGCGGATACTCCGGGTCGGGCACCACCGGCGTGCACAGGTCGGCCCCGACGTCGAAGAGATCGTTCTGGACGTGGGTCAGGACCGCGACCACGTCGTCGTCGAACTCGCCGGTCGCCAGTGCCAGCCCGAGGTGGGCGTTGCCCTCGTCGACCCCGGCGTACGCCTGCAGCCGCGGATCGGTCTTGGTGGTCACGCTCATGTCGCCCAGGCGGGTCTCGCCGGCGTCGCCGGTCCGGGTGTAGATGCGCGTGAGATTGACCATGGCACCAGCCTAAGGGGCGCCGGTCGCCCGCACCTGCCCGACTAGTGTGGAACTCGTGGAGAGCTTCCAGGTCACCGCGGCGGGCCCGCACTCGCGCCCCCTCGACGGGACCGTGCACGTCGGCGGCGCGAAGAACTCGGCACTGAAGCTGATGGCAGCGGCACTGCTCGCGCCGGGGACCAGCGTGATCCACAACGTTCCGGAGATCCTCGACGTCACCGTGATGGGCCAGCTGCTCACCCGGCTCGGCTGCGCCGTCGAGATCACCCAGCCTGCAGGCACCGTGACCATCGAGGTGCCCGAGGTGCTCGGCTGGGAGGCTCCGTACGAGCTGGTCCGGCGGCTGCGCGCGTCGATCGCAGTTCTCGGGCCGCTGGTGGCCCGCTGCCACCGCGCCAGCGTCGCGCTGCCCGGCGGCGACGCGATCGGTTCCCGTGGTCTCGACATGCACATGGCCGGTCTCCGGGAGCTCGGCGCAGAGATCCGGGTCGAGCACGGCCAGGTGGTCGCCGACGTCCCCGGGACGCTCCGCGGCGCAGCGCTCTGGCTGGACTTCCCGTCGGTCGGCGCGACCGAGAACCTGCTGATGGCCGCTGTGCTCGCCGAGGGAACGAGCGTGCTCGACAACGCCGCTCGCGAGCCTGAGATCGTCGATCTCTGTCGGATGCTGGTAGCGATGGGCGCCCGGATCGACGGCGTCGGGTCCTCGACGCTGACCATCGAGGGCGTCGACCGGCTGCACCCCGTCGAGCACGTCACGATGGCTGACCGGATCGTCGCGGGGACGTGGGCGTTCGCGCCGGCGATCGCGGGCGGCCGGATCACCGTGCAGGGAGGCGTTGCCGGCCATCTGGACCTGGTGCTCGACAAGCTCGTCGATGCCGGCGCCGAGATCACCACGACCGAGGGCGGCTTCACCGTCGAGGTCGCCAAGCGGCTGCGCTCCTTCGACGTCGTGACGCTGCCGTTCCCGGGCTTCCCGACCGACCTGCAACCGTTCGCGATGGCGTTGGCCGCGGTCAGCGAGGGCACGGCGATGATCACCGAGAACGTCTTCGAGTCCCGGTTCATGTTCGCCCAGGAGCTGGCCCGGCTCGGCGCTGACCTGCACACCGACGGTCACCACGCCGTCGTACGCGGTGTGCCGATGCTGTCCGGCGCGCCGGTGGTGGCCCACGACATCCGCGCCGGCGCTGCGCTGGTGCTTGCCGGACTCGCCGGCCAGGGGACGACCACGGTCGCCGAGTCGCAGCACATCGACCGCGGCTACCCGCACTTCGCGGAAGTCCTGGTCAGCATCGGCGCCGACGTGCGACGGCTGTCCTCTCCGGTGGCCTGAGACGCGTCTCACGTCCGGTGTGACCTACCGGACGCGTGAGACAGTCCACAAGGCGTACCGGTGAGTAGCAAAAGCGTCCTACCCTGCTCGCATGAGCGCAGAGAAGTCGAACAACCCTGCCCAGGACACGGCTCACGTGAAGGATCGTCCGTGGGTGATGCGGACCTACGCGGGGCACAGCTCGGCGGTCGAGTCGAACAAGCTGTACCGCGGGAACCTCGCCAAGGGCCAGACCGGTCTGTCGGTCGCTTTCGATCTCCCGACCCAGACCGGCTACGACCCTGACTCGCCGCTCTCGCGCGGCGAGGTCGGCAAGGTCGGCGTCCCGATCCAGCACCTCGGCGAGATGCGGAAGCTCTTCGCCGACATCCCGCTGACCGAGATGAACACCTCGATGACGATCAACGCGACCGCGATGTGGCTGCTCGCGATGTACCAGGTCGCGGCCGAGGAGCAGAACCCGGAGATGGCGCCGGTCGACGTAGCCGCGCTGCTGGCCGGAACGACCCAGAACGACATCATCAAGGAGTACCTGAGCCGCGGGACCTACGTGTTCCCGCCGGTGCACTCGCTGCGGCTGATCAGCGACATGATCGCCTACACGGTCCACCAGATCCCGAAGTGGAACCCGATCAACATCTGCAGCTACCACCTGCAGGAGGCCGGTGCCACGCCGACCCAGGAGCTCGCCTACGCCCTGACCACCGCGATCGCGGTACTGGACGCGGTCCGGGATGCGGGTCAGGTCGACGAGAAGGACTTCGAACAGGTCGTCGGGCGGATCTCGTTCTTCGTGAACGCGGGCGTCAGGTTCATCGAGGAGACCTGCAAGATGCGGGCCTTCGTCCAGCTCTGGGACGAGATCACCTCCGAGCGGTACGGCGTCAAGGATGCCAAGATGCGCCGCTTCCGGTACGGCGTCCAGGTCAACTCGCTGGGCCTGACCGAGGCTCAGCCGGAGAACAACGTCCAGCGGATCGTGCTGGAGATGCTCGGCGTGACGCTCTCGAAGAACGCGCGCGCCCGCGCCGTGCAGCTGCCGGCCTGGAACGAGGCTCTGGGTCTTCCGCGCCCCTGGGACCAGCAGTGGTCGCTGAGGCTGCAGCAGGTGCTCGCGTTCGAGTCCGACCTGCTCGAGTACGAGGACATCTTCGACGGTTCGCACGTGATCGAGGCCAAGGTCGCGCAGCTGGTCGACGACGCCCGGGCAGAGATGGACCGGGTCCAGGCGATGGGCGGTGCTGTTGCTGCCGTCGAGTCGGGCTACATGAAGCAGGAGCTGGTCTCCGCGCACGCGACGCGGCGCGCCCGGATCGAGAACGGCACCGACGTCGTCGTCGGCGTCAACAAGTTCGAGACCACCGCTGTCTCGCCGCTGACCGCCGACCTGGACGGGGCGATCCAGACCGCTGACCCCGAGGCCGAGCGGACCGCGATCGACTCGCTGAACTCCTGGAAGGCCGAGCGCGACCAGGGAGCCGTGGACGAGGCGCTGGCAACCCTGGCAGCCGATGCCAAGACCGACAAGAACCTGATGACGGCCACCTTGGCCGCTGCCCGTGCGGGCGCGACCACGGGGGAGTGGGCCGGAACGCTGCGCGAGGTGTTCGGCGAGTTCCGGGCGCCGACCGGTGTCGCCGGCGCGGTCGGCGTGGCCGAGGCGGGATCTGAGCTGACGACGGTCCGCGAGGCGGTCCGGGCGACCGGCGAGGAGCTGGGCGGGCGGCTGCGTCTGCTGGTCGGTAAGCCCGGCCTCGACGGACACTCCAACGGGGCCGAGCAGGTCGCCGTACGGGCTCGTGACGCGGGCTTCGAGGTCATCTACCAGGGCATCCGGCTCACCCCGGAGCAGATCGTCTCGGCGGCTGTCGCCGAGGACGTGCACTGCGTCGGCCTCTCGATCCTGTCCGGATCGCACATGGAGCTGGTGCCGGACGTGCTGGATCTGATGAAGGCGCAGGGAATCGCAGACATCCCGGTGATCGTGGGCGGGATCATCCCCGATTCCGACGGCAAGAAGCTCATCGAGCTCGGGGTCGCGATGGTCTTCACGCCGAAGGACTTCAGCCTGACCCAGGCGATGGCCGGGATCGTGAACGTCATCCGGAAGGCGAACGGACTCGAAGACTGAGGGTGCCTTCGGCAACCTGTGCAAGCCCGCTCTAGACCATTTGCCGCAATTGCGTCATGTGAGCCCCTTTGGCACGTCCTCTCTCTAGCGTGGTGACCGGTCGGGGTTACCGGATGGCAGGCCCGACCAGGCGAGGGAGTCGATGAGCACGGACGCGGGGAGGCGTAGTGCACCGTCCGATCTGGGCGGTCTGCTGGAGGCTGCCCCGGACGCGATGGTCGTCATCGACGACAGCGGCCGGATCGTGCTCGTCAACGCCCAGACGGTGAGCGTCTTCGGCTACGCCCGCGACGAGCTCCTCGGTCAGCCCGTCGAGGTGCTGGTGCCGGCGGCCCTGCACGACCTGCACCGCCGGCACCGCACGGACTACCTCGCCGAGCCGCACGTTCGCTCGATGGGCTCCGGGCTTGATCTGCGTGCCCGCCGCAAGGACGGCAGTGAGTTCCCGGTCGAGATCTCGTTGGCTCCGCTCGAGACCGACGGCGGCATCCTGATCTCGGCGGCCGTCCGGGACGTCACCAACAAGCGTCGCGAGGAGCGGCTGTTCCGCGGGCTCCTCGAAGCGGCTCCGGACGCGATGGTGATCGTCGACCAGGGCGGCAGGATCGTGCTGGTCAACGCCCAGGTCGAGAACCGGTTCGGCTACGCGCGCGCCGAGCTGATCGGTCAGTCCGTCGAGATCCTGGTCCCGGAGCGCTTCTCCGGGATGCACGAGGCGTTCCGGTCCGGGTACGTCGCCGGGCCGCGGGCCCGTCCGATGGGGCTCGCCGGTGACCTGTACGCCCGCCGCAAGGACGGGAGCGAGTTCCCGGTGGAGATCTCGCTGGCTCCGTTGGAGACCGATGAGGGACTGCTGGTCTCGGCCGCGGTGCGCGACATCAGCGAACGCCGTCAGATGCAGGCCGAAGCGGACCGGATCAAGGACGAGTTCTTCGCGACCGTCTCGCACGAGCTGCGAACACCGCTGACCTCGATGCTGGGGTACAGCGAGCTGATGGCCGATCTCGAACAGCTCAGCCCGCAGGGACAACGCTTCCTGCAGGTGATCACCCGGAGCGCGGAGCGCGAGCTCCGGCTGGTCGACGACATGCTGACCCTGGTGGCGATGGACGAGAGCGGGCTCTCGATCCGGGCCGACGTGATCGACATCGAAACCGTCGTACGTGACGCCGTCGAGGCCGCCCGTCCGCGCGCGGAGGAGGTCGACATCAATCTCACCCTGGAGATCCCGGGTTCGCCGGTCCAGGTCGACGCCGACCGGGACCGGGTCGGCCAGGCGATCGACAACGTCCTCTCCAACGCCCTCAAGTTCACGCCGGCCGGCGGTTCGGTCCGGGTCCGCCTGCAGGTCAGCGCGGCCGGTGCCGAGATCGAGGTCGCCGACTCCGGGATGGGCATCGGTGACGTGGAGCCGGCCAGGATCTTCGAGCGGCTCTACCGCTCGGGTGCTGCGATCGCGCAGCAGGTCCCGGGAGCAGGGCTCGGCCTGACCATCGCGCTCGCGATCGTCGAGGCGCACCACGGCACGATCGGTGTGGTGAAGTCGGACGTCAGCGGGACGACCTTCCGGCTGACCTTTCCGCTCGCCAGCGCAGCACCTGTGGAGGCCGGCTCGTCCATCGTCGGCGCATGAAGGATCAGCCTGCGCCAGCAGCGGACGGAGCGCTTGCCCACTTCGCGGTGAACGTGGACGACATGGAGGCGGCCCAGGGGTTCTACGGCAGCGTGTTCGGCTGGCAGTTCGATGCCTGGGGCCCGCGATGCGGTTCGAGGTCGACGAGGCTTGACGGCCCGTGCACGGGATCGCTCTCGCACCCAGGACGGTTCCGGGAGTCGACGGACGACCTCGGACAGGACTCTCCTAGCCGATGTCGGGCGCGACATGGGGTGGTCGGTGGTCATCGGACGAGCAGATGGCCAGGTCGTCAAGCCCTCGGTGGGTGTCGTGGTCGTGCAGTGCGCCAGTCATGAAGGCTCTGGAAGGCGCCGGACGACCTCCATGAGCGTGTTCTCGACTCGATCAAAGCGACGGGTGTGCTCGTCCTGGGTGGACCTGATCTCGGTGATGAGCTCGTAGATCGATTCCGTGTCGTTCTCAAGCCGTGTCA
>JAOPXD010000049.1 GCA_025965315.1 Marmoricola sp.
AGTAGAAGCTGGCCAGCGAGATCGCCATCTCGATGAGGTCCCCGATCGAGGGGATGAGCTTGGCGATGTCCTCCACGATCCCGAACACCAACATCGTGAAGAGGTTGTTGAAGGTGAACGCGACCGCGACCGCGTTCTCAGGGAGCTTCGCCCGCTTTGCCATGCGCTTGGCCATGCGCAGGTTGTAGGGGCGGACCGTGATGCTCCGCTGCTGGACCGCGGGCTGCAGGGATACGGGTGGCTCGTTCGGCGCGTCCATGCGGCGAGAGTACCGCAGCGGCGGGGCGTCAGGTTCTTTCGGAAATGGCCGAGTTTGGAAACCAGAAGCCGCGCGACACACTGAGTTGATGCAACCTGAGCCGACCCGTCGCTCGTTGCTGCTGCTCGGGGTCGGCGTCCTGGTTGCAGGCTGTTCGTCGGGGGCACCGACGAGGACGACCGCACCGTCAGTACCGACGACCGCGCCAGCCCCCTCAGCTCCTGCCACGGCTTCGACGGTCGCGCTGCCGCCGGTGATCCGCTGGCAGCCGAACAGCAACGACATCACCCCGGCCGCCAAGCTGGCCGCCGTACGCCGCATCGAGCGCCTGGGCAACACCACCGGCTCGGCGTTGCAGGTCATCGACGCCCAGTACGGCGGGATCCTGACGGATTCGGCGAGCGTGCTGGTGGTCAGCCGCTCCTGGACCCGGCGCGGGTCGTCCGTCACCGCAGCCGGGCACACCTACGACGTCCGACTGGTGCGAACCTCCGGTGCCTGGCGGGTCACCGCCATCAACCCGTCGCGACCGGGCAGGCGATCGCTTCATCCGTCCTCGACGGCTCGCAAGGTCCTGGGCAGCGACCGGATCGACCTCCCGCCTGCCGCGCGCCGCGACGTCGCGTCCGGGAAGGTCCATGAGTCGGTCCTGCAGGCGATCCTGGCCGTCTCCGCGTCGTACCGGATCGGGATCAGCGTGATCCGGTCGGGCCATCCCACCTACGTCTTCGGCACCGACCGGCTGAGCGACCACCCGCGCGGCCGGGCTTTCGACACCTGGCGACTCAACGGCCGGGCGGTCGTCGATGCACGGACCTCGAAGGCGTTGGTGACCGACTACATGCACGCGGTCACCGCTGCCGGTTCGTACAACACCGGCGGCCCGTACCTACTCGGCAGCGCACCGCAGTGGTTCAGTGACAACACCCACCACGACCACGTGCACGCCGGGTTCGCGAGCTGACGGCGACCCCGACCTACTTCACCCTGCGACCGCAGACCGTTTCACCGTCGATGTCTATGAGGGGTGCCTTCTCGACGGGGATGGTCACGTTGGATGGCCGTATGCACGCTGCCTTCGACGTACACGCTGCTGCTGGCCGTCCCGACCGGGATCGAGGTGTTCTCGTCGGCGTACGCCGTGACGGTCACCGTCACCTGGCGACGTCGAGGCGCTTCACCGTCGATCGTGAGCTTGGCGGCGACCGTGCGGGTCGTCGCGTCGTAGCGGCAGCTGGGGTGACCTTCGCTGCCCTCCCAGACCACCGTCAGACCTGCGGGCGGGTGGTCGTCGCCGTGGCGATGCAGAGCGACTCCGGATGCGATGGCCACGAGCAGCACGGCCGAACGATCACGCAGGTCGGACGACGGCCAACGTCTCGGGGCGCTTGAACAGATCGCTCGCGAGCTCGTGCACGTCGTCCAAGGTGACCTTGTCGAGCCGGACCAGGACCTCGTCGAGCGAGAGCATCCGCTCCTGGAACAGCTCCACCTCACCGAGGCGGGACATCCGGGACCCGGTGTCCTCCAGGCTCAGCACCAGGCCGCCGCGCATCTGACCGCGACCACGGTCCAGCTCCTCCTGGGACAACCCGGACTCGACCATCCGGGCGAGCTCGGTGCGGACCACGGTGAGGACCTCGTCGGACTTGCTCGGCAACGAGCCCACCGCAACACCCACCATGCCGGCATCGGAGTAGCTGGTGGCGAACGAGTAGACCGAGTAAGCCAGGCCGCGCTTCTCGCGCACCTCCTGGAACAGCCGCGAGGACGAGCCACCGCCGAAGGCCGCGTTGAGGACGCCGAGGGCGTAGCGACGCTGGTCCGACCGGGTCATCCCGCGCATGCCGAGGACCAGGTTGACCTGCTCGAACCCGCGGGTGGTGGTGATCTCCCCCGGCTTCGTCGCCCGGGGCTTGGTGGCCAGCCGCGGCGGCAACGGCCGCGCGTCGACGTCAGCCAGGAAGTGGTTGCGCGAGAACGCCTTGCGCACCAGCCGTACGACGTCGCGGTGCACCAGGTTCCCGGCCACCGCGACCGTCATCGCCGGAGCGGTGTAGCGGGTCTTGTAGTAGCGGTTGATCTGGGACCGGTTCAGGGCCTTGATCGAGTCCACCGAACCGGCGATCGGCCGGGCGAGCGACGTACCGGACCAGGCGTGCCCGGCGAACAGGTTGTGCACCACGTCGTCCGGGTCGTCGTCGTGCATGGCGATCTCGTCGAGGATGACCTCGCGCTCCGCCTCGACGTCCTCGGGGGTGATCAGCGACGCCGTGAGCATGTCGCCCAGGACGTCGATCGCCATCGGCAGGTCCTGGTCCAGGACCCGCGCGTGGTAGCAGGTGTACTCACGCGCCGTGTAGGCGTTGAACTCGCCACCGACCGCGTCCAGCGAGGACGAGATGTCCATCGCGGACCTGGTCGGGGTGCCCTTGAAGAGCAGGTGCTCGAGGAAGTGCGAGGCACCGTTGAGCGTCGTGGTCTCGTCACGCGAACCGACCCCGACGAAGACCCCGATGGCCGCGGAGCGGACACCGGGGACGTGCTCGGTCACGACCCGCAGCCCTCCCGGAAGGACAGTCCGTTGGACGCCTTCGATGAGGGTGCGGGTCGTGCCGGGCTTCTGCTCAGCTGCGAGCATCACGCTTCAACGGACTCCTCGTCGGAGTCGACGGAGTCGTCGCCACCTTCGATGTACGGGATCAGCGACAGCTTGCCGCGGTCGTCGATCTCACCGATCTCGACCTGGATCTTCTGACCGACCGAGACGACGTCCTCGACGTTGTCGACCCGCTTGCCACCGGCGAGGCCACGGAGCTTGCTGATTTGCAGCAGCCCGTCCTTGCCCGGCATCAGCGAGACGAACGCACCGAAGTTGGTCGTCTTGACGACGGTACCGAGGTAGCGCTCGCCGACCTCCGGCATCGTCGGGTTCGCGATCTGGTTGATCGCCTGACGAGCGGCCTCGGCGGCTTCACCGTTGGTGGCACCGATGTAGATGGTGCCGTCGTCCTCGATGGAGATGTTGGCGCCGGTGTCGTCCTGGATCTGGTTGATGACCTTGCCCTTCGGCCCGATCACCTCGCCGATCTTGTCGACCGGGATCTTCACCGTGATGATCCGCGGAGCGTGGATCGACATCTCCTCGGGGCCGTCGATGGCCTCGGCCATCACCTCGAGGATCGCCAGGCGGGCGTCGCGGGCCTGGGTCAGCGCGCCGGCCAGCACGTCGGCAGGGATGCCGTCGAGCTTGGTGTCGAGCTGCAGGGCCGTGACGAACTGCGACGTACCGGCGACCTTGAAGTCCATGTCACCGAACGCGTCCTCGGCACCGAGGATGTCGGTCAGCGCGACGTACTCGGTCTTGCCGTCGACGGTGTCGGAGATGAGACCCATCGCGATACCGGCGACCGGAGCCTTCAGCGGGACGCCGGCCTGGAGCAGCGACAGCGTCGAGGCGCAGACAGAACCCATCGACGTCGAGCCGTTGGAGCCCATCGCCTCGGAGAGCTGACGGATCGCGTACGGGAACTCTTCACGGGTCGGCAGCACCGGCAGCAGGGCACGACGCGCGAGCGCACCGTGTCCGGTCTCGCGGCGCTTCGGCGAACCGACGCGACCGGTCTCGCCGGTCGAGAACGGCGGGAAGATGTACTTGTGCATGTACCGGCGGTGCTTCTCCGGGGAGAGACCGTCGAGCTGCTGCTCGAGCTTGAGCATGTCCAGCGTGGTGACGCCCAGGATCTGGGTCTCGCCGCGCTCGAACAGCGCCGAACCGTGCACGCGCGGGATGACCTCGACCTCGGCCGAGAGCGACCGGATGTCGGTCAGGCCGCGGCCGTCCATGCGGATCTTGTCGCGGAGCACGCGCTGACGCATCAGCGCCTTGTTCAGCGAGCGGAACGCCGCGCCGATCTCCTTCTCGCGACCCTCGAACTGGGCGCCGAGGGCGGACAGGACGTCAGCCTTGACGTCGTCGAGCTTGTCCTCGCGCTCCGCCTTGCCGACGATGGTCAGCGCCGCAGCGGTGGCCTCGGAAGCGTGGGCGGCAACGGCCTCGTACACGTCGTCCTCGTAGTCGAGGAAGATCGGGAACTCCTGGACGGGCTTGGCTGCCTGCTTGGCCAGCTCGGCCTGCGCCTCGCACAGCTGCTTGATGAACGGCTTGGCCGCTTCCAGCCCGCTGGCGACGACCTCTTCGGTCGGCGCGGTGGCGCCGTTGGCGATGAGCTCGATGGTGTTCTCGGTGGCCTCGGCCTCGACCATCATGATCGCGACGTCACCCGACTCGGTGACCCGACCGGCGACGACCATGTCGAACACGGCCTTCTCGGTCTGGCTGTACGACGGGAACGCGACCCACTGGCCCTCGATGAGAGCAACGCGGGTGGCGCCGACCGGGCCGGTGAACGGCAGGCCGGAGATCTGCGTCGACGCCGAGGCGGCGTTGATCGCGAGGACGTCGTACGGGGCGTCCGGGTTCAGGGCCAGCACCGTGATGACGACCTGGACCTCGTTGCGCAGACCCTTCTTGAAGGTCGGGCGCAGCGGCCGGTCGATCAGGCGGCAGGCGAGGATCGCGTCCTCGCCCGGGCGGCCTTCGCTGCGGAAGAACGAGCCGGGGATACGTCCCGCGGCGTACATCCGCTCCTCGACGTCGATCGTCAGGGGGAAGAAGTCGAAGTGGTCCTTGGGCTGCTTGCCGGCGGTGGTCGCCGAGAGCAGCATCGTGTCGTCGTCGAGGTAGGCGGTGACCGCACCAGCGGCCTGCCGGGCCAGGAGGCCGGTCTCGAACTTGATCGTGCGGGTGCCGAACTTGCCGTTGTCCAGAACGGTTTCGACGGCGGAAATGACGGGGCCCTCGTTCAAAGGGGTTCCCTTTCTCTTCGCGGAGCGAGCCGCGAGCCCATGTTTTAGCCCGCAAGGGCTACGAGTTGGCACTGCCTGCGCCTCAGATTGAGGTGTCCTCACGATTGAGGATGGTGGCCGGTCTTCGATCGAGGCCCGCGGGGTATCCCAGGCTCGTTCAGCCTGTCGGAACCCGAAAGCCACTACCGAGGACCGGGCCGGCGATCGCGGGCCGCTCCTGTTGGTGGTTTGTCTTCAGTTGTGTTGTTCAGGTGAAGCTAAGCAACACGGCGGCCCACCGGGAAGGCGAACCGCCGTGCACAAGTCATCGACGCAGGCCGAGGCGCTGCACGATCGAGCGGTAGCGCTCGATCTCGGTCTTCTCGAGGTAGTTGAGAAGGCGGCGGCGCTGACCCACGAGCAGAAGCAGGCCACGACGGCTGTGGTGGTCGTGCTTGTGCGTCTTGAGGTGGTCGGTGAGGTGGGCGATGCGGTGCGAGAGCAACGCGATCTGCACCTCGGGGGAGCCGGTGTCACCGTCAACGGTGGCGTACTCGGCGATGATCTTCTTCTTGGTCTCTGCGTCAGTACCGATGGACACGTCGACTCCCTTCAATATTCGCTGCGCGGCGCGCCGGGGCAGGTCCCTCCGGGCACTCTTGATCCGCGGCCGTCAGACGGCAACACCCAAGGCTATCAGCGCCCCGGGTGTTGCCGAAATCGAGCATCGGTGCAGGTCAGCAGCCCTGGTTGAACGCGTTCACCGGCGTGTTCGGGCGAGATCCGGCCTGGTACGCCCCCTTGGCCCCCTGCGTGGTCGTACGGATCCCGGGCAGCGAGACGGCCGGCACGTGGGTCAGCGGGAACTGACCGATCGCGGGCGGGGTCGTCGAGTTGAACGCGTTGCTCTGCGGGTCGGTGCCGTCCTGGACCCGGCTCGCCAAGGGGAACACGTTGTGGTTCTGGGTCGCTCCCGTCGTCCACGGGTAGTAGACCCGCACCTTGTCGCTCGGCGTGTCCGGGGACTTGTAGGTGCACTCCGCCTGGCTGATCACGTTGAGCGGCTGCCCGATCTGGTTGAACAGCTGGACCCCGACCAGCGGGTTGCCCCGGGCGTCGTACGGGTAGATGTTCGAGACCCACTTCTCGTCGACGTACATGCCGGCGTGGCTGGTGACCCCGACGCTCCCGATCCCCTGCTGGTACCCCTGCTGGACGCCCCGGGCGGAAGCCCGGTTCTGCAGGTCGTCCTGGGCGTGCCGCAGACCTTGGGCGACCGAGGGCACCGAGGCGATCGCGAAGACGTTCAACGCGATCATCAGGACGCGCAGGCCGGTCGCCCGACGCAGTCGCTCGGCCGGGACCAGCTTCTGCCGGCCGAGCTGGATGCTGACCAGCAGCGCGACCGCGAACGCTCCCACGCCGACCGGCGACTGCCCGGGCACGACGTGCAGCTCGTAGGCACCGAACGCGAGGCCGCCCACCTGGACGGCGATCCATGCCCTGGCCACCCACCAGACCGGCTGCAGCGAGGCCAAGATCCCACCGACGTCACCGGGGACGACGGCAATGGCTCGGTCCCACCGTTCGCGGACCGCATCGAGCAGTCCGCCGAGCAGCGGACCGACCGCGCGACGCCGGAACCGACCGGCGCGCGCCGAGGCCGGAGCGAGATCTGCCGCCTGGCGCAGCTCCGCGGCGTAGGCGACCGGATCGCCCAGGGCATCAGCGCCCTGGTCGCCGACGAGCTCGGCGAGGTCGGCCTCGAGGCCGTCGGCGATCTCGCTGAGCTCGTCCGGGTCGAGGTCGGCGAGCTCTCCGCGAACGGCGTCGAGGAATGCACGGACCGCGGACAGGGTCTCTGGTGCGATGTCGATGGTGCTCATGCGGTGACTCCTTCGAGGCTCGCGTTGTTCAGGATCGCGGTGACCGTCGTCGAGAAGACCGACCAGTCGTCGCGCTGCTTCTTGAGCTGGGAACGCCCGGTGGTGGTGATCCCGTAGTACTTGCGGTGCGGGCCGGACCCGGACGGCACGACGTACGACGTGAGCGCGCCGGCGGAGTAGAGCCTGCGGAGCGTTCCGTAGACGGAGGCGTCGCCGACGTCGGGCAGGCCGCCGTCACGGAGTCGTCGGACGATGTCGTAGCCGTAGCCGTCCTCGCCCTCGACGACCGCGAGCACGGTCAGGTCGAGCACTCCCTTGAGGAGCTGAGTGGTATCCATGCACCGCACAGTACTACGTGATGCGTAGTACCGCGCATCACGCAACGGCGTGTCGCGGTCCGCGTGGGACGATCCGAGAATGTCCAGCGACCTTGGCCTGACCCCGGTAGGCGCGAGTACGACGAAGCTCGGCGTCTGCAACCTGTGCGAAGCGATCTGCGGACTCGAGCTGACCATCACCGACGGCGCGGTCACCGGCATCAAGGGCAACGCGAACGATCCGCTCTCCCGCGGGCACATCTGTCCCAAGGGCGTCGCGCTGGCCGACATCTACACCGACCCCGATCGGCTGCGCCGTCCGATCCGGCGTACCGGCACCGGCGCCGAGGCGACCTGGACCGAGATCAGCTGGGACGAGGCGCTCGACACCGTCGCCGACGGTCTGGCCACGGCGATCAACGAGAACGACAAGAACGCCCTGGGCATCTACGTCGGCAACCCGAACGCGCACTCGCTCGGCTCGATGACCCACGGGTTCGAGCTGATCAAGACCTTCAAGACCCGCAACAAGTTCTCGGCGTCCTCGGTCGACCAGATCCCGCACATGTACGTCGGGATGCTCCAGTTCGGCCACCAGCTGCTGCTGCCGGTCGCGGACCTCGACAACACCAGCTACTTCCTGGTCTTCGGCGCCAACCCGATGGCGTCCAACGGGTCGCTGATGACGGTTCCGGACTTCCCCAACCGCGTCCGCGAGCTCAAGGCCCGCGGCGGGACGATGGTCGTCTTCGACCCGCGCCGTACCGAGACCGCGAAGGTCGCCACCGAGCACCACTTCATCCGGCCCGCCAGCGACGCCGTGGTGCTGATGGCGATGGTGAACACGCTGCTGGTCGAGGGCCTCTCCGAGGCGCCGCCGTACGTCGACAACCTCGACGCCCTCCAGACCGCGATCGCCGACTTCACCCCCGAGTACGCCGAGAGCGTCAGCGGCGTGTCCGCGGAGACCATCCGACGGATCACCCGCGAATTCGCCGCCGCGGACGGTGCGGCCGCCTACGGCCGGATGGGCCTGTCGACCCAGGGCTTCGGCTCGATCTGCCAGTGGGCGATCAACCTGCTCAACCTGCTCTCGGGCAACTTCGACCGCGTCGGTGGCGTGCTGTTCCCCGAGCCCGCGATCGATGCCGCCAAGAACGGTCTGCTCAGCGCCGGCCACTTCGACGTCTGGCGCAGCAGGGTCCGGGACATGCCCGAGTTCGGCGGCGAGCTCCCGGTGTCCTGCTTCCGCGAGGAGATCGACACCCCTGGCGAGGGCCAGATCAAGGCGGTGCTGACCCTGGCCGGCAACCCGGTGCTCTCCACGCCGGACGGCCGCCGCCTGTCCGAGTCGTTCGCCGGCCTGGACTTCATGGCGAGCGTCGACATCTACCTCAACGAGACCACCCGGCACGCCGACGTGATCCTGCCGCCCACGACAGCGCTCGAGCGCGACCACTACGACCTCGTCTTCCACATGCTCGCGGTCCGCAACACCGCCCGGTTCACGCCCGCGGTGTTCGACAAGGACAAGGACGCGATGCACGACTGGGAGATCTTCCGCGAGCTCGCCCTGCGCACGACGGCCCGGATCAACGCCACGAAGCCGCTGGTGCAGCGCCTCTCCGAGCGGGTCCGGCTCTCGCTCAGCCCGACCTTCATGGTCGGCCTGCTGCTGCGGCTGGGCCGGAAGACGACGATGACGCAGCTGCGCAAGCACCCCGAAGGCGTCGACCTCGGACCGCTGCGACCGACGATGCCTGCCCGGCTGCACACCAAGAACAAGCGGATCGACCTTGCGCCGGCTCCGCTCGTCGCCGATTTGGAGCGGCTGCGCACCTCGCTCCCCGTCCCTGGCGAGGGCGAGGGCGAGCTCGTGCTGATCGGCCGTCGCCACAAGTCCGACTGCAACTCCTGGACGCACAACCTCGAGCGCCTGACCCGCGGCAAGCCGCGCCACCAGCTGCTGATGAACCCGGCAGACCTGGCCGCCCGCGGGATCAACGACGGCGACCTGGTCCGGATCACCTCCCGGGTCGGCTCGGTCGAGGTCGACGTCGCCGGGGTGGACGACATGATGCCCGGCGTGGTCTCGCTCCCCCACGGCTACGGCCACCAGGTCGAGGGAACGCGGATGGGACACGCCTCCGGGGTCGTCGGGGTCTCCATCAACGACCTGACCGATCCCGAACGCCTCGACGTCAGCGGGAACGCCGCACTGAGCGGCGTTCCCGTGACGGTCGAGGCACTCGTTCCTGCAGCGGTCTGACTCAGACCAGCGCGTACGCCGGGTCCTGCTCGACGACCTGATCGCCGGTCGGCGCCGCGGGCGGCGTACGACCCCAGGCGCGGTCGCCCAGCAACGTCAGCGCCGCCGGCAGCAGCACCAGCCGGATCACGGTGGCGTCGACGAGGATCGCGCCCGCGAAGCCGACCCCCATCATCTTCATCTCGAGCATGCTCAGCGTCGCGAAGATCGCGAACACCGAGACCATCACCGCGGCCGCGCTGGTCACCACGCCCGCCGTGTCGGTGACGCCACGGGCGACCGCGAGCCGCGCCGGCAGCCCGCTGCGGACGTGCTCGCGGATCCGGCTCAGCACGAAGACCTGGTAGTCCATCGACAGCCCGACCAGGACCACCAGGATGAACATCGGCAACCAGTCGATCACGAACCCCGGGGACGTGAAGCCCAGCGCTCCGGAGAACCAGCCGTCCTGGAACACCAGGGTCAGCAGCCCGAACGCGACCCCGACCGAGACCAGGTTCAGCAGGGCCGAGAGCGCCGCGATCACGACGCTGCGGAACGCCAGGCCCATCATCAGGAACGTCAGCAGCAGCACGAAGGCGACCACGATCGGCAGGAACAGCCGCAGGTGGTGCGCGTCGTCGACCGACTCCGCGGGGCTTCCGCCGACGTAGGCGACCGCACCGGCCCGGTCGATCGCCGACAGGCTGCCCGGCACCAAGCGGTCCCGCAGGAGACCGATCGCGGTATCGGCCCGGCTGTCGGACTCGTCGAACGGCATCACCAGCTCCAGCACCGAGACGGTCCCGTCGGCCGAGACCCGGACCGGGGCGTTGTCGGCGCGCACGAAGTCCGGGGTAGCCACGGCGGCGCCGCGCAGCGCGTCGAGTGCCCGGGCCACCTCGGTCCGGTCACCGGCCGCTGCCTTCACCACGACCTCGGCATTCGCCTCCTGGGAGGGGAACTGTGCGGTGATCGCCCGCATCGTCTGCGCCTGCGGGATGTCCGCGGGCAGCGTCTTCAGGTTCGACTCGTGCATCGTCATCCCGAAGGCAGGAACCGCCATCACCAGCACGGCAGCGCCACCGATGACGAGGGCCACCACCGGGTGACGCACCACCGGGCCGAGGACACGGCCACTGATACCTCCGTGCCCGATCCGCCTGTTCAGCCGCCACAGCAGCGGGATCCGCGGCCGGTCGACCCAGTGGCCGAGCTTGGCCAACAGCGCCGGCAGCACCGTGATCGAGCCGAGCACGGCGATCGCGACCACCAGGATCGAACCGGTCGCGAGCGAGTTGAACGTCGCTCCACCGACGACGTACAGGCCGGTCATCGAGGCGATCACGGCCAGGCCCGAGACGAGGATCGAGTGGCCCGAGGTCCTCGCGGCGATCTCGACCGCGTCGACGGTGCTGTGCCCGTTGGCGCGTTCCTCGCGCTCACGCTTGAGGTAGAACAGCGAGTAGTCGACCCCGACCGCCATCCCGATCAGCACGATCATGCTGCTCACGGTCGACTCGGCGTGAACCAGGTGCGAGAGCGGAGCGGTGATGCCGATGGTGGCGGCGACGCTGCCGGCTGCGATCAGCACCGGGATGCCTGCTGCGATGAGCGCGCCGAAGGCGATCAGCATCAGGATCAGGGTGATCGGCAGGCTGATCCCCTCCGCGGAGGACAGGTCCTTACCGACGCGGTCGTTGACGCCGTTGTCGATGCTGACATCACCCGACTCGGCGATCCGCAGGTCCTGATGGGCCCTCTGGGCCTGATCGGTGACCTTCTGCAGCGCGTCGATGTCGTCGGTCCCCCGGGCCAGCTCGATGTCGACCAGGACCGACGTCCCGGACGGACTCAGCTGAGGGTCGGCGACCTTGACCACGTGCGGTTGCGCCTTCATCTGCCCCGCGATCGTCGTGGCGACCGCCTCTGCCGCTGCACGGTCGAACGACCCGCCCGGAACCGCGCGGATCAGCACGTCCTCGGTCGGCCGGTTGTCCATGCCGTGGGTGCGCAGGATCGCGGCAGCCCTGCCCGAGTCACCGATGTCGTAGTCGGCGTCGGTGGTGGACTTCGTCGGGATGGCCACGGCGAGGCAGACCGCGATCACCACGAAGGCCAGCCAGGCGCCGATCGCCCGCCACGGGTGGGTCGCGCTCCAGCGGGCCGCGCGCAGGGGCAGCGCCGTCAGCGGGTTCTCGGATCTCGGTTCGTTCTGGGGACTCTGCTGGGCAGTGTGGTGGAAGGACATCGGATGCTCCTTGGGTTCGTTCTCGCACCGGACTGGGGTTGTGCCTCCAGCCTGGTTGCGCGGCGCCGGACGGTCAGGGGCGTCACCACCACAGCTGGGGTGGACCCAGCACCCCTGTCCAGATCGCCCGGATCAGCCAGAATGGGGCCATGGACGGGACCGAGGAGACGCTGGCGCTCGACGTCGAGCCGACGCCGGCCCCCGTCGCGGCCTGGCAACCACCGGCACGGTTCACGCTGACCCTGTACGCCGGCGCGCACCTGCTGATGGTGGTCCCCACGCTGCTGCTGCTGATCTTCACCACGGTCGGCGGTGTTCTCGCGATCGCCTGGATCGGGCTCCCGCTGCTGTTCCTCCTGGTACCCGCGAGCCGCTGGATCGCGGACCGGCACCGGAACCTGGCCGCCCAGATCCTCGGCTCCCCGGTCCCCTCCGACTACCGCCCGGTGCCGCCGGGCTCCAACCTGGTCGCCCGGGTCGCCATCTATGCCCTCGACCCGATGACCTGGCGCGACCTGGCCTGGATGGTGGTCTCGCTGGTCGCGGGGTTCGCGCTGTCGCTGCTCACCGTCCTGTTCTTCATCCTGATCGTCACCGGCGCGCTCTGGTGGTTCGGCGCGGAGCCGATGATGCGCGCCCGCGCGCAGCTGGACCGGGCACTGCTCTGCTACGGGCACACCGAACGGCTCGAGCAGCGCGTCCAGGTGCTCACCGACACCCGCGCGGACTCCATCGACCACTCCGCAGCCGAGGTCCGCCGCATCGAACGCGACCTGCACGACGGCGCCCAGGCACGGCTGGTCGCGGTCGGGATGAGCCTGGGCCTCGCCGAGGGCATGTTCGACACCGACCCCGAGCAGGCCCGTCAGCTCGTCGCCGAGGCGCAGGCCACCACCCGCACGGCACTGGGCGAGCTCCGTGCCGTCGTACGCGGCATGCACCCACCGGTGCTCGCCGACCGCGGCATCGGCGGCGCCGTGGACGCCCTTGCGCTGGACATGGCCTTCCCGGTGACGGTGATGCAGTACGTCCCCGGACGACCGCCCGCGCCGGTGGAGTCGGCGATGTACTTCGCGATCGCCGAGTGCCTCGCCAACGTCGGCAAGCACTCCGGGGCCAAGAACGCCTGGGTTGACCTGCGGCACGCCGACGGACTGCTGGTCGCCAAGGTCGGCGACGACGGTTCCGGGGGCGCCGACCCGGAACACGGCACCGGGATGCGCGGGGTGATGCGGCGCTTGTCGGCCTTTGACGGCACGATGAGGGTGTCGAGTCCTGACCGGGGCCCGACCCTGATCACGCTGGAGGTCCCGTGCGCCTTGTCCTCGCCGAGGACCATGCCCTCCTCCGGGACGGACTGATCCGGATCCTGGAGGCCGGCGGCTTCACGGTCGTCGCCGCGGTCGACAACGCTCCCGAGCTCGCCGTGGCCCTGCTCGACCCGTCCGTGGACGCTGCCGTGCTCGACGTACGGCTGCATCCGTCGTTCACCGACGAGGGCGTTCGCGCTGCGGTCGCCGTCCGCGCAGAGCGACCCGGGTTCCCGGTGATGGTGCTCTCGCAGTACGTCGAGCACCTCTACGCCCGCGAGCTTCTCGCCAGCGGCGACGGCGCGATCGGCTACCTGCTCAAGGACCGGGTCTCCGACGTCGCCGAGTTCGTCGACGACCTGCGGCGCGTGATCGCCGGCGGGACCGTGATCGACCCGGAGGTGATCGCCTCGATCATGGCGCGACGCCCCGAGGAGCCGGTCGACCGGCTGACCGCACGGGAGTCCGAGGTGCTCGCGCTGATGGCCGAGGGACGCTCCAACGCGGCGATCGCCGCTGCGCTCTTCGTCACCGAGAAGGCCGTCGCGAAGCACACCAACAGCATCTTCACCAAGCTGGACCTGCCGGTCGACACCGACGACAACCGCCGGGTCCGGGCCGTGCTGGCCTGGCTCCGGGTCTAGCTCGGAGCCGGGACGCCGAGGATGTCCCGGGTGCGTACGACGTCACCGTTCATCGTCTGGATCAGCGACTCGATGCCCTCGAACGCGACCATGCCGCGCAGCCTCGCCACGAACGAGATCTCGACCTGGGCGCCGTACAGCTCGAGATCGGTGCGGTCCAGCACGTAGGCCTCGACGCGACGCTCGCGCTCACCGTCGAAGGTGGGGTTGGTGCCGACCGAGATCGCGGCCGGCAAGCGCTCCGAGCCCGGCACGTCGAGCCGTCGCAACCAGCCGGCGTAGACGCCGTCAGCAGGAGCAGCGATGCCGTGGGTGGGGACGTTCGCGGTCGGGAACCCGAGCTCGCGCCCGCGCTGGTCCCCCTTGATCACCTCACCGGTGACGGCGAACGGCCGGCCGAGGGCTTCGGCCGCGCCGTCGACGTCGCCGGCCAGCAGGCAGGTGCGCACGTACGTCGAGGACCAGACCTGCGGCCCGCCGTCCAGCGCGATCCCCTCGACGGTGAACCCGGCGTCCCAGCCCGCGGCCGACAGGGTGGTCACGTCACCGGACGCACGGTTGCCGAAGCGGAAGTTGGCACCCACGACCACTGCTTGGGCGTGCAGGCCGTCGACGATCACCCGGCTGATGAAGTCGCCGGGGCTCCACGCAGCGATCTCCCGGGAGAACGGGATCACCAGGACGTCGTCGACCCCGGCATCGGCCAGCAGCTCGCAGCGTGCAGCGACATCGGTCAGCGTCAACGGTGCGTGGTCAGGACGGAGCACGGCCATCGGGTGCGGGTCGAACGTGACCGCGACGAGCTGCAGCCCGGCAGGGTCGGCGATCTCGCGGGCCCGGGCGATCACGTGCTGGTGCCCGAGGTGGACGCCGTCGAAGTTGCCGATGACGACCACGGTGCGACCGAGATCGGCCGGCACCTCGCCCAGGGAACGCCACACATGCATGAGTCGAGGTTACCGAGCGCCCGAGCTTGTTCGCGGTCGCGTGGCCGAGAACTGATGGACGAGCGAAGCGAGGAACATGGGTCGAGGCTACTGGCCGGGTGGTCTGACCTCGACGACGGCGTCGAGGTTGAGGGGACCGTAGATGTGCGGGAAGGTCTCGCCGGTCGGCGACTCCTCGAGGACCAGCGGTGCGACGAGCAGTCCGGGGTCGATCACCAGCAGCACCAGCGGGTCGGTGACCTCGCTGTAGTAGCGCCGCCGGGTCGCTTCCCACTGGTCGACGCGGGACGCGTGGATGAAGCCTTCCTGCTCGAGCGTCACGCCCAGGCTGGAGGTGGTGTAGCTGCCGGCAGCGACGGCCGTCTCCCAGTCGCTGACCAGGGCGAGGTGGTAGATCCGGGAGTCCGGTTCTGCGGTCACACGAACACCGCAACCGGCCGGGCCAGCTCACCGCCGCGCTCGTACAGGGCCAGGAACTCGCCGTCGGGAGCGAACACGGCGACCGCGCCCTCTGCGGGCAGGTCGAGCGGGAGCTTGCGACCCACCCGGACCAACGAGGCCTGGACGTCGTCGAGCTCGTACGCCGGGAAGCTCGACCGGGCCGCTGCGGCGATGTCGACCAGCGCGAACTCGTCGGCCAGCTCGTCCAGGGTGTGCGCGGCGCCGAGGTCGAACTCCCCCACCGACGTACGCCGCAGCGCTGTCAGGTGCCCGCCGACGCCCAGCGCCGAGCCGAGGTCGCGGGCGATCGCGCGGATGTAGGTACCGCTGGAGCACTGCACGCTGACGTCGACGTCGACGAAGCCATCGACGTGCTCGATCCGGGCGACCCCGATCGAGCCGATCCGCACCCGCCGAGCCGCGATCTGCACGTCCTCGCCGGCACGGACGCGCTCGTAGGCGCGCTTGCCGTCGATCTTGATCGCGGAGACCGCTGAGGGGACCTGGTCGATCTCGCCGACCATCGCAGCCAGGCCGGCCCGGACGGCGTCCTCGGTGACGTCGTCGACCGGGCTCGTCGTCAGGACATCACCCTCGGCGTCGTCGGTCGTCGTGCTCGCACCGAGCCTGACGGTGGCGTCGTACCCCTTGTCGGTGAGGAGCAGGTGCCCGAGAAGCCGGGTCGCCCGGTTGATCCCGACGACCAGGACCCCGGTCGCCATCGGGTCCAGGGTGCCGGCATGACCGACCTTGCGGGTACCGGCCAGCCGGCGGATCCGGGCCACCACGTCGTGCGAGGTGATCCCGGCAGGCTTGTCGACGACCACGACGCCGGACCGCTGAACGTCCGTCACCCGTCTGTGTCGGGGTCGTCGCTGTCTTCCTCGGCAGGGTCCCTCGGCTTCTTGTACGGGTCGGCCTCGCCGGCGTACGTGGCACCGCTACGGGCCTGGGCGACGACCTCGTCGGACGCGCGCGCCCGGTCGAGCAGGTCGTCGATCGCGCGAGCCGTCTCGGGCAGCGCGTCGTGGATGAACTCGATGCTGGGCGAGTGCCGCATCCCGAGCTGCTTGGCGACCTCGGAACGGATCAGCCCCTTGGCCGACTCGAGCGCGGCCGCCGTGCCGACGAGATCGGCGTCCGACCCGTCGATCGCCAGCGTCGTGTAGAAGATCGAGGCCTGCTGGGTGTCACCGGTGACCCGGACGTCGGTGATCGTCACGAACCCGAGTCGCGGGTCCTTGATCCGGCGCTCGAGCATCTCCGCGACGATGACCTTGATCCGGTCGGCGACCTTGCGAACACGTGGGCTTGCCATCTCTACGTCTCTCCCTGTCCGGCGTGCTGCTGCTCCCATGCCGGTCCGCCACGGAGGGCGGACCGGCAGCTAGGAATCAGGCGCGCGGGATCTCTTTCATCTCATAGGCCTCGATGATGTCGCCTTCCTTGACATCGTTGAAGCCCTTGACGACCAGACCGCACTCGAAGCCCTCGCGGACCTCGGAGGCGTCGTCCTTCTCGCGCTTGAGCGAGCCGAGGTCGGCGGTCTCGACGATGACTGCACCGTCGCGGATCACCCGCACCTTGGCGTTGCGTCGCAGCAGGCCGCTGGTGACCATGCAACCGGCGATGTTGCCGATCTTGGACGAGCGGAAGATCGCACGGATCTCCGCCTGACCGAGAACGATCTCCTCGTACTCCGGCTTGAGCATGCCCTTGAGCGCGGCTTCGATCTCCTCGATGGCCTGGTAGATCACCGAGTAGTACCGGATCTCCACGCCTTCCTTGTCGGCCATCTGGCTCGCCTTGCCCTGCGGGCGGACGTTGAAGCCGATGATGATCGCGTCGGAGGCCGCAGCCAGGTCGACGTTGGTCTCGGTGATCGCACCGACACCGCGGTCGATGACCCGCAGGCTGACCTCGTCGCCGACGTCGATGGCCGCCAACGCGTCCTCGAGGGCCTCGACAGAACCGGACACGTCGCCCTTGAGGATGAGGTTGAGCTCCTGGCTCTCGCCCTTCTCCATGGACGCCATGAAGTCCTCGAGGCTGCGGCGCACGCGACGCTTGGCCTGCATGGCGGCACGCTCGCGTGCCTCCCGCTTCTCGGCGATCTGACGAGCCATCCGGTCGTCCTCGACCACGATGAAGTTCTGGCCGGCGCCGGGGACACCCGACAGACCGAGAACCATCGCGGGACGGGACGGGTCGGCGAACTCGATGTTCTCGCCGTGCTCGTCGAGCATGGCCCGGACCCGGCCGTACGCCGGACCCGCCACGATCGAGTCGCCGACGCGAAGCGTTCCGCGCTGGACCAGGACCGTCGCGACCGGACCACGACCGCGGTCGAGGTGGGCTTCGACGACCAGACCCTGGGCGTCCTGGTTCGGGTTGGCGCGCAGGTCGAGGGACGCGTCAGCGGTGACCACGATCGCCTCGAGCAGCTTGTCGAGGTTGAGCCGCGACTTGGCCGAGACGTCGACGAAGATCGCGTCGCCGCCGTACTCCTCGGGCACCAGGCCGTACTCGGTCAGCTGTCCGCGGACCTTGGTCGGGTCGGCGTCCTCCTTGTCGATCTTGTTGACCGCGACCACGATCGGCACGCCGGCGGCCTTGGCGTGGTTGAGCGCCTCGACCGTCTGCGGCATCACGCCGTCGTCGGCCGCGACCACCAGGACCACGATGTCGGTCGCCTGCGCACCACGAGCACGCATGGCGGTGAACGCCTCGTGACCCGGGGTGTCGATGAAGGTGATCCG
>JAOPXD010000106.1 GCA_025965315.1 Marmoricola sp.
CGTCCAAGCATTCGCCGCCCCGTACTGGTCCAACCCGCCCCGGATCACCTCGACCAGCCGCACCAACGGATGCACCACCGGCGCCCCGTACCCCTCATCGATCCCCGAACTCATAGGAACAACGCTAAGGACACCCACCGACATTAATGCCCAAACCAGGGCGAAACAGTCCACATCCCGAGACGCGATTGTCAGCACGGGCCGAGCCGTATCAGGACCGGCATGATCGGGAGCACCCTGCCGCCGCAGGCTCTGCAGGATGTCGCTGTGGCGCGCGGTCCGGACCGCCGAGTGGGGCGATCCCGCGAACTACCTTGCCGATGGCGGGGAAGGTGAGCAGGCCGGTCGGGACCAGCGCCATCCCCAGAACCGGACGGACGAAGTCGGGAGTCCGTCGATCCTTTCGTATCGGCCGTGACGCGTGCCGACGTTGCCGGAATCTGCGGCGACCGGTCAGCGCGGCGGGTCCAGCGACGGTAGGTTCACCACGATCGCCTCCTGGGTGCTTCGCGCGAGGACGACGACTGCGGTGTCGTCGGGATGGTTGTTCTCCTCGCGATGAGGAGTGTGCGAGGGAACGAAGACGTAGTCGCCGGGCGCCGTCAGGATCCGGGTCTCCGCACCCGATTCCGGATCGAGGAAGACGAACTCGGGGGAGCCGCCGAGCACGTAGATCGCCGTCTCGGAATCACCGTGGTGGTGATCGGAGGAGCGGGTGCCCGGCTCGACGTGGGCCTCGCCCATCCAGAGCTTCGCCGAACCGGTGGTGTCCCCGCTGATCGCGGCGAACCGGTGCATGCCGCCGCCGGACTGCGCAGTCTCGGAGCTCAGCTCTCCGGCACGAATATGACGCAGTGGTGGGTGGACGGCATCGTTCACGTCGTCGTCCATCTTCTAGGGCTTGCCCGGGCAGGTGCCGTTCGCGTAGACGTAGCACCGCAGCGGCGGCTCTGACGTGATCATGCCGGTGAGTATCCGCTGGGGAACAACGGCTGCGATCTTGGCTTCGTTCGTGACGAACGAAGCGAGGCTGACGTTCGGCTGGAACAGCTCTGAGCAGATGGCGCGCTTGTCGAGAGCCGAGACATCGGGGAGCTTGCCAGGTGTTGCGAGCGCGGCCATCACGACGGCGTAGGCCGATGGTGAGGCTGGGAAGGTGAGGTGCTCCTCGACGTTGAGCGGGCAGATGGACTGCTCGGAGACGTTGAGGACGTTGGGTGCAGCGGGGAGCGGGCTGACAGGTCTCGGTCCGATGTTGGGACCTGCCAACTCGTCGGTGAGCGAGTAGACCGACGTGTACGCGATCCCGGGGAACGTCTGCTGCCCGGAGTTCATCGCGGTGATGAAGTTCGAGGCCTTTCCATCGTTGCGACGCAGCTCCTGCCACGCTGCCGGGAAGCAGGCGATGGTGCAGATCGGGGCGAGGAAGCCGCCCCCGGTCTCGTTGTCGGGTGCGAATCCGGCCATGCTCGCGACCATCGGACGGATGTCGGGCCACCAGCGCAGGGCCCACCTGGGGCTGGTGCTGTCGCCCTGGGACCAGCCGAACAGCTCGACCTGACGGTGGCTCTCGGCGTAGATGCGACGTACCGCGTTGACGACGTACTCGGCAGCGACCTGGACGTCACCGTCGCCGTGGTCGGGCACGGTGAGCACGCAGTAGGGCCACTTGTTGGCAGCGAACCCGGGGAAGTAGCTCCAGCCGTAGGACATCTCGGGATCGAGCGCAGTGGGCGGCACGGCCAGGATCACGTCCCGGGTCGCTGTCGCCGGATCCTGGCTGCACGTCACTGCTGCATCAAGGGTCGCCTGGGGCACGCTCAGAGCCGGGCCCGGTTGGTCAACGGGTGCGTACGTGACGGCACTCGTGGGCGCGGCGGTCGCATCGGTGCCTCCAGCGACCACCGTCACGGTTGCCACCCCGAGCGCGGCAATGATGCTGCACAGTGCCGAGGTCCTGCGCCGTCGTCCGATCGTCATGGTCTGCTCCCAGCGGGGTCATGTCGCGTACGACACCGACTCGCAAGCAATCACGTCCTGACCCGCGGGTCAAGGGGTCGCAGGCCTCAAGGTCGCGTGCGGTCGGGCGTGACCCAGTGCCGGGCCTGGTCGGAGCTGACCACGATCAGGATCAGCACGGACACACCGGCCTCGAGCAGCGTTGCCAGGCCCAGATGTCCGGACCTGGCGCTGACCGACCCCAGCTGGGCTCCGGCCTTGGCTGCGCAGGCCAGCATGAGCAGTGTCCGGGCCCAGGCGCGACGCGCCAGCGTGCCGGCCCACAGGCCCAGGACGACCACGGAGGGCAGCGCCAGCAGGCTCAGGCTGACGACGTGGAACAACGCCTCGCCAGCGCTCAGGGCTCCTGCCACGAGAAGGGCGGGCGGCGGAAGCCGAGGTGACACGACCTGCGGCAGTGCCGCGTCGGCGGGCGCCGCCACCGAGCTGAGGTCGAGGACCACGAGGTTGCCGTCCGTGTGCACCACGTCGCCACCTCCGTTGCGCGCGTGGAAGGCCGCGACGAAATTGTCCAGCACCTCGGTCCGTGCGGCGCTCACCGAGCTCGTCACGGTGTCCACCACGTGGTCGCGCTCGACGTCGATGTCGGCGTCCACCTTGTGCGTGACCTGCAGCGTGAACAACGACAACCCGACCGCGCGGTCGAACGTGCCGGCAGCCAGCCAGTCCACGCGACGTCCGCCCGGCAGCAACCAGCCCTCCGGGGTCGGCCAGAAGCGCAGGTGGTGTCGATGTGACGCGCTTCCGCCGACCTGCTGCTCGTAGGCGAAGGCCTCCGGTCGGCCGAACAGAAGCAGGTGCGAGACCGGCGCGCTGGGATACGAGCGCCGCAGTACAGCCGATTCCACGATGCCCACGGAGCTCTTCACGGTGAGCTCGTCAGCGCACATCCAACCCGCCTGCGTCATCGTCGCGTGGATCTGAGCCGCGGACCCGTTCACCGCCAGGTTGACCGGATCTCCTAGGATCCCGGAACCGGTCACGGTCCGGCCGATGAAGTAGTCCGGGACGTAGATCTTGGTCAGGACCTCCTGCAACCGGGGTAGCCCGACGTACGCCGTGAGCAGCCAGAAAGCGATCAGGTACAGCACCGACCACCACTCCAGGGTGAGATCCCTGCTCACCAGCAGCACACCGAGCCACAGCACCTGCGCCGTACCGAGCACGAAGCAGAACCCGTCGACCAGCTCCTGAGCAGACCAGGAGCGTCCGGACACCTTGTTCGGGTGCGAAGTGCTCACGTGCGTCCAATCGTCGATGGTGCGGAGGCTCTTCGATCTCGCCATCTTCTACGCGGCTGTCGGGCGCTTCAGGGTGATCCTTCCAGCAGGGTCCGTGTCCGGCTCGACACCGCTGGGTGCCGGGGTACGTGGTCCGGTCGGGCGTCTAGCGCCTCCGCTCACTCGGGCCTGATTCGCGATGAGTCCTAGCAACGAGTCCTGTCACTGATGAGCCTCAGAGCAGACGAGCAGTCGGATCTCACCCCAATCCGCTGGCAGGACGAGGATCCGATCGATGACGAACTGTTCCGAGCGCGTTCTGATGTCCGCTCCTTCCGGTCCCGAAAGGAGCGGCTTTGGCGATCACGCGCGTCGGGTGGTCGCAACAGCCTCAGTCCACGTCGAAGACAACAGGCGCATGGTCTGACGGGCTGCCTGTCCCTTGTGCCGGGTCGCGCTCGTCTGTGTCGATGAATGCGCCGGAAACCCGTTCGGCAAGTGGGGGAGAGCACAGCGCGAAGTCGATCCGGAGGCCGCGGTTCCGCTCGAAGCGCTGCCGGTAGTAGTCCCAGTACGTGTACACGTCCGGGCCCGGGGTGTGCGGACGGGTGACTTCGACGTACCCGGTGTCGAGGAAGGCCTGGAAGGCCGCGCGCTCGGGCGGAGTCACGTGGGTCGAGGTGGCGAACTGGGCGATGTCGAAGACGTCCTCGTCGGTGGGCGCGATGTTCCAGTCGCCGACCAGCGCCACCGGCTCGCCCGTCCAGCTCGCGGCCGCCGTACGGAGCCTGGCCAGCCAGTCGAGCTTGTAGGCGTAGTGCGGGTCATCGATCTTGCGGCCGTTGGGCACGTACAGCGACCAGATCCGGACGCCGCCACAGGTCGCTCCGAGAGCCCGGGCTTCGGCTGCCCCGTCGAACTCCGGCATCCCGGGGAAGCCGACCGACACGTCCTCGATCCCGACCCGGGAGATGATGGCGACCCCGTTCCACTGGTTGTAGCCGGCGGACGCGATGTCGTACCCGCGGGCCTGCAGGCCCATCAGCGGGAGCTGGTCCTCGCGCGCCTTGGTCTCCTGGAGAGCGAGGACGTCGATGTCGTGACGCTCGAGGAAGGCTTCGACACGATCGATCCGGGAGCGGAGGCTGTTGACGTTCCAGGTCGCGATGCGCACGAGGCGAGGTTAGCGGCCCAGCACCATCGGCACGATCACGCTGCGGGCAAACGCGTCCATCCGCGCCGCCGAATCGAGCAGCGGGGGAGCGTCCGGCGTGAGCAGCAGCGACTGGGCGATGCGACCGAGGGTCCCGGCCAGATCGTCGATGTCGTCGACACGGGTGTTGCCGACGTACGCACGCAGACTGCGGATCCGATCCGCGACCAGCATCGAGGACAGGGTCAGCGTCTCGCCGGCGCCGATGGTCAGGCCGGCGAGCGTCTCATCTCGATCGATCTCGAGGAGCTGGGCGAGCAGCTTGTTCTCGCGCAGCTCGGTGATGGTCACCGTGACGAACGCCGCGACGTAGGCCCCGGGGTCGAACCCGGGACTTCCTGGGGCGGGCACCGGACCGGTCGCCGTGTCGATCGTCGCCAGCACCCGTTGGGTCTCGCGCAGGTACGTCTGCCGGACGACCTCGTCCTTGGTGCCCACCCGCCGGTACAGGGTGGCCCGGTTGACGCCGGCGCGGCGGGCGATGTCGTCGCCGCTGGTGCGGCGTACGCCGGTCTGCACGAACTGCGCCCGCGCCGCGTCCAGGAGGCTCGCGACGGAGATCTCGGTCATGGCGCGACTCTACACAATGCAACAGATGTTGTTGTACTGTCGCATCATGACAACGGCTCAGCAGATCGAGACCGCGCCCCTGGGGCTGCAGGACTACATCGGCGAGATGGCGCTGCTACTCGGTGCCGGGTCTGCGGTGATGAACCAGCTCGCGCTGGTGGGCGTCGGCAAGGGCGTCGCCGAGCACTCGACCACGTTCGAGCGGCCGTTGGACCGGCTCCGTACGACGCTGACCTACATCTACGCACTGACCCTCGGTACCGAGGAGGAGCGCCTGGCCATCGCGCGGATGGTGAACAAGGCGCACGTACCGATCAAGGGCGACGGGTACACCGCGTTCGACCCGAAGCTGCAGCTCTGGGTCGCAGCGACGCTCACCGCTGGCGGCGAGCAGATGTACGAGAAGACGTTCGGGCCGATGGACGAGGCCAGCCGCGAGCGCACCTACCGCGAGGGCTGGATCCTCGGCACGACGCTCCAGGTCACCGACGACATGTGGCCGCCGACGCGTGCGGAGTTCACGACGTACTGGGAGCAGATGCAGGACGAGCTCTCGCCGGACCCGGTGGTGCAGAAGTACGCCAAGCAGCTGCTCAGCGCCCGCGACGCGCCGTGGTACCTGGCGCCGAGCGTGGCGCTGCAGAGCCTGCTCACCCGCGGGAACCTGACGCCGAGGGTGCGCGAGGTGCTCGCGCTGCCGTGGACCCGGCGCGACCAGCGCGCCTACGACCTGTTCTGGCGGTTCTTCCGGCTGACCTACCCGCTGGTGCCGAAGCGGGCCCGGACCTGGCACTCGCGCTGGCTGGTCCGCGACATGCGCAAGCGGATGAAGGCGAACCGCCGAGTCATCTGAGGCGCTCCGGCGCCTTGTGTGCTGGGATCGGGGCATGAACCGCCGTGTCATCGAGGGCATGCTCCTGATCGCGATCCTGCTCGACATCGTCTACTGGACGCTCTGGTTCGCCCAGCGCGACTGGATCGCGAGCGAGAGCACCAAGGCCTACTACGACTTCGAGAACGCCTTCCCGCTCGCTGACTTCTGGCTCGGCGCCGCGTGCTTGCTCGCGCTGGTGACCCTGCGTCTGGCGCGGCCGAGCGCGCTGCTCTGGCTGCTGAGCGCCGGTGCCGCCGGGCTGTACCTGTGCGGGATGGACTTCCTGTACGACGTCGAGCACGGCATCTTCGCGAAGGGCGGCGGCGGGACGTTCGAAGCGGTGATCGTCGGCCTCACGGCAGTGTTCTCGGTGACGATCCTGCGCTGGAGCTGGGCCCACCGTGGTGAGCTGCTCTCGGGCGATTCGGCCCCCGAAGCACCGCACGCCTAGAATCGCCCCTCGTGGCTCTTACTATCGGCATCGTCGGTCTCCCCAACGCGGGCAAGTCAACGCTCTTCAACGCGCTCACCAAGAACAACGTGCTCGCGGCGAACTACCCGTTCGCGACGATCGAGCCCAACGTCGGGGTCGTTGCGGTGCCGGACGTGCGGCTGGACAAGCTCGCCGAGATCTTCGGATCCGCCAAGATCCTGCCGGCCACCGTCGAGTTCGTGGACATCGCCGGCATCGTCGCGGGCGCCTCGCAGGGTGAGGGCCTGGGCAACAAGTTCCTCTCGCACATCCGTGAGGCGTCGGCGATCTGCCAGGTGACCCGGGTCTTCCGCGACGAGGACGTCACCCACGTCGACGGCGAGGTGAACCCGGCCTCGGACATCGGGACCATCCAGACCGAGATGATCCTGGCCGACCTGCAGACCGTGGAGAAGGCGATCCCGCGGCTGGAGAAGGAGGCGCGCGGCAACAAGGCGATCACCGCGAACCTGGACGCGACCCGGGAAGCTCTCGGGTTCCTCGAAGCCGGTACGCCGGTCATCGCCACCAAGCTCGACCTGGAGCTGCTCCGCGAGCTCAGCCTGCTGACCGCCAAGCCCTACATCTA
>JAOPXD010000112.1 GCA_025965315.1 Marmoricola sp.
TGGATAGCACCGTCGACGCCACCCCCTCCGCGCATGCCGTTGTTCGCGGCGTTCACGACCGCATCGACCTGCTGGGTGGTGATGTCGCCCAGTACGACGGTGACCTGTGGCACCGGTCCTTCCTACCTGCCGTGCAGCGGATCGGGCAACTGTCCAGGGCCTTTGATGTCGGTGGCACCTGTTTCACTTCTGGCGTGGATCTGAACGAAGCACTCGTCCTCGCCAGGAGCCTCGTCGCCGAGCACGGCCTCGTCGGCTGGCGCGTCGCCTACGGGCGTGCGAAGCAGTCTGCCGGGACGACCAGGTTCGAGCAGAAGTCGATCGTGCTGTCGCGGCCACTCACCGAGCTGCACCCGGTCGAGGAAGTCCGGGACACCATCCTGCACGAGATCGCCCATGCCCTGGTCGGCCCCGGGCACGGGCACGGCCCGGTGTGGCAGACGACGGCGCGCAGGATCGGCAGCGACGGGCAGCGATGCGTGTCGAGAACGGCACCGCGGGTCGAGGGTGCCTGGGTCGGGACGTGCGCACGCGGGCACGTCGTCCAGCGGCACAGGCGACCCGAGCGCGTCATGTCGTGCAGGTCGTGCGGCCCAGGCTTCGATATCGGCAACGTCTTCGACTGGACCCATCGCGGACGACGGGTGCCGATGCACCCGAACTACATCGCCGAGCTCGAAGCAGTCGCTGCGGGGACGCACGTCGTCCGCTTCTCGGTGGGCTGCGACGTACGTGTCACCGCACCGGGCGACTTCATCGGGCGCGTCGGCACGGTGGTTAAGCGCGGCCGGACCAGCTATCACGTACGCCTTCCTGAAGGGACCCTGCGGGTGATCTTCGCGGGGGTCGAATCGGTGCGCTGATGCGGTGTGTCGGGGGTCGTCCGTAGTGTCCGGGTATCGGCCTGGCCGATGATGGACGAGATGCCTGAGGAGACTGTGTGACCACCCCCGCCCTGCGACTGCTCGGGCCCCGCGCGGCGACCCAGTGCGCGGTCCGGGTGCAGTACGACGTCTTGCCGCCCGAAGGTGTCGTCGCTGCCGCCTTCTCGGAGACGTCCCAGGCGCGGATGGACGAGGGGCTCGACTTCCGCGACCTGCTGCTCGGCCGCTTGGTCACGCTCAACCCTCACGCCGTCCGTGTCGAGCAAGGTCCTGACGCGGTTGCTCAGACGATGGCGGCCATCGAGGACGGCGTTCCGATCATTGTCGGGCCGCGCCTTCCTGCTGATGCGACTGGTGGTCGCAACGGAAGTCCTGCCGTTCTGCTCCGGCACGAGGGCGGGTATGTCCCGGTCCTCGTCCGGCTGCACGGCACCACCGCGAAGGACAACAAGCGCTCTGTACTGATCTCCACCCTGGAGGACCCGCTGGTCCCGCACGAGACTCTCGGCCTCGTCTGGAAGCCGGACCGTCTCAAGCCCAACGCGTTCCAGCTCGCCCACTACTGGCGCCTGCTCGAGCACCACGGCCTCGCCGCCGGCAACCCCCGCGGAGCGGTGCTGGATCGATCGGAACGACTCGTCTGGCTCGAGCTCGACACGGCTACCCCGACGCCCGACGGGCCGCCGCCGGTCACCCTGCTGGGGGAGTACGACCGCGAGTTCGCCCACCGGACCGAGGTCGTCGCCCATACCCAGGCGCGACTCGACGGCTCGCTGGCGGAACGGATCGTCCTGCCCCTCGCCGTCTCCGAGTGCGGTGGCTGCCCCTGGAACGCGTCGTGCACTGCGGAGCTCACAGGTCAGGACCACGTGTCCCTGCTGCCGGGCTTCAGAGCGAGCTGGTTCACGGCGTTGGACTCCAAGCAGATCCGGACCCGCGCCCAGTTCGCGGCCCTCGATCCGTTCACCGCCTATGTCGGCAGCGAGCTGACCGGGTCGATGCTGGGCAAGGTGCTCTCGGCCGATGATGCTGTGTCGTTGGCGTCCTTGATCGAGAAGCGCCCGGAGGCACTGGCATTCCTGGCAGCCGAGGGGGTCACCACTGTTGGTGGGCTCCGTCGGCGCCTGCACCGCGTGACTCAGTCCGTGCTGGCCAGCAGCGCCGGCGGCAAGGCACTGGCCGGCCGGATCGACGTGGCTCGGGCGGTCGTCTCGGAGTCGGCGTTCCGCCGCAGGGGAGTCGGGTCGCTCCGGCTGGAGAGCCCTGTGGTGGAGATCGACGTCGACATGGAGTCGAGCGCGAGCGGTCACCACTACCTCTGGGGAGCGCTACCGGTGGTCGCCGGTGTGACCGGGGAGTACGTGCCGTTCGACAGCTATGTCGAGATGACCGATGTCGCAGAGGCGGAGATCTTCGTCCGTTTCTGGACCTGGCTCGCCGAGCAGCGGACGATCGCCGAGAGTCTCGGCGGCGTCATCCGGGTCTATCACTGGACCGCCGCCGAGCTCACCGCGATGCGCACCATCATCAGACGGGCAGCCCTGCCGACCCTCCCGACAGCTGCCGAGCTCGAGGCTTCGATCAAGGCCGAGTGGGTCGACCTCGTCAAGGTCTGGGACGCACACGTCCTGACCGGCCACGGCAAGGGTCTCAAGCCCGTCGCCAACTCGATCGGCTTCACCTGGCCTGACGACGACGCCGGCGGAGACTTCTCGATGCTGCAGCACAAGCTCGCTGTCGAAGGAACTGCTGAGGAGTCCGCGAACGCGATCAGCTGGCTGCGCGCCTACAACAGTCATGACGTCGCGGCCACGCTCGCCGTGCGCAGCTGGCTCCGCGAGAACTTCGACGCGCTGCCGTCGATCCAGGACTGGAGGGCTCCGTGAAGCCGATGAGGATCGACCTTCACACCCACTCGAACTGCAGCGACGGGACCGACAACCCCGCAGACCTGATCGCGAAGGCGGCCCAAGCTGGACTGGATGTTGTCGCGCTCACTGACCACGACACGACCGTCGGGTGGGCCCCAGCGATGGCTGCTGCCGAGCACCACGCCATCCACCTCGTGCGCGGCATGGAGATTTCCACGCGCAACCAGGGCCAGGGCCAGCACCTCCTCGGCTACGGGTTCGACCCGCAGCGACCGGCGCTGATCGAGATGTTGCGCCGCGGGAACGAAGGCCGCGAAGGTCGGATCCCTGCGATCCTCGAGCGGCTTCGAGCGCACGGCATCGATCTGGACGAAGCTGCGGTCTGGGCGGGTGCAAAGGCTGACGGATCCATTGGTCGTCCGCACATCGCCGACGTCATGGTCCGAGAGGGTCACGTTGCCGACCGCGGCGCTGCGTTCACCGAGTACCTCGTGCCCGGAGCCAAGGCGTACGTCGAGCGCTACGCGCCCGACATCATCGAAGCGATCGGCGTGATCGCTGATGCGGGCGGTGTGACCGTGATCGCGCACCCGCGTGGTCGTAACAGCACGGTGCCACTGAAACGCTTCGACGAGCTGAAGGCGGCTGGCCTGAACGGGATCGAGGTCGATCACCAAGAGCACGGTGTCGAGGCGCGGGCCGAGCTTCGGCAGATTGCTACGGAGCTTGACCTGGTGATCACTGGGTCCAGCGACCACCACGGCACAGCGAAGCTCGACCACGACCTTGGTTGCAACACCACGGCTCAGGACCAGTACGAGCGGCTGATGGCTGGGGTACGACACGGCCCGTTGTGAGGCGCCGACGGCACTCACCGGCCACACTGAGGCCGTGAACCACCTCGGGGTGCGAATCCCGAACAATCCGAACAGCCGCCGAGCCCTTGTCGCACGCCGCCAGGGTGACCAACCAGCAATAGCCACGGCATGAGCTATATCTGGTTCGTCAGGGGTAGAAGTTGATGGCCCCGCGCGCTGCCGCCGAGTTGAATCCATCAAGCATGGTGAGCCGCCGTAGCAGTAGCGGCTTGATCGATGTCCTCAGATCGCCAGGCGCCAGTTGGATCCACAGGCCCAGCCGATATCGCTTTCGTCCACAAGCTAACGCCTGCCAGCGAACTGCGGGGTTCCGGTTCGTCAGAGTTCGGCACATGGGATACCAGACCGACTTCGTCGGATACCTCCACGTCCAGCCGCCTCTCAACGAGTCCGAGATCTTGATGGTCAACTCCATGCGCTTGCGACGTGAGGACGAATCCAACGCGCCTCAGGGCTGGTCCAGCTGGGAGGCGTGCGACCGAGGATGCTGTCTCAGCTACGACGGCGGTGACAAGGCCAACTTCATGGCCCCTTGGCTCAAATACGTGATGGCGACGTACCTGATCCCCGGCGCTGACGTGCATGGGCAAGCGGGATTCGAAGACTTCGGGTGCAACCACGTTCTCAACGGCATGGTCATCGGTTCTCGACGCGACAACCGCGAGCTGTACGCGATCGTGGTGGACGAGAACGAGGTGTCGGTCGAGTTGCTCTGGCCGGGCGTGCCGGAGTGGAGCGACTACGCGCCGCTGGGATACCAGGTCGAGATTGACCGGTTCCGCAGCTGGGCCGGGGAACACCGCCTTGAGAAGACTCGTGAACAAGCGATAACGCGACGCGCTATTCGTGAGCGGCCATGAGAACGATGCAGGTCCGGTCGGCGATTGCAGATCCGCAGTAAAACATGCAAAATACATGCATGCCTTCAATTACGGTCCGCGACGTTCCGGACGAGACGCGCGCCGAACTTGCAGCGAGGGCCGCGCGGACCGGGCGCTCGATGCAGGAGTACCTCCGACTCAAGCTCGTCGAACTTGCTGCTACGCCGGAACGCGACGAGGTTCTGGCTCGGATCGTGCGCCGAAAGGAACTGACGGGCACCCACCTCGACGCGGAGCAGATCATCTCTGCACGCGATCTCGAACGACGGTGACCGTAGTCGACGCTTCCGTCGTCGTATCTGGCCTCGTCAGCAACGGCCCTGAAGGTGAATGGGCTGCAACCATGCTGGGCTCGTCCTCGGTAGCAGCTCCTCACCTGATGCCGGTCGAGGTCACCCAGATCATCAGACGCCATGTTCTCGCGCGGACCATCTCGTCCGATGTCGGAGCTCTTGCTCTGGCGGATCTGGCAGACCTTGCTATCCCGCTGTTCGACTTCGGCCCGCACGCGGACCGTGTCTGGGAGCTGCGCGACACCGTCACGGCGTACGACGCCTGGTATGTCGCTCTGGCGGAATCGCTCGGAGTACCGCTCGCGACCCTGGATCGCAGACTGACCAAGGGTTCGGGTCCTAGGTGCGAGTTCCTGATCCCATGATTCACCGGATCCCAGGCCCACGGAGGACTTCTTTGGGCGTCCCTGGTGTTCTTGCGAGATGAACATTCGTTTAGCGGTGCTGGGGGACTCGATCGCCTGGGGTCAGGGTGCTGCGCGCGAGCGTGAGCGGCTGGCACCCCGGTTGGCCGAGGGCCTCGTCGTGCGCGGGTTCGACGTCGAGGTCAAGGTGTTCGCCGTACCGGGGGCACGTAGCTCGGGTCTGGCCGCTCAGGTGAAGGCAACTCTGGCCTGGCGACCGACGTTGGTCGCGATGGTCATCGGCGCCAACGACCTCACCCACCTCGTGCCGGTCGAGAGCGCTGTCCAGGATCTGGCCGACGCCGTACGACGACTCCGCAACAACGGCGCCGAGGTCGTGGTCGCGCCGGCGCCGGACCTGAGTTCGGTGCCGCACGTGCCGGTCTTCCTGCGCGAGGCGGTCCGTGCCGCCGGGGTGAACCTGCGCGAGCAGCAGGCTGTCGCCGTGCTGGCTGCGGGTGGCCACGTCGCGGACCCGGACCAGCGAGCGTCGCGAGCCTTCGCGGCTGACCCGTCGCTGTTCTCCGCCGATCGCTTCCACCCCTCCAGCGCCGGGTACGCCGTGATCGCGGAATCGCTGCTCCCTGCGTTGACGCAGGCTGCGGCGAACCTCGGCACCGGGGGAGCGGCCTACTCGGTGTCCTCGGACGCCTGAGCGTCTTCTGCTGGGTCCTTCTCGCCGCCGCTGCCCTCAGCCGCGATCTTCTGCTGCGACTGTGACGTGGTGCCCTGCGGGCCGCCGCCGCTGAGCTCGGTATCCGGGTCGAGGGGGGTGCCGTCCTGAGGTGTCGTCATGGAACCGACGTACCCGGAACCTGGTCTTTCAAGCCGCGTGGGGACCGCCGCTCGGGGTAAGGAGTGCAGATGACCGCCGAACCCGCTGACCGCACGACGATCGACACCTTCGTACGGGTCCGCGGCGCGACCGAGCACAACCTGCGCAACATCGACGTCGACCTCCCGCGGGACGCGATGGTCGCCTTCACCGGCGTCTCCGGGTCCGGCAAGTCCTCGCTCGCCTTCGGCACCCTGTACGCCGAGGCGCAGCGCCGGTACTTCGAGTCGGTCGCGCCGTACGCCCGGCGGCTCCTCCAGCAGGTAGGTGCCCCGCACGTCCAGGAGATCACCGGGCTGCCCCCGGCGGTGGCGCTGCAGCAGCGGCGCGGAGCCCCGAGCTCGCGGTCCTCGGTCGGCACCATCACCACGCTGTCCAACCTGCTCCGGATGCTCTACTCGCGCGCAGGCAGCTACCCCCAGGGCGCACCTCGCCTCGAGGCCGAGGACTTCTCGCCGAACACCGCCGCGGGCGCCTGCCCGGACTGCCACGGCCTCGGGGTCGTCCACGACGTCGCCGAGGACCTGCTGGTCCCCGACGACTCGCTCAGCATCCGCGACGGCGCGATCGCGGCCTGGCCGGGCGCCTGGCAGGGGGCGAACCTGCGCAGCATCGTCAGCGGTCTGGGCATCGACATCGACACACCGTGGCGCAAGCTGAAGAAGAAGGACCGGGACTGGTTGCTCTACACCGACGAGCAGCCCTCGGTACTGATCAAGCCCGAGCGCGACCGGATCGACTACGGCTACTACGGCAAGTTCTGGAGTGCCCGCAAGCACATCAGGCACGTGCTCGCCGACTCCCAGAGCGAGCGGATGCGCGAACGGGCGTTGCGCTTCACCCGCAGTATGCGGTGCCCGCTGTGCGGGGGGACCGGGCTGCGTGCCGAAGCGCTGGCGGTGAGCTTCGCGAGCCGCTCGATCGCAGAGGTCAACGCGATGCCACTGACCCAGGTCGCCGAGCTGTTGCGGCCGGTCGCCTCGCTCGCCGAAGCGTCAGCCGCGGTACCGACCGCAGGGTCGGGGGAGACCAGCGAGGTCGCGGTACGGATCAGCGGGGACCTGGTCGCGCGGATCGAGGTGCTGCTCGACCTCGGCCTCGGCTACCTCAGTCTCGGTCGCTCCTCGACCACGCTGTCGCCCGGTGAGGCGCAGCGGCTGCGGATCGCGACCCAGCTGCGCTCGGGTCTCTTCGGCGTCGTCTACGTGCTCGACGAGCCGTCAGCCGGGTTGCACCCGGCCGATGCCGAGCCTCTGCTCGACGTGCTGGACCGGTTGAAGGCGTCGGGCAACTCGCTGTTCGTGGTCGAGCACGACCTCGACGTCGTACGGCGTGCGGACTGGGTGGTCGACATCGGCCCCGGTGCCGGCGAGGGCGGCGGACGAGTGCTGTACTCCGGCCCCGTCGCCGGTCTCGAGGAGATCGCCGAGTCCGCCACCAGCGCGTACCTGTTCGGGCGCGCGGAGCGGATCGAGCACACGTTGCGCGACCCGCACGGCTTCCTGCACCTGCGCGGAGTCACCCGGCACAACCTGGTCGACGTGTCGGTCGACATCCCGCTCTGCGTGCTGACCGCAGTGACCGGGGTGTCCGGCTCCGGCAAGTCGACCCTGGTCACCCAGGTGCTCGCCGAGCTGGTGCGCTGCCACCTCGGGCTGGCGGCCGACGACGAGGCCGAGGAGTCCGAGCTGGAGGTCGACGTCACCGACGCGCAGGGCCTGGAGGCCTTCGACCGGCTGGTCATCGTCGACCAGAGGCCGATCGGCCGTACGCCGCGCTCGAACCTCGCCACCTACACCGGGATGTTCGACACCGTCCGCAAGCTGTTCGCTGCCACCGACAAGGCGAAGGAGCGCGGCTACACCGTGGGCAGGTTCTCCTTCAACGTGCCCGAGGGCCGGTGCGACACCTGCCAGGGCGAGGGCTTCGTCGAGGTCGAGCTGCTGTTCATGCCCGGTACCTACGCGGCCTGCCCCACCTGCCACGGTGCCCGCTACAACGACGAGACGCTCGAGATCACCTACGAGGACAAGACCATCGCCGACGTGCTGGGCATGTCCGTCGACGAGGCTGCCAAGTTCTTCGCCGATGTCACCTCCGCCTCCAGGAGCCTGGAGACGCTGCGGGACGTGGGCCTGGGGTACCTGAGGCTGGGCCAACCGGCCACCGAGCTCAGCGGAGGCGAGGCGCAACGGATCAAGCTGGCCACCGAGCTGCAGCGGGCCCGACGCGGCCATGCGCTGTACCTGCTCGACGAACCGACCTCCGGGCTGCACCCGGCCGACATCGCGCTGCTCCTGCGCCAGCTGCACCGGCTCGTCGACGCCGGCAACACCGTGGTGCTCGTCGAGCACGACCTGGACACGATCGCGACCGCCGACTGGGTGATCGACCTCGGGCCCGGCGGCGGGGACGCCGGTGGCCGGGTGATCGCCGAGGGCACCCCGGAAGCGGTCGCTCGCGCCGAGAACAGCGCGACTGCGCCGTACCTGGCCAAGCGCCTCGCCAGCGCCTCCGGCTGAGGTCAGGGTGGTGTCAGGTTCTCGCCAGCAGAGTGGCCTGACCCCAGTAGGGCCAGGCATCGGAGGACCAGCGCGTGCGATCGGACGGCATCGGGCGCTGGTCCGTCCCGGCGATCGCGCTGACGGCGTTCCTGCTGCGGCTGCCGTACCTGGGTGCGCCGGCGGGTTCTGACGAGGCCGGCTACCTGACCATCGCCCGGCAGTGGCACGGCGCCGGTCCGTCGCTCTACGGGCGGTACTGGGTGGACCGGCCGCCGCTGCTGATCACCCTGTTCCAGCTCGCCGGCGCCGGCCTGCCCGCGGTCCGCCTGCTCGGTGCGCTCGCCGCGGCCATCGCGGTGCTCGGCATCGCCGCAGCGGCGCGCACTGCCGTCGGCCAGCGGGCGGCGGTCGTCTCCGCCGT
>JAOPXD010000132.1 GCA_025965315.1 Marmoricola sp.
TGGACCTACACCATGCTCGAACCCGGCGTCTTCCTCTGGCGAAGCCCCCACGGCTACCAATTCCTCAAAGACCGAACCGGCACCCGCGATGTCACGCCACGACCGGTCGAGCCACCAGGTTCTTGACCCACGCCCTGATTCAATGAGAGAGTTTTAGTACTTTCTCTCACAGGGGTGGAGATGACCACCAGTACGTATCCGTCAGCGGTCGAAAGCAGGCTCGACGACCGCGACCCGGTGCTCGACGCTGCGCTGACCGCGTTCCTCGACTTCGGGATCCGGCGTACCAGCATGGGCGAGATCGCGCGTCGGGCCGGGATCAGCAGCGCGACCCTGTACCGCCGGCACGCCCAGAAGTCCGACATCGTCGCTGCCGTCGGCCTGCGCGAGGCCGAGCGGATCCTGGCCTACCTCGAGGACCACATCGACGTCAGCGCTCCCCCGCTCGACCAGCTCACCGCCCTGCACCTCGCCGTCTCGAGCCGGCTCCGGTCCAACGAGCTGCTCAGCCGGGTACTGGCCACCGAGCCGGAGAGCGTGCTGCCGAAGATCACCGTCGATGCGGATCCGATCCTCGAGATCGGTCGCGGCTACCTGTCCGCCTTCCTGACCCGGTTGCAGGCCGAGGGCCACCTACCGGCGTACGACGTCCGTCCGGTCGCGGACTGCCTGGCCCGCCTCGCCCAGTCCGAGGTGCTTACCCCGTCGACCGAACCGTTCGACGAGGTTCGCGCCCGGGCGTTCGTGCGCGACCACCTCGCTCCCTTCATCCGCCTCTCCACCAAAGGAACGCACTGATGACCTCCACGCTCCCTGACCGGCTCACCGGATCTCGACAGGCTCGATCATCGGAGGTGCGCCGCTGCGCCGAACCCGGCGGGCTGCTCTGGGACAGCGTTGGTCTGGTGACGTTCTCGCTGACCAGCGGCAGTGCGTTCCTGCTGCAGACGATGGAGCCGTCGATCGCCGCCGTCGTCGACAAGCACTCGACGTTCCGCGCCGACCCGATCGGACGCGGCCTGCGCAGCCTCGCCTCGGTGATGATGTGGGTCTACGCCGACGAGGAGTCGCTGGCCGAGGTCGAGCGGCTCCGCGAGATGCACTCGACCCTCGACGCCGTCGACGAGAACGGCGTCCGGCACACCGCGCTGTCCTCGGGTCCGTGGGCCTGGGTGCTGCTGACTGGCGTGCACGCGTACACCGAGGGCTCGAAGTACTTCGGCAACACCGGGCTCGAGACCGACGCGATGTACGAGGAGATGAAGCAGCTGATGCGCGGCTTCAAGGTCGCCGAGAAGGAGATCCCGGCGACGTACGCCGAGTTCGTGCCGTTCTTCGAGGCCAAGATCGTCGAGCAGCTCGGCAACACCGTCGTGGCCCAGGACTTCCTGGTCGGCGTACGGCACCCCGGCCCGCCACTCGGCACGCCCCGGCTGCTCAAGCCGGTGTGGCGCGCGCTGACCAACCCGCTCGGCTACGTCCAGTACCTCGCCACGATCGGAACCGTCCCGGCCGGCGCCCGCGCCAAGCTCGGCGTCAGCTGGACCCGGAGCCAGGAGCTCCAGCTGCGGGTCTTCGGCAAGGTGGTGTCCTGGATCGTGCCGCTGCTGCCCGAACGGCTGCGGTACTTCCCGATCGCCTACGAAGCACGCCGTCTCGAGCGCGACCGGCAGCGGTTGCGCCGGGTGATCGACCTCAGGCCGGTCTGACGTCTCGTTCTACTCGCCGAGCTCCGCGTAGGCGGGCTTGATGACGTCGTTGATGATCGCGAGGCGCTGCTCGAAACCGAGGAACGCCGACTTCATCGCGTTGACCGTGACCCATTGCAGGTCGTCGAGGCCCCAGTCGAAGGCGTCCACCAGCGAGATCATCTCCTTGGTCATCGACGTCCCGCTCATCAGCCGGTTGTCGGTGTTGACCGTGACCCGGAAGCGGAGCTTGGTCAGCAGCCCGATCGGGTGCTCGGCGATCGAGTCGACCGCGCCCGTCTGGATGTTGGAGTGCGGACAGAGCTCCAACGGGATCCGCATGTCCCGCACGTACGCCGCGAGGCGCCCGAGGTGCGCCGACCCGTCGCTCGCCACGGTGATGTCGTCGATGATCCGGACCCCGTGACCCAGCCGGTCGGCCCCGCACCACTGGATCGCCTCCCAGATCGACGGGAGCCCGAAGGCCTCTCCGGCGTGGATCGTGAAGTGCGCGTTCTCGCGCTGGAGGTACTCGAACGCGTCCAGGTGCCGGGTCGGCGGGTACCCGGCCTCGGCCCCGGCGATGTCGAACCCGACGACGCCCCGGTCGCGGTAGCTGACCATCAGCTCGGCGATCTCGCGGGAGTTGGCCTGGTGCCGCATCGCGGTGAGCAGTTGTCGGACCACGATCCGGCCCTGGGCAGCGGACTGCCCGTCGTCGAACCCGGCCTGCACCGCCTCGACCACCTCGGGCAGGGTCAGGCCCGCCTCGAGGTGCTGCTCGGGGGCGTAGCGGATCTCGGCGTACACGACGCCGTCGGCAGCGAGGTCCTCGACGCACTCACGGGCGACCCGACGCAGGTTGTCGGCCGTCTGCATCACCGCAACGGTGTGCTGGAAGGTCTCGAGGTAGCGCTCCAGCGAACCCGAGTCGGCAGATTCGAGGAACCAGCGGCCGAGCGCCTCGGCACCCTCGGCCGGCAGCGGGTGGCCGATCTCCGCCGCCAGCTCGACGATCGTCTCCGGGCGCAGGCCGCCGTCGAGATGATCATGGAGCAGGACCTTCGGAGCGCGCGCGATCACCTCACCGGTAAGTTCTGCCATGCCTCATCCAAGCATCACCCCTCCCGAAAGAGTTATCCATGCGCGTCTTCAGCACCCTTGACGAGGTCCAGGCAGCCGCTGGCGAAGAGCTCGGGACCAGCGAGTGGCTGGAGATCAGCCAGCAGCAGGTCGACGACTTCGCCGAGGCGACCGGCGACCACCAGTGGATCCACGTCGACGTGGAGCGCGCCAAGGGCGGACCGTTCGGCACCACCATCGCGCACGGCTACCTCACGCTGGCGCTGCTGCCGCTGTTCACGTCGCAGGTGTTCAGCCTCGAGACGCCCGGCGCCAAGCTCAACTACGGACTCAACAAGGTGCGCTTCCCCACCCCGGTGCCGGTCGGTTCGCGGGTGCGCGCGCAGATCTCGTTCGGCGACGTCACCGACGTCGCCGCCGGCAAGCAGCTGATCCAGCGCTACGTCATCGAGATCGAGGGCCAGGACAAACCGGCCTGCGTCGCCGAGACGGTCGTCCTGCTGCTCTCCTGAACCGCTCAGCCGATCCGGCCGAGGATCAGGGGCGTGGCGGCGTACGACGTGCCCGGAGCGCTGATGTCGAAGCCGCCGTCCAGGGCCGCGAGGGCGCGCTCGAAGCGTTCCGACTCGTCGGTGTGCAGGGTCAGCAGCGGCTGACCCTCGGCGACCTCGTCCCCCGGCCGCGCGTGCCAGACCACACCGGCTCCACCCTGGACCGGGTCTCCCAGCGCTGCCCGACCGGCACCCAGGCGCCACGCGGCCAGCCCGACCGCCATCGCGTCCAGCCGGGTCAGCACCCCGGTGCTCGGAGCCGCGACGACGTGGGTCTCCCGGGCGACCGGCAGCGGCGCGTGCGGGTCGCCGCCCTGCGCAGCGATCATCGCGTTCCAGGAATCCATCGCGGCTCCCGAGGCGAGCACCGCCGCCGGATCGATGTCGCCGCGGCCGGCACCGGCGAGCATCTCCGCTGCCAGCGCCAAGGTGAGCTCGACGACGTCGGCGGGCCCACCGCCCGCGAGCACCTCGACCGACTCGCGCACCTCCAGGGCGTTACCGGCGGTCAGTCCGAGCGGGGTCGCCATGTCGGTGAGCAGCGCGACGGTGTGCATCCCGGCATCGACCCCGAGCGCCACCATCGTCGAGGCGAGCTCGGTGGCGCGGTCGAGGTCCTTCATGAAGGCACCGCTGCCGACCTTGACGTCGAGCACCAGCGACCCGGAGCCCTCGGCGATCTTCTTGCTCATGATCGAGCTCGCGATCAACGGGATCGCCTCGACGGTCCCGGTCACGTCGCGCAGCGCGTAGAGCTTCTTGTCCGCCGGCGCGAGGCCCGCTCCGGCAGCACAGATCACCGCGCCGACCGACTCGAGCTGAGCCTCGAACTCCGCGTTGGTCAGGTCAGCCCGCCAGCCGGGGATCGATTCGAGCTTGTCCAGGGTGCCGCCGGTGTGGCCGAGCCCGCGTCCGGACAGCTGCGGCACCGCCACCCCGCAGGCAGCGACCAGCGGGGCCAGCGGCAGCGTGATCTTGTCGCCGACGCCGCCGGTCGAGTGCTTGTCGGCGGTCGGCCGGCTGATCGAGGACAGGTCCATCCGCTCCCCCGACGCGATCATCGCGGCCGTCCAGCGGGCGATCTCGCGGCGGTCCATCCCGTTGAGCAGGATCGCCATCGCGAGCGCCGACATCTGCTCGTCCCGCACGACCCCGCGGGTGTACGCGTCGACGACCCAGTCGATCTGGCTGTCGCTCAGGACGGCACCGTCGCGCTTGGCGACGATCACCTCGATGGCGTCGTGCGGCTCAGGCATGGGCGCTCCTCACAGCGACTCGGTGGTAGCCGCGCAGCACGAAGGTGCCGCGGCTCTCCGGCTCACCGGCGAGCGCCAGGTCCGGGTACGTCGTGAACAGCGCCTGCACCGACTCGACCAGCTCCATCCGGGCCAGCGGCGCTCCCAGGCAGAAGTGCACCCCGACGCCGAAGGCCAGGTGCGGGTTGGTCGCCCGGTCGACCCGGAACTCGTCCGGCTGCGCGAAGACCGCGGGATCGCGGTTCGCGGAGCCGAGCAGGACCGAGACCTTCTGCCCGGGCTCCACCTCGACGTCCCCGATCGTCACCGGCTCGGTCGCGGTTCGCTCGAAGAGCTGCAGCGCGGAGTCGAACCGCAACATCTCCTCCACCGTCAGCGCGACCTCGGCAGCCGGCGACAGCCCGCGCTGCAGCATCGCCACCAGACCGTTGCCGAACACGTTCACCGACGCCTCGTGCCCGGCGTTCAGGAGCAGCACCACCGCAGCGACGACCTCGTCGTCACCGAGCTCGGTGGCGACCAGGTCGCTGATCAGGTCCTCGGCCGGGGCCTTCCGTCGTACCTCGGCGAGGTCGCGGACCAGGGCGGCGAAGTCCGACGCGGCACCCACTGCGGCCTCGACGACCGCCGCCGGAGGAGACGCCTCGTACATCCGCACGATCGCCTGCGACCAGGCCCGCAGCTCCGGCGCGAACGACGCCGGGACGCCGACCAGCTCGGCGATCACCAGCACCGGCAGCGGCTCGGCGTACTCCGCGATCACGTCGAAGCCGGCCGGGTCGGTGTCGGCCAGCAAGGAGCCGGCCAGCTCCCGCACCCGGGGCCGGAGCCGTTCGATGTGGCCGCGCGCGAAGGCAGCAGCGACCGGGCGGCGCAACCGGGTGTGCTCGGGCGGCTCGTTCTCCATCATCTGGTTGCGGTGCAGCAGGTTGAACGGTTCCAGCCGGCGGGCCGGCTCCCGGTCGGTCCACAGCCGACCCAGCCGGCGGTCGCGCTGGACCGCGCTCACCCCGGCATGGTCGAAGACCAGGTAGCCGCCGCTGGCCTCGTGCCAGGCGACCGGGTGCCGGGCACGCTCGTCGGCGAAGAACGGGTACGGATCCGCGATCACCTCGGCGGCGGTCAGGTCAAGCGAGGTCGTCGGCGCCGAAGGCATCCGGCAGCACCTCATCCATCCGTCGTACGCCGGACGACGTGAGCACCTCGAGCTCCGCGCCGCCGTGCTCCCAGAGCAGCTGCCGGCAGCGTCCGCACGGCATCAGCACCTCGCCCTGCCCGTTGACGCAGACGAAGTGCGTCAGCCGCCCGCCGCCGCTCAGCACCAGCTGCGAGATCAGTCCGCACTCGGCGCACAACCCGACGCCGTACGACGCGTTCTCCACGTTGCAGCCGGTGACGAACCGGCCGTCGGTGACCCTGGCCGCCGCCCCCACCGGGAACTTCGAGTACGGCGCGTAGGCGTTCTGCCTGGCCTTGATGGCGGCGGTGACGAGGACGTCCCAGTCGAAGTTCATCCGGCGGATCCCTTTCGGTACGGCTTTCCGTCCGCCGCTGGCATCCGCAGGTTCTGCGAGGCGAGCGACAGCACCAGGAGGGTGACCAGGTACGGCGTCATGCCGCCCAGGTCCTTCGGGATCGAGTCGGTGAGCAGGAACCAGAGCAGGAACGCCACCCCGATCACGCCGTTCACGGCTGCCGAGCGGAGCTGCCGGCGCAGGAGCCGCCACACGGTGAGCAGCAGCAGGCCGATCGCCAGCAGCAGCAGCAACGCGTGCAGCGACGAGGCGCTGCGCAGCCGGAGCGCGTCGGCGTACCCGAAGAGCGCGGACGCGCCGAGCGCACCGAACGGGTTCCAGTTGCCGAAGATCATCGCTGCGAGACCGATGTAGCCGCGGCCCTGGGTCTGACCGACGGTGAACGTGCTGGACGCGACCGTCGTCAGGAACGCCCCGCCCAGTCCGGCGAACCCGCCCGAGACGAGCACGGCGACGTACTTGTAGCGGTAGACGTTCACGCCGAGCGACTCGGCCGCAGCCGGGTTCTCGCCGCACGAGCGCAGCCGCAGACCGAAGGTGGTGCGGCGCAGCAGCCACCAGCTGAGCACCGCGAGCGCGATCACCAGCAGCGAGACCACCGAGACGTGGCTGATCAGCGAGCCCACCAGGCCGGCCACGTCCGAGACCAGGAACCAGTGCCGGCCGTTGAGCTTGGAGAGCCAGGTGTCCAGCCCGCCGACGTTGACCGTGGGTAGCGAGTACAGCCCGGACAGGTTCCGCGGACCACCGTTCGGCGTGATCTGGCTGAAGAACGCCTTCGACAGGAAGTCGACCGCACCGGCCGCGATGATGTTGACCGCAACGCCGGAGACGATCTGGTCGACCCCGAACGTGATCGTCGCGATCGCGTGCAGCAGCCCGCCGACCACCCCGAGCAGGACACCGCCGAGCAGGCCGACCCACGGGCCGTAGTACCAGTTGAAGTACGCCGCCCCCCAGGTGCCGAGCAGCATCTGGCCCTCGAGCCCGATGTTGACCACGCCCGCCCGCTCGGCCCACACGCCGCCGAGGGCGGCCAGCGCGATCGGCGCCGTGGACAGGATCGCCGCGGTGAAGGTGGTCGTCGCCGTCAGCGGGGTCGAGCTGGTGAGCACCCGGACGAGCGGGACGAGCACCAGACCGACCACGACCAGGACCCAGGTCAGCGGGGACAGGCCGAGGATCCGCCGCGCGCCCAGGCGCTGCTGCACCGAGACCATCGTCGCGGTCATGCCGACACCGCCTCGGGCAGGACGGCTGCGACGGCCCGCTGCTCGGCTCCGGCCCGGTAGCGCTGCACCAGCTCGTAGGCGACGACCACGGCGAGCACGGTGATGCCCTGGGTGATCTCGACGATCTGCGGCGCGATGTCGGTCTGGATCTGCAGCGCGTCGGACTGGCAGGTCAGCCAGGAGAACAGCAGGGCACCGAAGGCCATCCCACCGGCCCGGTTGCGTCCGAGCAGGGCGACCGCCAGCCCGGTGAAGCCGAGGTTCGAGGTGAACGTCGCGCTGGAGTAGGTGTGCGCGCCTCCGAAGAACTCGGGGATCCACACCAGCCCGGCCACACCGCCGGACAGCAGCATCGCGACGACCACCATCTTCTTCGCCCCGACCCCGCTGGCCGCCGCCGCGGTCGCCGACGCACCGGTCGCGCGCAGGTCGAAGCCGAGCCGGGTGCGGTTGAGCAGCAGCCAGAACCCGGCACCGACCAGCACCGCGATCAGCCCCAGCGTCCAGATCTGACCGTTGTCCTGACCGAACGGTGCCCAGCCGGCGATCCAGCTCGACCGGCCGATCGGCTTGGTCTGGATCTCGTAGCCGGTCTGCTGGCCGTAGCGGTTGAGGAAGTGCGTGACGATGATCGGGCCGATCGCGTTCAGCATCAGCGTCGTGATGACCTCGCTGACCCCGCGGTAGACCTTGAGCACCGCGGCGATGCCGGCCCAGGCCGCGCCGGTCAGCACCGCGAGCAGGATGGCGACGATGATGTTGAGCGGCCCCGGCAGGAACATGCCGCCGGCGAAGACGGCACCGACGTACGCCGCCAGACCGTACTGACCCTCGACGCCGATGTTGAACAGGCCCATCCGGAAGCCGATCGCCGCGGCCACCGCAGCGATGTAGAGCTCGCCGGCGAGGTTGACGATGTTGACCATCGTCTGGTCCTTGGGCGCGGAGAGCATCACCCGCCAGAAGTCGCCGATGCCCGAGTCGCTGCCGGAGATCGAGATCACCAGCGAGGTGGCGATCACCGAGATCAGGATCGCGATCAGCGGCGCCACCAGCCCGGTCGCGGTCGATCGCGCTGCGCGTACCAGCCACCCCATCAGTCGTGCCCTCCGGTCATCGCGGTGCCGAGCTCGGCAGGCGTCACCGTGGTCGGGTCGAAGGTGCCGACGAGCCGTCCGCGCAGGATGACCTCGATCGTGTCGGACAGGCCGATCAGCTCGTCGAGGTCGGCCGAGATCAGCAGCACCGCGAGACCCGCCTTCCGCGCGTCCCGGATGTGGTCCCAGATCGCCGCCTGGGCACCCACGTCGACACCGCGGGTCGGGTGCGAGGCCATCAGCAGCACCGGGTCGCCGGACATCTCCCGGCCGACGATCAGCTTCTGCTGGTTGCCGCCGGAGAGAGCACGGGCGTTGGTGTCGATCGAGGGGGTCCGTACGTCGTACTGCTCGACGATCCGTTCGGTGTCGCGGCGGGCGCCGCGACGGTCGATCCACGGCCCGCGCGCGTTCGGCGGCTGGGTCTGGTGGCCGAGGATCCGGTTCTCCCACAGCGGCGCGTCCAGCAGCAGGCCGTGCCGCTGGCGGTCCTCGGGGATGTAGCCGATGCCGGCTTCGCGGCGGCCGCGGGTGCTCATCGCGGTGACGTCGACGTCGCCGAGCACGATCGCGCCGCTGGTCGGCTTCGTCATCCCCATGATCACCTCGACCAGCTCGGTCTGGCCGTTGCCCTCGACCCCGGCGATCCCGAGCACCTCGCCCTTGTGGATGGTCAGGTCGATACCGTCGAGCACCGATCGCTCACCGACGACGAGCGAGACGCCTGCGAGGCTGAGCATCATCCGGGTCTGCACGGTCGACTCGGCGGTCTCCGGCGACGGCAGCTCGCTGCCGACCATCAGCTCCGCGAGCTGGCGCTTGGTGACGGAGCCGGGCTTGGCCTCGCCGACCGTGGTGCCCCGCCGCATCACGGTGATGTCGTCGGCGATCGCGAGGACCTCGTCGAGCTTGTGCGAGATGAACAGCAGCGAGTGGCCGCTGGCACGCAGGTCGCGCAGGTTCGTGAACAGCTGGTCGACCTCCTGCGGGACGAGCACTGCCGTCGGCTCGTCGAGGATGATCACCTGGGCGCCGCGGTAGAGCACCTTGACGATCTCCAGGCGCTGGCGCGCTGCGACCCCGAGGTCCTCGACCAGGGCGTCGGGGTCGAGGTCGAAGCCGAACCGCTGGCCCAGGTCCACGAAGGCAGCCCGGGCCTTCCCGGCGATCCCGTGGATCCGCTCGGCTCCGAGGACGCAGTTCTCGAGCACGGTCAGGTTGTCGGCGAGCATGAAGTGCTGGAAGACCATGCCGATCCCGACGGCGATGGCGTCGCTCGGCGACTTGAAGGCGTGCTCGGTGCCGTCGACCAGGACGGTGCCGTCGTCAGGCCGCTGCACCCCGTAGAGGATCTTCATCAGCGTGGACTTGCCGGCACCGTTCTCACCGACGAGGGCGTGCACCGTGCCAGGACGGATGGTCACGTTGACGTCGTGGTTCGCGACGACCCCGGGGAACCGCTTCCCGATGTCGCGCAGCTCGACCAGAGGCGCGAGCGCGGTCTCGCTGGTGACCACCGACGATCCCCTCCCGGTCGGAAACAGCAGAGTGTGAAACAGCACAGCGTGAGGACGGGACAGGGCCCGGGAGAAACCTATCTCCCGGACCCTGTCGCTGGTACAGCTCCGGCCAGCGGAGTTACTTGACCTTCGACGGATCGGTCGGAACCTTGATGGTGCCGTCCTCGATCTGCTTGGCGTAGCCGTCGATCCGGCTCTTGTAGCTGTCGATGAAGCCGCCGCTGTACGCAACCCCGACACCGTTGTTCTTGAGGTCGTAGGTCACGTAGCTGGTCTGCGGCGAACCTGCCTTGACCGACGCGGCGAAGTCGTACACACCGGTGTCGACGCGCTTGAGCGCCGAGGTCAGGATGTGTGCGGCCTGGTTCTTGGGAACCGCCGTGTACTGGTCGCTGTCGACACCGATCGCCCACTTGCCGGCGCCCGCAGCCGCAACGGCCTCGAACAGACCGGAACCGGACAGGCCGGCGGCGTGGAAGATCACGTCGTCGCCGTTGTCGAGCATGGTCTGCGCGATCGTCTTGGCGTCGGTCGGATCGGCGAAGCCCTTGTCACCGCTCTGGACGATGTACTGCGCGTCTACCTTGATGCTCGGGTCGACGGTGTGCACACCAGCGGTGAAGCCGGCCTGGAACGGACCGATGACCGCGCCGGGGACGGCTCCGATGAAGCCGACCTTCTTGGCCTTGGTCTTCAGGGCAGCAGCGACACCGACCAGGAACGAGGACTCCTGCGGCTGGAACGAGTCGTAGGCGACGTTCTTGTTGACGGTCTTGTCGGGATCGAACCCGTCGACGACCAGGAAGTGCACCTTCGGGTACTGCGGCGCGATCGTGTTCACCGCGTTCGAGTACAGGAAGCCGACGCCGACGATGGCGGTCGCACCCTGTTCAGCGAGCTGCTTGAGTCGGTCGGCGCGCTGCGGGTCGGATTCGCCCTGGGTTGCCTGGGCGTCGATGCAGCTGGCACCGAGGTCCTTGACAGCCTTCTCCGCGCCGACGTACGCCGCGTCGTTGAAGGAGTGGTCGCCACGACCACCTACGTCGAAGGCGATGGCCAGCTTGACCGAGGTGCCGGACTTGAACCCGGTGCAGACGTCGGAGGTGCCCGAAGCCTTGGTGTTGTCGTGTTTCGTGCCGCATGCGGTGAGTGCGACAGAAGCGATGAGGCCCATCGCGACGATCTTGCTGACGGTGCGCAAGATTGGTCTCCTGTTCCAGCGCCGCCGGTCGGCGCGATGCTCCGAACCCTAGAGCGGCGGGACGAGGCGTCGGCGACCTGGTGCCAAGTTGTTACCGGATCGAGTCCGGCACCCCGGAGCCGACCAAAACGGGCCGGCACTCGTGGTTCGGGCGATCAAACAGCCGGAGCGACCAGCGCCTGCAGCGCGGTCACCGCGAGCACCTTCGCGGCGATCGGGACCGCCTGCTCGTCGATCCGCAGGTCACCCTGGTGGAGGTCGTACGTCGGCCCCTCGGCGGTGCGGGTGCCGAGCCGGGCCATCGCCCCGGGCACGCGCTCGAGGTACCAGGCGAAGTCCTCGCCGCCGAGGCTCTGGGTGGTGCTGAGCAGACCCTCGGCGCCCACGACGGCGGTGATCGCCTGACCCAGGACGCCGGTCATGGCCGGATCGTTGACCACCGGCGGGACCCCGCGGACGTAGGTGATCTCGGGCTTCACGCCGTACGGCTCCACGATCAGCTCGATGCTGCGCCGGACGAGATCCTCGGCCTCGGTCCAGGCGACCGAGTCGAGCATCCGGACCGTGCCGGCGGCGCGACCCTCGGCCGGGATCACGTTCATCGCCGAGCCGGCCCGGACCAGTCCCCACACCACGCTGACCCCGGCGCGGGGGTCGAAACGGCGCGACAGCACTGCCGGCAGCTCGGTGACCAGCTTGCCGAGCGCGAACGTCAGGTCCTCGGTCAGGTGCGGTCGGGACGTGTGCCCGCCGCGACCGGTGAGCCGGACGTCGAGAGCGTCGGCGGCACCGGTCAACGGCCCGTCCCGAAGGCCGAGCGTGCCGACATCGAGGCCCGGGTCGCAGTGCAGGCCGAAGATCGCTCCGGCACCGTCGAGGGCACCGGCCGCGACCGAGGCGAGCGCTCCCCCGGGCATGATCTCCTCGGCCGGTTGGAACACCAGCCGGACCCGGCCCGGCAGCTCGTCGGCGACCGGGGCCAGCGCCAGCCCGGCCCCGAGCAGACCGGCCGTGTGCACGTCGTGGCCGCAGGCGTGCGCCACTCCCTCGACCGTGCTGCGCCAGGGATCGGGGGTGCGGTCGTCGACCGGGAGCGCGTCGAGGTCGGCGCGCAGGACCACCACCGGCCCGGTACCGGAGCCGATGTCGACCAGCAGGCCGGTCTCCCCGATCGGGCGCGGGTCCAGCCCGGCCGTGCGCAGCCGCGCGGCGATCACGCCGGTGGTGCGGAGCTCGTGCCAGGAGAGCTCCGGGTGCGCGTGCAGATCACGGCGGATCTCGATGAGCTCGGCGCTGAGGTCGTCGACCGCGTCGAGCAGGCGTGCGGTCAGGTCGGCGGACACACCTCCAAGGTACCGCTCGGGCGTGCCTCAGTCCTCGTCGTACGCCGCGAGCAGCTGGTCGGCCGCGACCGGTGCGGTCAGCTCGCCTGCCAGGACGGCCGTACGGATCTCGTCACGGATCGCTGCTACTCCGGCGGAGCGGCGCAGCCGTTCGGCGAGCTCGTCGCGAACCAGCGCCCAGGTGAACTCAAGCTGCTGGTCGGCCCGTTTCGCGGCCAGCCCGTCCTCGCCGAGGTGGTCGCGGTGGTCGAGGATCCGGTCCCAGACGTCGCCGACCTTGCGGCCCTCGAGGCCGGAGCAGGTGAGCACCGGCGGTACCCAGGCCTCGCCACCGGCCCAGACCATCCGCAGCGCGCCGGCCAGGTCGCGCGCGGCCGCCTTCGCCTCGACCTCGCGGTCCCCGTCGGCCTTGTTCACCGCGATCACGTCGGCGATCTCGAGGATGCCCTTCTTGATGCCCTGGAGCTGGTCACCGGTGCGGGCGAGGGTCAGGAACAGGAAGGTGTCGACCATGCCGGCCACCGTCACCTCGGACTGGCCGACACCGACGGTCTCGACCAGGATCACGTCGTACCCGGCGGCCTCCAGGACGATCATCGCCTGGGTGGTCGCCCGAGCAACCCCGCCCAGGGTGCCGGCTGACGGGGACGGCCGGATGTAGGCGTTCGGGTCTGCCGACAGCGTGGCCATCCGGGTCTTGTCGCCCAGCACGGAGCCGCCGGTGCGCACGCTGGAGGGATCCACCGCCAGGACGCCGACCCGCAGGCCGCGACCGGTCAGGGTGATGCCGAGCGACTCGATGAACGTCGACTTCCCGACGCCCGGGACCCCGGAGATCCCGACCCGGACGGCGCCGGTCGGAGCCCCGTCGACCGTGAGCAGCGTGAGCAGCTCCCGGGCGGCGATCCGGTGGTCGGCCCGGGAGCTCTCCACCAGCGTGATCGCCCGGCTGACCGCCGTACGCTGCCCGCTCCGGACCCGGGTAGCCAGGTCAGCCACGTCGATCACTACGGGCGACGGACGGTTGACGGCCACTGTCAGTGACCGAGCCGCTCGGACAGCTTGGCGAGCAGCTCCAGCGCGGACTCGGCGATCACGGTGCCCGGCGGGAAGACCGCGGCAGCACCCATCTCGAGCAGCGTCGGTACGTCGTCGGGCGGGATCACGCCACCGACCACGACCATGATGTCGTCGCGGCCCTGGTCGGCGAGCGCCTTCTGCAGCGCCGGGACCAGGGTGAGGTGTCCGGCGGCGAGCGAGTTCACGCCGACCATGTGCACGTCGGCGTCGACCGCCTGCAGCGCGACCTCCTCGGGCGTCGCGAACAGCGGGCCGACGTCGACGTCGAAGCCGAGGTCGGCGAAGGCGGTGACGATCACCTTCTGGCCGCGGTCGTGACCGTCCTGGCCCATCTTGGCGACCAGGATCCGGGGACGCCGACCCTCGTCCTCGGCGAACTTGTCGGTCGCCGCGAGGACCTTGGCAACGGCTTCGTTCGCACCGGACTCGCGCTTGTACACACCCGAGATCGTACGGATCACGGCTTGGTGACGGCCGTAGACCTTCTCCAGCGCGTCGGAGATCTCGCCGACGGTCGCCTTGGCCCGGGCCGCGTCGACGGCGAGCGCGAGCAGGTTCCCGTCCAGCGAGCTCTTCGCGGCGCCGCGCTCGGCCGAGGCGGTCAAGGCATCGAGCGCGCGCTGGACGTCGTCGCTGTTGCGCTCGGCACGCAGCCGCTCGAGCTTGGCCAGCTGCTGCTTGTAGACATCGGCGTTGTCGATCCGCAGGACGTCCAGCTTGTCCTCGTCGGCGAGCCGGTAGGTGTTCACGCCGATCAGCTTCTGGGTGCCGGCGTCGAGGCGTGCCTGGGTCCGGGCCGCGGCTTCCTCGATGCGCATCTTGGGGATGCCCTGCTCGATCGCCTTCGCCATCCCGCCGGCCTGCTCGGCCTCGACGATGTGCGCCCAGGCCCGGGTCGCGAGGTCGTGGGTGAGCTTCTCGACGTAGTACGAACCGGCCCACGGGTCGATCGTGCCGGTGGTGCCGGACTCCTGCTGGAGCAGCAGCTGGGTGTTGCGCGCGATCCGGGCCGAGAAGTCGGTCGGGAGCGCTATCGCCTCGTCCAGGGCGTTGGTGTGCAGCGACTGGGTGTGGCCCTGGGTCGCGGCCATGGCCTCGATGCAGGTCCGCTGGACGTTGTTGAACACGTCCTGCGCGGTCAGCGACCACCCCGAGGTCTGGCTGTGCGTGCGCAGGCTCAGGGACTTCGGGTTCTTCGGGTTGAAGTCCGCGACCAACCGGGCCCAGAGCGCACGGGCGGCGCGCATCTTGGCGATCTCCATGTAGAAGTTCATCCCGATCGCCCAGAAGAAGCTGAGCCGCGGCGCGAACGCGTCGATGTCGATGCCTGCGTCGAGCCCGGCGCGGATGTACTCGACACCGTCGGCCAGCGTGTACGCGAGCTCGAGGTCGTTCGTGGCCCCGGCCTCCTGGATGTGGTACCCGGAGATCGAGATCGAGTTGAAGCGCGGCATCTTCTCGGCGGTGTACGCGAAGATGTCGGAGATGATCCGCATGCTCGGCGCCGGCGGGTAGATGTAGGTGTTGCGGACCATGAACTCCTTGAGGATGTCGTTCTGGATCGTCCCCGCGAGCTGCTCCGGCTTCACCCCCTGCTCCTCGGCCGCCGCGATGTAGAGCGCGAGCACCGGCAGCACGGCGCCGTTCATCGTCATCGAGACCGACATCTCGTCGAGCGGGATGCCGTCGAAGAGCGTGCGGGTGTCGTAGATCGAGTCGATCGCCACGCCGGCCATGCCCACGTCACCACGCACCCGCGGGTGGTCGGAGTCGTAGCCGCGGTGGGTCGCGAGGTCGAACGCGACACTGAGCCCCTTCTGCCCGGCCGCGAGGTTGCGGCGGTAGAACGCGTTGGACTCCTCCGCGGTCGAGAAGCCGGCGTACT
>JAOPXD010000155.1 GCA_025965315.1 Marmoricola sp.
CCTGCTGATGAGTCCTCGGTAGAGCTCAGGATCGAGCCGGCCCGACAGGTCCGTCGACCCGACCAGGTCGCAGAAGAGCACGGTGAGCCGACGTACCTCAGCGGTCGGCTGGCCCTCGGTGGCGAGCAGCGTGCTCGCGTCCAGGTTCGCCTCATCGTCGGCCAGCACCTGCTTAGCCAGCGCATGGGCATCCTTGAGATCGCCGCGGTTAACAGCCTCGACCGCACGCACCAAGAGTTCGTCCTGTGCAGCTGCGAGCTCCGTGGCGGGCTGCGTCGAGCTCACGAGACCATCGCGGAGACGAACGTCCTCGCGACCTCCGCACCGTTTGCATCCGTGGAGACGAGCCATCCGTTGTACGAGGTCGGCTGCAACCCGGCACCGTCGAACTTCAGGTCGCACGAGGTGTCCGGGGGAACCAGCTTGTCCGGCACCAGCGTGAACCGCTCCTTCGGCATGACGTCGTTCTCGGCGGAGACGAGGTCACCCTCCAGCGACAGCGTCAGCACTCCTGCGCCCGGCACCGGGTCAAACTCGACGTGCACCACGGAGTGCTGGTCGTAGCTCGTGGTCAACGTCGACAACGCGTCACCGGCTTCGCAGAAGACGCGGACCATCGTGTCGGAGAGGAGCTTCGCGAACATCGGGAACTCGGCAGCCGCCTGCTCAGGTCCGAAGCTCGTGGAGGTGACCTTCGCCGACAAACCTCCCAGGAACGGCGTCCACCCCGCGATCAGATCCTGTGCGAGCTCGACGTAGCCGTCGACGACTGCGTTGAACTTCTCTGCCTCGGTCGTCATCGGACGCGTCTCAGCTCGGCTCGCCGTCGCCGGGCCTGACCGCGTAGACCTTGGTGGCTCGCGTTCCCAGCTCGAGCACCTTGGTCACACCGCTCATGTACGTCGTGAACACCTTGATCCCGTCGGCCCAGGCGTTCTCGACCTTGTAGGTGCCTGCCTGGACCGAGGACAGCGATGTCGTGACCGTCGAGGACATGTCCTTGAGGTAGCTCCCCACAAACGCGGCGGTGTCGTTGGCGATCGCGTCGTAAGAGTCGCCGCCGCTGCTGATGGCTTGTCCGGCGCTCGGCACAGCCGGCTTCTTCGCCGGAGCCTTCTTGGCCGGCGCCTTCTTGGCTGGCGCCTTGGCCGCGACCTTCTTGGCGGGGGCCTTCTTGGTCGCGGGCTTGACTTGAGCCGTCTTCACGGCCGTCGTCTTCCTCGCAGCCGCCTTGGTGGTCTTGGTGGTTTTCGGAGCCGACACGGTTCCTCCCGTGGGTGCTGAGATGGGGAAAGCCAGGGTCTTGGTGTGCGACTTGTCTGCAATAGAGAAAACCAGGTCTTCGAGCTGGGATCCGTAACCTGAGGCACACATAAACATGGCAAGTCCAGCACCCGCGAAGGACCCGGCGAACCGCACCGTCTTGCTGGTCACGACCTGGACGCGTCTGTTGCCGAGGTCCTGGACCGTCAGGGAGCCGGTATCGACCTGGATCTGGCTGGTCGCGGTCGGCAGACCCGGCGGAAGACGGTAGTCGGCTGTGACGAAGGTCTTGACCGGGTAGCCGAACGTGAAGGACAGATCGGTGCTGACGGTCATGCTCTTCATGCTGGACTGGATCGAGACGGTCTCGCTGTAGATCCAGGTGTACTTGGCGACCTTCTTGTCCCGCGTCATCTTCGTCCAGATCGACCCGGGGAACTTCCAGTTCTCCGGCCTGAGGAAGCGCTTGACCTCCTCGAAGTCGCCCGCTGCGGTGAACCCGGCATTGAGCACGGTGCACGGCAGGTTGTCGCCGGGGACCCCGCTCGGACCCATCTCCAGGCTACCGGTGCACGGTTCCGCGCCCTTCTGGTTCTCGAACGACATCGGCATCATGCCCTGGGAGACGGCGCTGTCGACGAACTCCGCCCAGCGACCCATCGAGGTGAAGTTGTTGGTGAGCTCGACGTGGAGATGCGTGGTCAGCTGCTGCGCGTACCCGGGGTCGACGTCGGGGCGGATGAAGTTCAGCGCCGCGCGGGTGACATCGGCACGAGCGCCGTCGCTTCCGAAAATCGCTGGCAGAGCACGCGACACCACAGCGACGGCGAGAAACCGGCGGGCGGGCGCTCGGCCCTCGAGCGGGATCGCCGGGAAAGCCAGCAACGCCTGTTGGATCTGCTCGATCGGCGAGGCCACCGCGACGTGGTCGTTCCCGCCAGGCAGCTCGTTGTGTAGAAGGCTAGTGCGCGCCGCTTCGGCACGCAGACGGTCGCTGCTGGCGAGGTCGCGCAGAACGTTGTCGTGCACGACGTCGTTGTGCAGGTCGATCGGCCTCGAGCGCGGCGAAGGGTTGAGGACGGGCGCGCGATCGAGGTCTGCCGGAGTCGCTTCCACGACCAGCGGTTGCATCAGTTCGGCGTTCTGCTGGAACCACGGCAGGAACTGGTTGTCGTACCACCCGGTTGCCGGACCGCCGTCCACATCGGGCCAGTACGCGCCGAGCAGCGGAGCGATCGTGGCCGCGTCGATCTCCCCCGCGACGACAGCGCGATCGATGGCGCCGTACAGCCCGAGAAGAGCTTCAACCTCGGACATTTCTCACCCCACACAGTGAACGGCCGTTGGCGCGTAACATACCGCGCACCGCGCCAAGGCGACGCGGCGATCACGTACCGGGTGGGGCAATTTTGGACGAGCGCGGCACGCAAGACGGCTTATATCGGGACGCATCGTTCCCGTTCGATCCAGCTCTTGGTGTTCGGTTGCTCGAAGAGATCCAGGCCGAGGGCCTGCGCGCGGCAGGAGCGCTCGTCGATCGGCTCGTCCACCTTGTCGACGGCCCGCCCGCCAAGGACGCGGGCGCTGGCGCTGGCGACGAGCCGGACGTCGATGCGGCACCGCCGACCGGTCCTGCAGGGATCGACATGAATGCGGTGCTGCCCTGGTTCGACCTGTGGCGCGACCTGGTCGAACGCACCTCCGACACCGTCAAGCGGTTCCGGACCAACGACGTCGGCGGCGGCGAGGTACGCGTCGACCTGGGCAACCCGCTGGCGCCGACGCGACCGCTCTCGATCACCATCGGTCCGAACGGCACCGGGTCCGGCGAGATGTGGTT
>JAOPXD010000159.1 GCA_025965315.1 Marmoricola sp.
GGGAGTTCGCCACGATCTGGTCCGCCAGCTGCCCGCAGCACTCGAGCAGCTCGTCCTCGGGAACGACCCGGTTCACCAGGCCGATCCGCTCAGCCTCGTCGGCATGGACCATGCGGCCCGTGAACGCAATCTCCGCAGCCGCCCCGGTACCGATGAGCCTGGGCAACAACCAGGAAGCTCCGAGGTCGCCGGCCGAGAGGCCGATCCGCACGAATGCCGCGTTGAACTTCGCCTTCGGCGAAGCAATCCTGATGTCCGCGGCAAGTGCCAAGGACAGCCCACCGCCGGCGGCCGCGCCGTTCACCGCGGCGATCACCGGAATGCCGAGCGCCCGTACCGCCCCCAGTGCCCGGGCAGCCAGCTCCTGCTGGTCGAGCGCCTGGGCAGTCGACAGCGTAGGCAGGACCTCGGCGTCGTCGAGGTCGTAACCGCCGCAGAACGCGAAGCCTGCACCAGTGATGATCAGCACGCGCGCTCGGCGGGACGACCCGAGGGACCGGGCCACGTCCTCGAGCTCTGCGAACATCGTGTTCGTCATCGCGTTGGCCCGATCCGGTCGGTTCAGGCTGGCCAGGAAGATTCCCGGTCGCAGCTCCTCGACGAGGACGGTCGAAACCTGGTCCGCCGACTGCTCCGAGGCGCTCACGCGAAGTCCGGCGATCGCTTGCCGAGGAAGGCTCCGATGCCTTCTGCGGCCTCGCCGTCCTCGAAGAGCGCTTGCTCCTGGGCGACCTCGAAGAGCAACCCATCCTCGAGCGACAGGTCGAACGAGGCGTCAACGGTCCTGACGACGGCCTGTTGTGCCGGGAACGAGGAACGTCGGAGCTGGTCAGCGAGCTCACGTGCAACGGCCTCAGCCTGACCGTGCTCGGCCAGGCGATCGACGAGTCCGATGGCATGTGCCTCCTGTGCAGGCACCTGGCGACCGGTGAGCATGATGTCGAGTGCGCGACCGCGACCCACCAGCCTCGGCAGCCGCTGGGTGCCACCGGCGCCGGGAATCAGTCCGAGCTTCACCTCGGGCAGGCCGAACGACGCACGATCTCCGGCCACCCTCAAGGTGCAGGCCATCGCAAGCTCGAGGCCGCCGCCGAGCGCCAGGCCCTCGACGACGGCGATCGTGATCCGCTCGGCACCCGCGATCCGATCCAGCGATCCGCGGAGCTCGTCCCCGTACGCGGTGAACGATGCGGCATCGATCGACGACATGTGCTTGATGTCAGCACCTGCTGCAAAGAGCCCTTCCAGCGCAGACGTCACCAGGACGACCTTCACCCCGCCCGCCGCGTCGGCCGCATCCAGCGCCGCGTGCAGGCCCTCCACGATCCGCGGTCCGAGCGCGTTCGCGGGCGGACTCTGCAGCACGATCTTCCAGATCGATTCGGTGATCGGCTCCCAGGTGACAGCGGGTGCGGGTGAGTCGGACATCGTGATGCCTTCCGGTTGGGTGAGGCCCCAGGTCAAGGACGTCGGGGGAACTGCTCGAAGCGCGGGCGACGGCGCTCCTTGAAGGCCTCGCGACCCTCCTTCGCCTCATCGGTCGCGTAGAACAGCAGGTTCGCGTCGTGGGCCAGCTGCTGGATGCCGGAGATGCCGTCCTCGGCCGCGTTGAAGCTCGCCTTCATCAGACGCAGGGCGAACGGCGAGAGGGCGAGCATCTCCCGGCACCACTCGACCGTGACCGCCTCGAGGTCGTCGAGAGGCACGACCGTGTTCACGAGACCCATCTGCCGGGCTTCCTGCGCGTCGTACTGGCGACAGAGGAACCAGATCTCCTTGGCTTTCTTGACACCGACCAGCTCCGCGAGCGCGCCGGCGCCGAACCCGCCGTCGAAGGACCCGACGCGCGGCCCGACCTGCCCGAACCGGGCGTTGTCCGCGGCGATCGTCAGGTCGCAGACGAGGTGCAGCACGTGGCCGCCGCCGATGGCGTAGCCGGCGACCATGGCAACGACCGGCTTGGGCAGTCGGCGGATCTGGATCTGAAGATCGGTCACGTGGAAACGACCCACAGATCCAGGGTTCGACGGGTCAGTGAGGTAGCCGGTGTCTCCCCGCACGTTCTGGTCTCCGCCGGAGCAGAACGCCTCGGAACCCTCGCCGGTGAGGATGACCACGCCGATACCTTCGTCCTCCCGGGCGTGCGTCAGGGCATCGGACATCTCCATCAACGTCTGCGGCCGGAAGGCGTTGCGCACCTCTGGTCTGCAGATGGTGATCTTGGCGATCCCGTCATCGCTGACGTCCAGGCGGATGTCCTCGTACGAGCCGATCGTCGTCCAGGCGACAGGCACTGTGACGACCTCCGTCATGACATCGTCAGGCCACCGCTGACCGACAGCGTCTGACCGGTGATGTAGCTGGCCGCATCGGAAGCGAAGAAGGCGACGGCGACCGCGATGTCCTCGGGCGATCCGAGACGCCGCATCGGTACGGCGCGCGTCATGCCGGTGATCACCTTGTCGGCGTCCTGACCGGCGTTTCCGGCGAACTTCCGCAGCGCGGGGGTGTCGGTCGGGCCGGGACAGACGGTGTTCACCGTGATGCCCTTGGTCGCGACCTCCCTGGCGAGCGTCTTGCTGAACGCGATCACGCCGCCCTTGGCTCCCGAGTAGACGGCTTCGAGGGACGAGCCGACGCGGCCTGCGTCCGAGCCGATGTTGATCACCCGGCCGTAGCCGCGCTCCACCATGCCTGGCACGATCGCCTGGGTGACGCGCAGCCCACCCTTGAAGTTGATGTCGAGGATCTTGTCCCAGAACTCCTCGGTGGTGTCGAGGAACGGCATGAAGTCATCCCAGCCCGCATTGTTGACGACGATGTCGATCACGCCGAGCTCGTCGGTCACCGTCTTGACGGCCGTGGCGACCGAGGATGTGTCGGTCACGTCGACCTGCACCGCGATGGCCGTGCCGCCGGCTTCGTTGATCAGGGCTGCGGTGGCCTGCGCAGCTTCCAGATTCAGGTCTGCTACTGCCACGTGGTGGCCGTGCTGGCCGAGAACCGTGGAAATGCCCTGACCGATGCCCTGGGCACCACCAGTGACGAATGCAACTCTGCTCATGTGATTTTCTCCGTGTCTCGTTGGATCAGGATGCCGCAGGAGCCCAGTCGATGGGTCCCGCGATGATGGAGTGGCTGGTGAGCTTGCGGCCGAGCACGGTCTGCGCGGCGCGCGCGGCGTCGATGACCGCCGATAGGTCGAGTCCGGTCTGCACGCCCATCTCGTGGAACATGCTGACGAGGTCCTCGGTCGCGATGTTGCCCGTCGAGCCCGCCGGAACCGGGCAGCCGCCCAGCTCGCCGAAGCTCGACTCGAAGCTGGTGCAGCCGACCTCGAGCGCGGCGTAGGCATTCACCAGGCCCTGCCCACGGGTGTTGTGGAAGTGTGCTGTGACCTCCACGCCCGGGAGGCGGTCGAGTGCTGCGGTGAAGAACTCTGAGACGTAGGCAGGGTTCGCCATGCCCGTGGTGTCCCCGAATCCGATCTCGGTCACCCCGGCTGCAGCGAATTGCTCGGCGAGGACCAGGGTCTGGTCGAGCGGGATCGCGCCCTCGAACGGGCAGCCGAAGGAGGTCGCGATCACGGCCGAGCAGCCGAGGTCCTCGGCAACGATCCGCTTGGCCATCACCTCGTTGTCCGCCATGGTCTGGGAGACGGTGCGGTTGACGTTGCGCAGGTTGTGCGTCTCGGACGCACTCACGAAGATCGCTACTTCGTGAAACTTGTCGCGCAGCCCCAGGGCGTTGTCGAGCCCCTTGGAGTTCGGGACCAGCACCATCAGCTGGACGTCGTCGGGAACGTCGATGCCGTTGAGCACCTCACGACCGTCGGAGAGCTGCGGGATCACGTCGGGTCTGACGAAGCTCGCGACCTCGATGCGCTTGAAGCCGGACCGACCGAGGGCGTTGATGAGCCTGATCTTGTCAGCGGTGGGGATCAGCTCCGGCTCGTTCTGGAACCCGTCGCGTGGTCCGACCTCGCGGATGTGCACGGAGCTGGGTCGCTTGCTGTTCACGATATTTCCTCTCGCCCGAAGGACTTGTGTTCCGTGGCTCGAACGGCCCGCTCGAGGGACTCACGGTGTGCCGGATCTGCGATCGCGATGAGCCTCGCGGCGCGCTCGCGCAGGTTGCAGCCGCGCAGGTGAGCGACCCCGTGCTCGGTCACGACCACGTCGACGTCAGCGCGTGCTGTGGTGACCACGCCACTGGCCAGGTTCTGGTTGATCGTCGAGGCGCCCCCCGAGGTGGACCGCATCGCGATGATCGATCGGGCCCCGGTGAGCGACGCTGCGCTGGAGAAGTCGACCTGCCCACCGATGGCACCGACGTAGGAACCGCGCGCCATCTCGGCGCCGACCTGCCCGGTGAGGTCGACCTCGATCGCGGAGTTCACCGAAACCAACGACCGCAGCTGCGACAACGTCTCCGGGGCGTGGGTGTAGCTGGCCGGTCTGAACCGGATCGGCAGGTGCGGCAGGCTCGCGTAGAGCTCGGTGCTCCCCAAGGCCGCACCCGTCACGATCAGGCCCGGGTCGATCTCCTTGCGGCTTCCGGTGATGACGCCCTTGTCGACCAGGCGCAGCACGCTGTCCGAGATCATCCCCGAGTGGATCCCGAGGTCCTGGTGCCCGGAGAGCGCGTCCAGGACCGCGGTCGGCAGCGAGCCCACGCCGAACTGCACGGTGTCGCCGTCCTCGATCAGCGCAGCGACGTTGGCAGCGATCGCTGTCTCGATCTCGTCCGGGGTGCGCAACGGCATCTCGGCCAACGGGCGGTCCGTCTCGACGAAAGCGGCGAAGCGACTCAGTGGGATTCGCTCGGTGCCGATCGTCTCGGGCATCTGGGCGTTGACCTCGGCGATCAGGATCGGCGTGTGCTTGAGCGCATCGGCGGCGTAGTCGACGCCGATGCCGAGCGAGCAGGTGCCGTCGGCGTCGGGAGGCGAGACCTGGATCAGGCCGACATCGCACGGGAGGTGGCGTTCGGCGAACATCCGCGGCAACGCCGAGTAGTGGCACGGGACGACATCGAGACGGTGCGCCCTGCTGAGGACACGAAGTTCTCCGAGGCCGCCGTACGACATGATCGAGAGTCCCTCGGGCAGCTCCCGGGTGAGGCGTTTGTCCCAGGTCAGACCGCAGAACGCCGTGTGCGGACCCAGTGAGTCGCTCTGGTCGAGGAGTGCGTGCACGAGCGCTACCGGCTCGGCACCCGCCTGGCTCCACCAGATTCCCGCCCCGGGCGGGATGTGCTCACCGAGGTCGATCATCAGCTGATCCGCTGGACGAGGGTCGCCGTGCCCATGCCGCCGCCGCAGCACATCGTGACGAGCCCGAGCTCGGCGTCGCGGCGCTCCAGCTCGGCGACGATGGTCGCGATCAGTCGCGCACCGGTGGCGCCGACCGGGTGACCCAGCGCGATCGCACCTCCGTTGACGTTCACCCGGTCCAGGTCGGCCTTGACCTCGCGCTGCCAGGCGAGGACGACGGAGCTGAAGGCCTCGTTCACCTCGAACAGGTCGATGTCCGCGATGCTCAGGCCGTTGCGCTCGAGGATCTTGTGGGTCGCGGGGATCGGACCCGTGAGCATGATGATCGGATCCACACCGACCGTGGTCTGGTCCACGATCCGCGCTCGCGCCCGGAGCCCGTGCTTGTTCGCAGCATCGCGCGAAGCCAGCAGGACCCCGGCTGCTCCGTCGCAGATCGGCGACGACGAACCCGCGGTGACGCGACCGTTGTCCTCGCGGAAAACCGTCTTCAGTGCCGCCAGCCCGGCCGCATCCGTGCTCCGGCGTACCGCTTGGTCGCTGGTGCGGACGGACCCGTCGAGGGACATCGGGATGATCTCCTCGGCGAACCTGCCGGCGTCGATCGCCTCGGCTGCCAGACGGTGGGACCTGACCGCGAACTCGTCCATCTCCGACCGGCTGATGTCCCAGCGGTCCGCGATCAGCTCGGCGCTCTCGCCCTGGCCCACGAAGTCGTAGCGAGCGCGGAGCTCGGGTGTCCAGGGATCGCCGTACAGCTCGGAGATCTTCGCGGGCGAGCTCATCGGGACGTGGCCCATGTGCTCGACCCCGCCGGCTAGAACCACGTCGTGCGTTCCTGAGCCAATCAGCGCCGCCGCCATCTCGACAGCGGTCTGAGCCGATCCGCACCGTCGGTCTAGAACTGTCGCCGGGACCTCCGCCGGATAGCCTGCTTGGAGCCAGGCATTGCGCGCGACGTTGCGTGACTGCTCGCCGAACGGCGCTGTGCAGCCGATGACGAGGTCCTCCACGACGTCCGCGGCAAGCCCGGCACGACCGAGCAGCTCGGAGTACACGCTGCCCAGCATCGCGTTGGGGTGGGTGTCGCGAAACCACCCGCGGTCCGGGTTGGACTTGCCCATGGGCGTGCGCACCGCCTCGGCGATAACGACTTCTCGTGCCGTTCGCAGGAACGGTCCGCTCACCGACGCGGCCATCAGATGACCGTCCCACCGTCGACGGGAAGAACTTGGCCGGTGATGTAGCCAGCAGCGTCCGAAGCGAAGAAGACGAAGGTGTGCGCGATCTCGGCGGGCTCGGCCCAGCGTCCCAACGGGATGCGCTCCAGCGTCTTGGCAGCGAGCTTCTCGTTGGCCCGGATGCCCTCGGTCATCGCTGTCGCAGCAAGGGGCGCGATCGCATTGACCGTGATCTGGGACCGCGCGAGCTCCTTGGCGAGCGCCTTGGTCAGGCCGACGATGCCCGCCTTGGCTGCGGCGTAGTTGACCTGCCCGATCGTCCCGACGAGCCCGGCGGCCGAGGTCACGTTGATGACCCGCCCGGTCCCGTCGGTCGGAAGGTACTGGAGTGCTGCTTGGGTGCAGGTGAAGGATCCGGTCAGGTGGATGTCGACGATCCGGCGGAAGGCTTCCTCGTCCATCTTCGCGAACATCGCCGGCGAGATCGCCCCAGCGTTGTTGACCAGGACGCTCAGCGTTCCACCTGCGAGGTCGGCCGCACACCGCGCTGCGTCGTCGGCTGCAGTGCGATCGCGGACGTCGAGCTGGGCGGACGCGCTTCGCCCGCCGGCCAGCTCGATCTCGGCAGCAACGGCACTGGCGGCAGCAGGATCGATGTCCGTCACCATCACTGCGGCGCCGGCGGATGCAAGCGCCTTGGCCACGGCGGCCCCGATACCTCCACCTGCCCCGGTGACCATCGCGGCACGGCCCGCCAGACCGGTCATCAGTAGCTCCTCGGCAGTCCGAGAACGTGCGAGGCCAAGAAGTTCAGGACCATCTCCTGGCTGATCGGCGCGATCCTCAGCAGTCGCGCCTCCCGGAAGTAGCGGGCGACGTGGTACTCCTCGGAGTACCCCATCCCGCCGTGCGTCTGGAGCGCGCGATCAGCAGCGTCGAAGCCGGCATCGGCACAGAGGTACTTCGCGGTGTTCGCCTCGCGGGCACACGGGCGCCCGTTGTCGTAGAGCCAGGTGGCCTGGCGGAGAACAAGCTCGGCGGCGTCGAGTCGAGCCAGCGAATCGGCGAGCGGGAACTGGATGCCCTGGTTCTGCCCGATCGGACGTCCGAAGACGACCCGGTCGTTCGCGTACGAGACCGCTGCTCGCATCGCCGCGCGACCGAGGCCGAGCGCTTCGGCCGCGACGAGCATCCGCTCCGGGTTCAGACCGTCCAGGATGTACCTGAAGCCTTCGCCCTCCTCACCGACCCGGTCCTCGACCGGGATCCGGAGGTTGTCGATGAAGAGCTCGTTGGAGGTGACCGCGTTCCGGCCCATCTTCCGGATCGGCCGGATCTCGACGGAGTTCCTGTCCAGGTCGGTCAGGAACAGGGTCATACCGTCGGTCTTCTTCTCGCAGTCCTCAAGCTTCGTCGTTCGGGTCAGCAGGAGGATCTTCTCCGATTCCTGCGCCTTCGAGATCCAGACCTTGCGGCCGTTGACGACGTAGCTGTCGCCGTCGCGCTTGGCGAAGGTGGTGATCCTGGTCGTGTCCAGCCCGGCATCAGGCTCGGTGACGCCGAAGCAGACGTGAAGGTCGCCGGTGACGATCCGCGGCAGGGTCCCGCGCTTCAGCTCCTCGGATCCGTGCACGATCACCGGGTGCATGCCGAAGATCGACAGGTGGATCGCACTCGCAGCGTTCATGCCGCCGCCGGACGCGGCAACAGCCTCGATCAGGAGGGCAGCTTCAGAGATGCCGAATCCGTGGCCGCCGTACTCCTCGGGGGTCGTGATCCCCAGCCATCCGCCCTGGGCGATCGCGTCGTAGAACTCGGTGGGGAACTCGTGCGCGAGGTCCTTCTCCATCCAGTACTGGTCGTCGAACTTCGCGGCGAGCTCGGCCACGGCCTTCCGGATGGTGGCCTGGTCCTCTGTCAGATCGAATTCCACGGGAACCCCTTCATTGGCTTTGGCCTAAACATACTAAAGGCCTGACCAAAGTTCAAGAAGTCGAAGCCCCTGCCAGGTCGAGGAGCCCGGCGATACGCTCGTTCCAGGCCGCGGGCGACCCGAACAGTCGCTGGTCGAGCTTGGCGCGCTTGTAGAAGAACTGGAGATCGTGCTCCTGGGTGTAGCCGATCGCCCCGTGGATCGTGAGTGCGCCGTCGGCTGCCTTCACGGCCTGGGCCGTCACCTGCGCTTTGGCGGATGCCGCGTGCAGGCCGCGATCAGCGTGCAGCTCGTCGACGGACGCCGCGGCGAAGAAGACCACCGAACGGGCGGCCTCGACGTCAACGAGGATCGATGCTGCGGCGTGCTTGACAGCCTGGAAAGATCCGATCGGCGCTCCGAACTGGTGGCGCTGCTTGCTGTACTCGACCGCCAGGTCGAGCATCCGCTCCGACGCACCCAGCGCGTCTGCGGAGACCAGCACCGCGGCTCGCAGCGCGGCATCGGCGAGAAACTCGTCGGCATCGACGTCGAGCGGGACGGCGACTGCGTCCTCGAAGGTCACGTCGGCAGCCGACCGACTGCGGTCGAGCAGCATCCTCCGGTCCCGGTGGGTCCCAGCATCATCGGCTGCGACCAGGTACAGACGGATCTGGGATCCGTCGAGCGCCGGTGTCACGAAGTACGACGCCCGGTCTCCACCGAGCACGTTGGAGACGGTCCCCGAGACGTGCCCGTCGGTCGCGACCACCTTGGTCGTCCGGTCCGGCTGCGCGTCAGCGGCAACCGCCAGCACGACGAACTCAGCCCTCTCGAGCGATCCCTGCGCAATTTCTGCGAACTCCCCCAGCGCCGGCGCAGCCAGGACAGCACCCATCCAGCCGGACGAGGGCGCTGCGGTCCGCCCCAGCTCCTCGGCGGCGAGCGCGAGCTCGACCAGCCCCCCACCCTGTCCACCGAAGGCCTCCCCCGAGCCCACACCACACCAGCCTTCCTCCGCCAGCAGCTGCTCGAACGGTCCGTGTTCGTCAGCCTCGGCCCAGCTCCTGACGACGTCGCCAGGAGCGACGCGCTGGAGCCAACCGCTGAACGAGGCCTGGAACGCCGTCTGTTCTTCTGCGAGTTCCCACTGCATGGGGTCGACCCTCCGAAACGTTCGTGTGCGAGTATTTGCTGTCGTTCCACATCTGACTTTTGTGAATGGTAACTTAGGTCAGACCGTTAGACCATAAGTAGGAGACATTCGTGACCTCCGAATCAACGCCTACCGGCGCCAGTCGATCGGCCATCTCGTTGAGTCCGATGGAAGTTCCGAAGGCGTCCGACGTGCTCGCCAATGAGTTGCGCGAACGCATCCTCAGCGGCGACTACGTGGAGGGCACGCCGCTGCCGCCGGAGCGGGAGCTCGTCGTCCAGACGCGGATGTCGCGGACGACCGTGCGCGAGGCACTGAGGATCCTGGAGGTCCAGGGCCTCGTCCGGATCAAGGCCGGCCGTGCCGGGGGTGCGTTCGTGACCACCCCGGGAGGCGAGTCGGTAGCCGACAGCATCGCGCTCCTGATCCGCGGTCGCCAGATCCGGTTGTCCTCGCTGCACCAGACGCGCGAGGCTCTCGAACCGTTCTGCGCGCGCCTCGCTGCCACGAACCGGACGGCGCACGACCTGCAGGTCCTCGACGAGGCGAACGAAGCCATCGCCACCAAGGGCACCCTCGAGGAGTTCCTCCAGGCCAACGTCGACTGGCATGTCGGTGTTGCGGCAGCGGGTCACAACGAGATCCTCTACGGGATGATGATCGGCCTCTCGAAGGCCATCTACACCCTGACGAACAACGAGGGTTTCGTCGACGACGAGGTCCGCTCGATCGCCCTGAAGGCCCACCGGTCCGTTACCGACGCGATCCGCAAGCAGGACGGCGACGCCGCCGTACGTCGGATGGAGCGCCACGTCCACGGGTACGCCGAAGCTGCGGCCCGAGCCGACGACCGTACGTCGATCTCCCTGGACCAGGACGCCTGAACCTCCTCACAGCTCGTTGAGAACCGTCTGCCTGATCTCGTCGACGGCTTCCGGGTTCTCGGCACCGGAGAGGTCGCCCGGGTCCTGACCGAGGGCGGCCGCGCGGATCGCGCGGCGCAGGATCTTCGCGGAGCGGGTCTTGGGGAGCTGGCCGACGCGGACGACGACGCTCGGCGCGAACGGCTTGCCCAGCGCATCACCGACCATCGCGCGCAGCTCGCCCGTCAGGTCCTGGTCGTTCCCTTCGACACGAGGGACCCAGAACACCCAGACGGCCTCGCCCTTCTTCGGGTCAGGGATACCGACGGCAGCTGCCTCGGCAACCGCGGAGTGCATGGTCACGACCGATTCCACCTCGGCGGGAGCCAGCCGCTTCCCGGCCACGTTCATCACGTCGTCCGACCGACCGAGGATGAACCACTGCCCGGAGTCGTCCGCCAGCGCGAAGTCACCGTGGTGCCAGATACCGGGGAACGTTGTCCAGTACGCCTCGAGGTAACGGTCTCGGTCGTTCCAGATCCCGCGGGTCATCGACGGCCAGGGTTGCCGGCAGACGAGCTCGCCGACGGTCCCGCGGACCGACGTCCCGTCGGCGTTCAGGACATCGACGTCCATGCCGAGCGACGGACCGCCCAAGGAGCAGCTCTGGATCTCCTCGACCGGGTAGGGCGCGAGGAAGGATCCACCGACCTCGGTCCCGCCGGAGAAGTTGATGATCGGCACGCGCCCACGGAACACGTCTCGTGCGAGCCAGTCGTAGGAGTCCGGATCCCAGGGCTCCCCCGTCGAGCCGATCACGTGGACCGCTGAGAGGTCGAACCGGGCGCCGGGATCCTCGCCGGTCCGAATCGCCCTGATCAGGGTCGGCGAGACCCCCAGCATCGTGACGCCGTGCCGTGCCGTCACGTCCCAGATACGACCGATGTCAGGGACGTCCGGCGAGCCTTCGTAGAGCAGGAGCGTGGCGCCGTTCGCATGGGTGCCGAAGATCGCCAGCGGCCCCATGATCCAGCCCATGTCGGTGATCCAGCAGAAGACACCGTCCCGGCCCACGTCGAACGAGTACGCGACCTCGCTCGCCGTCTTCACCATGAAGCCGGCGTGCGTGTGCACAGCGCCCTTGGGACGACCGGTGGTACCCGAGGTGTAGCCGAGGAGCAGGGTGTCCATCGCGTCCATCCGCTCGGACGCGAACGATCCTGGATCGGCAGCGAGCAGATCGGCCCAAGCCACTTCGGCACCACGCGGGTCGACCTCGTCGAGGTTCCCGATCACCACCACGTGCTCGATGGACGGACAGCTGGGGAGCGCCTCGTCGAGGGCAGCCTTCATGCCGACGGTCCGACCCCGACGAACGGTGCCGTCGGCGACGATCACTGCCTTTGCCGATGCGTCCTGGATCCGCGCCGCGATCGCTGACGGGGCGAACCCCGAGAACAGGGGTACCAGCACGGCACCGAGGCGAGCGACCGCGTGCACAGCGATGACGGCGTCGGCGGTCATCGGGACGAAGAGTGCGACCGCATCTCCTCGTTGGACTCCCATGGCCCGGAGCCCGTGGCTGACCTTGTCCACCGCTGCCGCGAGCGCCCGGTAGGTCAGTGAGCTGACGACTCCGTCCTCGGCCTCGTGGAGCACAGCGACCCGCTCCGCGTCCTCGGGATCTGAGAGCCAGCGGTCAAGGCAGGCATCGGTGATGTTGAGCTGACCTCCCACGAACCAGTCGGGGAACTCAGCTCCGGCGGTCAGGTCCACCACGTCCATGTACGGCTGCGCGAAGGGGAGGCCGAGGTCCAGGACCACCGCGTCCCAGTACCAGCCGATGTCGGCGACGGACCGGGTCCGCAGGTCCGGCAGGCCGGCGAGGCCGTTGGCCCGTGCGAGGCGGGTCACGTTCGCACCTTCGACGTACTCGGTGCTCGGATGCCACGAATAGGTACCCATGTCAGCTCCTCGGCATTCCGAGAAGCCGCTCGGAAACGATGTTCTTCTGGATGAAGGTGGAACCGCCGGCGATCGCGGATCCCCGGGACTGGTAGGCGAGCCGGAGCCACCGTTCGTCCTCGAAGCCTGGGTCGGAAGCCAGGTACTGCCCGGAGAGCTCCCCCAGGGACAGCCGGAAGTCGGCGATGTCGTCGACCAACGGGCAGAAGTAGAGCTTTCCGATCGACGTCACCGATCCCGGCGGTGCATCGCTCGCGGCCAGCGAGATCACCCGCTGGCCGATCGTGTAGTGGATCAGCGCTCGGCCGTAGAGGTCGGCCACCCGTTGCCTGACCAGCGGGTCGGCACCAAGCGGGTCGCCGTTCTCGTCGACTGCGGCGCGAACGTCCGAGATCACGTCGGCGACCGCTCGGGTCGTGTTCACCCGCCCCGTCGCGATCGCCACCCGCTCGTGACCGAGGGTCGCCATCGCGACTGCCCAACCTCCGTCGACCTCACCGAGAACGAGGTCGTCAGGGATGAACACGTCGTCCAGGAACACCTCGTTGAACTCGGCCTCGCCGAGCATGTGCTCCAACGGCCGGACAGTGACTCCGTCACTGTCCATCGGCAGCAGGAAGTAGGTAATTCCCTTGTGGCGTGCGCCGCCACCGGTCCGTGCGAGCAGGATCGCGACACTCGCGAGGTGTGCACGGCTGGTCCAGATCTTCTGGCCGGTGACCTTCCAACCGCCCTCGACCTTGACAGCCTTGGTGCGCAGTGACGCCAGGTCCGATCCGGACTCGGGCTCGGAGAACAGCTGGCACCAGATCTGGTCACCGGTCAGGATGGGGCGGAGGAAGCGCTCCTTCTGGTCCGACGTCCCGAACTGGACGATGGTCGGGCCCGCGAAGTCCTCACCGATCGTGTTCAGCCGCTCCGGAGTCCCGGCGCGATCGCACTCCTCGCTGAAGACTGCTCGGATCTTGGCGTCGGCTCCCTGACCGCCGTACTCCGTCGGCCAGGAGATGCCGGCGAAGCCTCCGTCGTACAGCAGCTTCTGCCACTGCTCCCAGAACGGGCGCTTGTCGACCAGGTCAGCCGGCTCCGGCCACGGCAGCTTGGGCAGCGCAATCTCGAGCCAGGAGCGCAGCCGATCGCGGAACTCTGCCTCTTCGCGGGTGTCCGACAGATCCATTGTCTCCACAGATCCTTCCAGGTTAGGTCTGATGATAGTATCGGTCAGACCAAAGTCGCACTAGTAGGAGGGTCCGTGGAAACCATCGAATCGTTGGTGGGGATCGTCGTCGACGACATCGCCTTCACGGTTGAGCGCGGAAAGATCCGCGAGTTCCAGCGGGCCACGAGCACGTGCGACCCCGTCCATCACGACCGGGCGGCCGCCGCCGATGCCGGGTACGCCGACGTCCTGGCCACACCGACCCATGTGGTCGTCGCCGGCCACTACCGCGACCAGAGCGCGTTCGTGAGCATGCTCGGACTCGACATCGCCAGGATCGTCGTCGGGTCGGTGACCTGGGAGTTCGGTCGTCCGGTGGTCGCGGGTGACGAGCTCCGTGGCATCAGGGTCGTCGTCGCCGACGAGGTCCGGCAGGGGCGTCGCGGCGGACTCATGCGAATCGTCACCCTCGAGACACCCTATTGCGACGCCACTGGAACGGCCGTCGTCACCGTGCGGGAAGAGCTGATCGAACGAGGGGCTTCGTCGTGAGGCCGGCAGTCGACGTCAGCGTGGGCTTTCAGCCCGAACCCGGTTCGTTCGGTCCCGTCACCCAGACGGACATCGTTCGTTTCGCCGGCGCCGCGGGAGACTTCAACCCTCTCCACCACGACGCCGACTACGTGTCACGGACCGGGTTCCGGACCGTGATCGCGATGGGCCAGCTGCAGGCCGGGATCCTCGCCGGTTGGCTGACCGACTGGTGCGGTGTCGAGCACCTGAGGTCCTTCACCGTCAGGTTCTCGGCTCCAGTCAGCCTGGGTGACGAACTCCAGCTCTCGGCCGAGGTCATCGACGTGCGCACCGAGGACGGGGTCGAGGTCGCCGACCTGGCGGTCGTGGCTCGCTGCGGCCAGACCGCGGTCGTCCACGGCACTGCCTGCATCCAGCGCCGCTCGTCCTGACGGAGGCGTCAGCGCAGCCTCCACACCGGAGCGCGCTTGTCGCGGAACGCGGCAACGCCCTCGCCGATGTCCTCGGTCGTGAACGCGAGCGCGAGCTGCGACTGGAGCGAGTCGAGCGCCTCGTCGAGGCTCATGTCCCGGGTGGCGTTGATCGCGTTCTTGCCGAGCCGCATCAGCAGCGGCGACTTGGCAGCCACTCTCCTGGCGATGTCGGTGACGTAGTCGTCGTAGTCCTCAGCAGGAACGACCCAGTTGACCATGCCGAGCGCCAGCGCCTCGTCCGCGTCGACGAGCTCCCCGAGCATCATCAGCTCGTTGGCCTTGAGCCGGTCGATGTTGCGGTAGATGAGCGCGGAGATCATGAACGGGAACACCCCGACGTTGATCTCCGGGCAGCCGAACCGCACGCCCCGCTTCGCGATCACCAGATCACAGGCGAGCGCTACTCCGAACGCACCAGCGAGCACGTCGCCGTTAGCGGCGCAGATCACCGGCTTCCCGAGAGCACCGATGAGCCTGTACAGGCGTGGGAACCGGTCGAGACCGGCGTACTTGTCGATGGTCGGGACGTCGGAGGCAAAGGCCTTGAGATCACCACCCGCGGAGAAGATCCGGTCGTGCGACGAGGTGAGTACGACGACGCGGACCTCCACGGACCGGCGCGCAGAATCCAGGGCCTCGTGCAGCTGATCGAGCAGCTCGTCGCCCAGGGCGTTGCGGGTCTCGGGCGAGTTCAGCGTGATCGTGCAGATCCCGTGCTCGTCGGTCTCGGACCTAACGATCTCTGTAGTCATTCCTTCTCCTTGGTCAACACTCAGACCTGCTCGAGGATCACTTTGCCGAAACCGGCACCGCTCTCCAGGTACGCGTGCGCCTCGGCCGCTCGGTCGAGCGGGAAGCACCTGTCCACGACCGGTGGCGGAACGGCATGGGTCTTGACCAGGGTGAGGAAGTCGGCGAAGTCACGAGGACTCCCCATCGTGGTTCCCAGCAGGTCGTACTGCCCGAAGTAGAACGGACGGACCTCGAGCGTTGCGAGGTCCGCGCGCGAGGCTCCCAGCACGACGACGCGTCCGCCTGGTCGAACAGCCGACACCGACGACTGCCAGGTCCCCACCGAGTCCAGGACCAGGTCGAACCCACTGCCGTCGGGCGACAGCTCCCGCGCAGCGCTCGGCCAGTCGTCCTCGGTGTACAGGACACCTCCTGAAGCACCCAGGGACTCGGCCAACCGGATCTTCTCCTCGCTCGACGAGGTGACCACCACCGTGCAACCGATAGCCGCAGCGATCGAGACAGCCATCGTCGCTACCCCGCCGCCGGCACCGAGGACCAGCAAGGACTCGCCTGCCTTCAGGCGCCCCCTGCTGAAGAGGGCTCGATAGGTGGTGACGCCCACCAGCGGCAACGCCGCGGACTGGGCCCACGAGAGCCCGGACGGCGCCGGGTACACGGATTCCGCCGGAACCCTGACCAGCTCTGCGTAGGTGCCCTGGCGGTGGTCGCCCAGGATCTCCCACTGGCCTCCCGGAGCGCTCTCATCGGCACCCCACCACAGTGACGGGAGCACGACCACGGACTCACCGGTCTCGGCGTCTACACCGGAACCGTCGGCTCCGGGAACATGCGGCAGCGGCGAGCCGTACTGACCTTTCCGGACCAGGACGTCATGCCAGTTCAGGGCAGCGGCGTGCAGCCGCACGACCTTCCAGCCGGACGCGGCTCGGGGGTCGGGGAGGTCGCCCAGCTGAAGGCACTCGGGTCCTCCGTACTCGCTCATAACGACGGCGCGCATGAGATCTCCTTTCGGTCCAACCATTAGACCCTAATTGGTTCGGGCCAGATGAGCAACAGTGCGGACGATGCCGTCCGAGGCTGTGAACGATCGTTCACAGTTGTGCTAGTTTCGTCCCGTGGACAGGGACCGGAAGATCCTCAGCACCGCGGCGGCGATGTTCTACGACAAGGGTTTTCACGGCGTCGGGATGGACGAGCTCGGAGTCGCTGCCGGCATGAGCGGACCCTCGCTGTACCGCCACTTCGGCAGCAAGAACGAGATCCTCGCGGCGCTCTTCAACGAGGCGATGGACCAGCTCTACGCCGCGACCTTCGCCGCCCCTGAGGACGCCAGCTCGGCGCTCGACCAGCTCGTCCGGCACCACGTCGCGTTCACCGTCGGCAACCGTCACCTCGTCAACGTCTACCAGCGGGAGGACCGGTCCCTGGTGGATCCGTGGAGGCGGCACTTCGACCGCCGCAGACGCCAGTACGTCGAACGCTGGGATGCGCTCGTCGCTGCCCGGTTCCCCGATGCCGATCGGGCGGAGGTGTCCGTCCGCACCCAAGCCGCGCTCGGCCTGATCTTCTCGATCGCGTACTGGCCGGCAAAGGTCGCCGCGGATCCCCGGGTCTCGACCGTGCTCGTCGAGCAGGTCCTCGAGGCCTTGCGACCGCACGACCCGACCTAGGAGCTCAGCGCACCTTCTGCGCGATGTCTGCGCGGAGCAGGTGCTTCTGCACCTTGCCGGTGGCCGTGAGCGGAAGCGCCTCGATGATCTCGAGTCGCTCGGGAAGCTTCTGGGTCGCCACCTTGCGACTGCGCAGGTAAGCCACGACCTCGTCGAGCGTGAGCGACGCCCCGGGGGTCGACGGCACCACGTAGACGCACACCCGCTCCCCCAGCAGCTCGTCGGGCATCCCGACGACGGCGACGTTCGCGATCGACGGCAGCTCGGAGAGCAGGTCCTCGATCTCGCGAGCGCTGATGTTCATGCCGCCGCGGATCACGATGTCCTTGAGCCGGCCGGTGACCCGCACGTAGCCGTCCGCGGTCATCCGCCCGAGGTCCCCTGAGCGGGAGTAGCCCTCTGCGGTGAACAGGGCCGCCGTCTGGTCGGGGTCGTGGTAGTACTCGAGCATGTGGCTCGGGCCCTTGTAGGCGATGTCGCCCTCCTCGCCCGGCCCGACCGCGTTGCCGTCGACGTCGACGATCTGCACCTGGGCGCCACGGAGCGCGGACCCGTCGGACTCGATCGCCCTGGTCGGGTCGTCGCCGACGGTGCACATCGTCGTCAGGAAGTTCTCCGACCTGCCGTACAGGGAGAGGACCTTGCCACCCGACAGCATCTCGCGGGCCTTCTCGACGACGCTGCCGGGGATCGGAGCGCCGGCGCACACCCAGACGCGCATGCCGCCGACGTCGTGCTTCTCCGGGTCGTGGACCCCCATCATCATCTGCAGGAACGCCGTTGCGGAGACCGCGACCGTGCAGCCGTGCTCCTTGATCCGACTCATGCCCTCGACCGGCTCCCACGCCTCCATCAGGTGCGAGGAGGCGCCCTTGAGAAGCGGGAGCATGAAGCTCGTGATGATTCCGGTGCTGTGCGCGATGGGTGAAGGTCCGAACTGGACGTCGTTCTCGGTGTAGTCGAGGCTGAGCGCCATCGAGGCGACCGTTGCCCGCAAGGTGTTGAGGGTGTGGAGGCAGCCCTTGGGTCGTGACGTCGTACCCGAGGTGTAGACGACGAGCAGGCCCTCGTCCGGACCTCGGTCGGAGCCGAGCTCGGCCTCGACCTCTGCCAGCGTTCCGTCCAGCACGATCAGGCTCTCCAGCGGCGTGCCGGGTTGGCCGGCACTCGCACGCACCGACACCACGTGTTCCAGGGCGGGCGCTCCAGCCGCAAGGGTCTCGAACATGTCGAGGTACCCGAAGCCCTTGAACTGCTCGCAGGTGATGGCGACCTTCGCCCCCGAGTGCCCCAGCACGAATCCGACCTCGTCCTCGCGGTAGATCGGCATGATCGGGACCAGCACGCCCCCGGCGCGGTTGATCGCCACCGCGATCAGCGCGAACTCTGCCCAGTTCGGCAGCTGCACCGCGACCCGGTCCCCTCGGACGACACCCAACCTGCGGAGGCCGAGCGCCAGTCGCGCACCGGACTCGTGGAGCTCGGCAAAGCTGATCGATCGGGTGCTGTCGAAGATGAACGGCTTGTCGCCGAACGCGGCAGCCTGCTGCGCCACCAGGTCGAACAGGCTGCCGTCCTCCCAGTAGCCCTGCTCGTAGAACGAGGAGATCTCCTCGTCGCTGTACCTGTCCCGGACGGTCACATCAGCGTTCGACATCGGGCGCACCTCTTCTGAGTGATTCCGGGATGAGTGGCGAATATTGGCACGATATTAGAATGGTTGGACCGAAACGGCAAGAGCTTCGCCACCCTCATCCGTCAGCGAGGTGAGCCGCGACCGCCTGGCCGACCAGCTCGGGCTCCTGGAGCCACGGCGCGTGACCCGCCCCTGGAATCTCGACCAGGTGCGCGTCCCGGATCGCCGAGATCGAGCGGCTCGCTGACGCGGGTGTCTGGAACACGTCCTGGTCACCCCACACGAGCAGCACCGGCAGGGCCAGCTCGTGGAGGTCACTGATCGGGATGGCGACGCCGTCGCGGATCTTGGAACGCCTGATCAGCGCCCGGAAGAAGCTGGCCACGCTGCGAGCCAGACCCCGGCGACGAGCGATCAACCGTCCTGCGGACACCAACCCGTGCGGAGCACGTCCCAACGCACCCGCTCCCAAGCCCGTCTCGGTGTTCCTGATGAATGCCTTCTCCGACATCGGAGCCGACAGCAGCCTGGCTCCGATCCCCGGGATGGCCAGCATCACCATCACCGGCAGCGGCCGCACTCCTTCGAAGGCTGCACCGGGCGCACCGACCAGGGCGATCCGGCGGACCCGATCGCGGAGGTCCAGCGCTGCGTATAGTCCGAACTGGCCACCGAGCGAGTGGCCGACGACGTCGACGACCGGGATCGAGAGGACCTCGAGCACCGACCGGATCGTGATCACGGCATGGTCACGCACCGCGGTCCCCTTCGGCAGGACGTAGGTACCGGACAGCCCGTGCCCCGGCCAGTCAACGGCTATCACCCGCCGCCCGGGCAGGTGCAGCACCAGCTCCGCGCCGAACACCGAGACCGAACCGATCCCGTGCAGGAGCAGAACCGGGACGTCCCGACTCTCGGTCGGCCCGAATTCGACGATCCGGACGTCGACCGTCGACCGTCCGACGAGCACGCGGATCGTCCGTTCCCGACCAAGTAGACCGAAGTGCTCGTAGACCTCGTTCTCGTGCGCACGGATCCTGGCGTCGAGGGCATCGCGTCCCAGGCTCCGGCGACTCATCGGGTCGCTCGCTTGCGTCGTACCGGCGCCACGGCGACGACTTCTGCGAAGCCCTCCGCCATCGCTTGCTCGAGCACCTCGAGGTCGACGAAGACGTCAGGATCGACGTTGAGCCCCAAGCAGCAGGTTCCGTCGTAGGTGATCATCGCGACCATCAGGGCGACCCCGGGTCGCGGGCCGAGCGGGAAGGTGCGGAGCACGCGGACCCCTGCCAGCTCGACCGGCGCGGCCAGGCCCCTGATGTTGGAGACCTGCACGTCCGATGCCGAGGTCAGACTGGCCGACAGCTCGATGATCGCCGCGTTGGGCAGCTTCGTCAGGATCGGCGACAGGTGATCGAGAAACCCGATCGCAGGTTCCTCGCGAGCGCTTGCCACCAGCGTACGCACCTGTTGCATGCGTGCGCTCGGGTCGAGCTCGGCTACCGGCCCCGACAAGCGCACCCCGGCGAACCGGTTGCCTCCCATCGGGTCGCCGGCCCGGCGCAAGCTCACGGGCATGCCGAAAGGCACCGCGTCCACGTGCGTTCCGTGAAACTCGTGGTAGCGCCGGACACCGCCGAGAACTGCGGCGACGAACGCGTCGTTGACCGAGCATCCGGCTGTGGTCGCCGCGGCCCGGAGATCGGCGAGCGGGACCTCCAGGGTGAGGAACCGCTTTCCCGATCCTGACCCGGCGAGCAGCGGCGAACCCTGTGCGGCTGGGGGCGTCAGAACGCGCACCAGCGACTGGCTGAAGCGCGACGCCCTGCTTGCCGAGCCGATCGGGTCGGACGCGACCCTTCCGAGGACTCCCAGGACGGATCCCGCACCACGCAGGAGCTGTACCGGCGCACCGCGTACCGAGTCGACGACCCGGTCTCGCGTCAGCGAGTCTCCGGTGATGCTGGGTCGCGAGGAGTCGGCGCGTCCGGGCTCGAGCCGCGAAGGGTCGAGCGGACCGTGCACGATCTCGAGGAGCTGGATCAGGCCGACCCCGTCAGTCAGGCTGTGGTGGAACTTCAGCACGTACGCCGACCGGCCCTCGGGGAGACCCGTGACCAGGACTGCCGCCCACGGAGGCCGGGCCGGGTCGAGAGGAAGCGCCAGCTCCTTCTCGCACAGATCGAGCAGATCACGGTGGGCGACATCGGCAACGTCGGCCGGCGCGAGGTCGATCTGCTCGAGGTGCTGGTCCAGGTCGAAGTTCAGGTCCTCGGTCCACACGGGTTGGCCGATCGCGATCCTCGGCACCACGACACGGTCACGAAGCCGGGGCACCACGCGGACGGTTTCCTCGTGCAGCGCACGGAAGCGGTGCCAGTCAGGGGTCCCGTCCAGCATCTCCAGGAGGATCCCGGTCGAGCTTGTTCGCGCATCGCCCTCCGCACGCCACATCAAGCCCTCCCACGCACTCATCTCCGCGGTGCCGCCCCACGTCGTCGTACTGCCCGTCTGGTCGCTCATCGCACCTGTACCTCACCCGAAGCCTTGCTCGATGTTCCGGTCTGATATATAAATGATTAGACCAATGTACCTCAGGTCGACTGCTGCACGGAAGGTCACATGGACATCGAGGACCTACTGCTCTCGATCGAGGAGGCGCCTCCGGGGCCACGCGTCGGCGCGTTCTTCGATTTCGACGGCACCCTGATCGACGGCTACTCAGCGACAGCGCTCTACGCGCACCGCCTGAAGAAACACGAGATCAGCCTCGGTGAAGCCATCCGAACCGTGCGGGCAGGAATGGGCGGCACGCTCGACGAGACGCAGTTCGCGGTGCTGCTGACCGAGGGCATCTCGGGCTGGGCGGGCCGGCCCGTCGACGAGCTCGACGAGCTGGGCAAGGACCTGTACCGGACCGACATCAGTGGTCGGCTGGTCCACGACATGTGGCGGGTGGTCAAGGCACACCAACGTCGCGGTCACACCGTCGCCATCGCGTCCTCAGCCACTCGCTTCCAGGTGGATTCGCTCGCCAACGACCTGGGCATCGATCACGTCCTCTGCACGCAGCTGGAGTCGCACCGCGGAAAGCTCACCGGCAGGCTCCTCGGACGCCCCCTCTGGGGACCGGGGAAGCTCGCTGCGGTCGAGAAGTTCATCGACGAAAGGACTCTCGACTCCTCGATGTCCTTCGCCTACGCCAACGGGGACGAGGACCCACCGTTCCTCGAGACCGTCGGCCATCCGCACGCCGTGAATCCTCAGCCAGAGCTTGCTGCAATCGCGCAGGACCGGGATTGGCCCGTCATCCTGACCACGCGCCGACCGCACCCTCTGGACCCTGCTCCCGCCCTGCGGACGGCAGCCATGTACGGCGCGATGGCGGGCGCAGGGGTCTCCGGGATCGTGCTCGGACTCGTCGGCGGAAGCAAGCGTGCGGGGATAGACCTCGCGACCTCCTCCTTCGCGCAGGTCGCCGGGGTCCTCGGCGGAATCCGGGTGCAGGTGACCGGCGAGGAGAACGTGTGGTCCCAGCGTCCTGCCGTGTTCATGATCAACCACCAGAGCGCGCTGGTGGACGCCCTGGTGACGTCGACGGTGCTCCGCAGCGGGTTCACGGCGGTGGCGAAGAAGGAGGCGGCTTCGGTGCCGGTCCTCGGTCCGATGCTGAGACTCGCGGACTTCGCGTTCATCGATCGGACCGACCCGGCCCAGTCGCGGACCATGCTCGACGAAGCCGTGTCACGGCTGGCATCAGGCACGTCGATCGTGATCTCGCCGGAAGGTACGCGCTCCTACACCCCGGCGATCGGACCGTTCAAGAAGGGCGGTTTCCACCTGGCCATGCGGGCAGGGGTGCCGATCGTGCCCATCGTGATCAGGAACGCCGGTGCGCTGATGGCGCGCACCTCCCGCACCGCCCGAACCGGCACGGTCGAGGTGCGTGTCCTGGAACCGATCAGCACGAGCACGTGGACCAGGCGCGATCTCGACCGCTGCGCCACCTCCCTGCACGCGCGCTACCGCGACATCCTCGAGAACTGGCCTGGCGATGTGTCCGAGTCACCAGAACCGACCGTGGGGAGCGTCCGGACATGACCCGGCAGCCGCTGACGTCGGACGCCCGCGAGGTGAGCCAGCTCCTGGCGTCTCCGGACTTCACCTCCGGGCTGGACGCGATCGCGACCAGGCTCGGCCGGGCGCCCGCGGAGGTCCGGGAAGAGGCCAGCGCCCACCTCCGGGAGCTCTCGGCTACGCACAACGACCGGGTGACCGCCGGGTGGCAGCGCGTCGGCCGTTGGATGCTGCGCGGATTTGATCGGCTCACCGACGAGGAGAGCATGCTTGCTCTTCGCGCACTCGACCACGAGCACTCCCTGATCTTCCTGATCTCCCACCGTTCCTACCTCGACGAGTGGGCAGTGCCGCCCGTGGTGGCGGACTTCGGGATCGCGGCACCGTTCGGCCTGGCAGGCGCGAACCTGGACTTCTTCCCGCTGGGAACGATCGCGCGTCGTACCGGCATCATCCACATCCGCCGATCAACGGCCGACATGCCGGTGTACAAGTTCGCGCTGCGCTCGTTCATGGGCCAGCTCGTCACCAACCGCTCGAACCTGATCTGGTCGATCGAGGGCGGGCGCACCCGGACCGGGAAGCTCCGCCCGCCTCGACTCGGACTCCTCCGCTACGTCATCGATGCTCTCGACGGCATCGAGGAGAGCAAAGAGGTGTACCTCGTCCCCGTGTCGATCCAGTACGACCAGCTTCCGAGTCACGAGGTCGAGCTGATGGCCTCCGAGGCGCGCGGCAACGGCAAGACACCGGAGAACGCCCGCTGGTTCTTCGACTACCTGTTGGGCCTTCGCAAGCGGATCGGGCGGATCTACGTCGACTTCGGCGAGCCCCTTCCCCTCCGATCGCGCCTGGCGGACCTCCACGCCGAAGACCCTGCAGGCACCCACTCGGTGGAACGGGTCGCTCTGGAGCTGTGTCACCGGATCAACCTCGCGACACCCGTGACACCGACAGCGATCGTGTGCGGGGCCCTGCTCCCCTCCGATCGTGCGCTGACCCTGGACCAGGTCCTGGAGACCGTGACGCCGCTCGCCACCTACTTGGAGCGTCGCGGCTGGCCTACCGCTGGGGCCGCGACCCTCAATGACCGGGGCACGATCCGCCGAGCCCTGCAGGACCTCGTCAGCTCAGGGGTCGTCACCAGCTTCGCCGGCAAGACCACGGTCTGGCGGATCGCACCCGAGCAGCACCTGATCGCATCGGTGTACCGGAACAGCGCGATCCACACGCTCGTTCCCCGGGCGATCGCCGAGGTCGTCCTCAGCGCCGTCGAGGAGACGACGGACGGGACGACCGACGCCTGGGCTCTTGCCCTGCGCCTGCGCGAGCTGCTCAAGTTCGAGTTCTTCTTCGCGAGCCGCAGCCAGTTCGCGACCGAGCTGCAGAAGGAGCTCGAGCTCGTGACGCCGGTCGCGGACGTGGCTTCTCGTGATCTCACCAGCAGCCAGGCCCAGGCCTACCTGGACGGCATGGACCTGCTGGTGGCGCCCCTGGTGCTGCGACCGTTCCTCGATGCCTACGCCGTCGTCGCGGACCAGCTGCTCGAGCTCGGCACCTCCAGCAACTTCGAGGAGGAGCGCTTCATGGAGCGGTGCCTGCAGCTCGGCGAGCAGTGGGCTCTTCAGAAGACCATCGGTAGCGCCGAATCTGCGTCGGCGGAGATGTTCCGCACCGCGCTCCGGCTCGCCCGGTACCGCGGGATCGTCGACGTACCGGCTCCCGATCTCCTCGCTCGCCGCCAGGCGTTCGTGGACGACGTCGACGCCGCACGCAGACAGATCGGCCGCGTGTCCAGGCGTGCGAGGCGACCTGCCTCCGCCACCTAGGCCGGGTCAGCCGGGAATTGCCGGGAATTGCTTGTGCAGCAGGGCGCGCACCTCGGCGACTGCTTCGATCCCGAGGTGGGCCGACCCAGCCGCGGGAACGATGGTCAGGTGCCGCGCGCCGGCTTCGACGTACGGCGCGAACCATTCAGCGACGTCCTCGGGTGTCCCCGAGGTCGTGACGTGCTCGAACTTCTCGTACGGGAGGTTGTAGAGCGACTGCATCTGATCGGCGACCATCCGCCGTGCGGCTGTCGCGTCGGAGTCCAGGCCGCACCAAGCGCTGAGCCCGAACCACGTCGGAAGCGGGCGGCCGCGGTCAGCGGCAGCCGACAGGATCTCCTCGTGGGTCTGGGCGAAGCGACGCGACGAGCAGAAGATGCCCAGCCAGCCATCGCCGAATTCTGCGGTCCGGCGTACAGCCGCGGCACCACTACCCCCGATCACGAGTGGCACGATCGGGTCTGGCGACGGAAGGATCGATGCGCCCTCGAGGGTGAAGAACTCCCCCGAGTGATCCACTGTCTCACCTGTCGCCAGCCGACGCAGGAGGCCGAGGGACTCGTCGAGGCGCCGACCGCGCGTCGACGGATCCACTCCGGAGTTCGTGACCTCGGATCGGTCCTCGCCGCCGACCCCGACCCCGAGGACGAGGCGCCCGGGCGCGATCTGCGAGATCGACGACAGCTGTCGAGCTGCGAGCACCGGGTGCCGCAACGCCAGCTGGTAGACCCCGACCAGGACGTTGGTCTCGTCGTGGGTCGCGAGCACCGCCGTCGCCGCCACGAGGCCGTCGAAGCCCGTTCCACCGTGAAAGCTGACGTGGTCGCCCACGGTCACGTGATCGAGTCCGGCGTCGTGGGCGTGCTGGAGGAGGTGACGCCGCGCGGAGGGGTCCGCTGTCATCAGGCTGTCGTGGACCGAGACACCGACGGCGATCACAGGGCCGCGACCTTCCCCATCATCGTGGTCGCGATGATCCGCTTCTGGATGCCGGCAGTGCCGTCGGCGATCAAGTAGCTCATCACGTCCCGGTGCCGCTGCTGGAGCGACATCTCGGTCGAGTAGCCCAGGTTCCCGAAGGTGACGATGGCTGTCTCGATGGCGTTCTTCGCGACCAGCGGTGGCCACCACTTCGACATCGCCGCGTAGTGCGTGTGCTTCTCCCCAGCGGTCCGCGACCACAGCGACCGGTAGCAGAGCCACCTCGCTGCTTCCATGTACGTCGCGTGCTCGGCGAGCGGGAAGGAGACGCCCTGGAACGCAGCGATGGGGCGTCCGAACGCCTCGCGCTGCTGCGCCCAGGCAACGGCCTCGTCGACGCTGGCCTGCGCTGCACCGAGGCAGAGCAGACCAAGACCCGGGCGGCTGAAGTCGAAGTGCTCCATGGCACCGGCGAAGCCGCGACCCTGCTCGCCGACCAGGTGCTCGTCGGAGACGAAGACGTTCTCGAACACGAGCCCTCCCCAGCACAGCGGCAGTGCTCCCATCCCGGGAGTGTGCGAGCGGCTGACGCCTACGGCGTCCAGCGGTACGGCGAAGCAGCTGATCCCGGCGTAGCCGGTAGTACCGGGTTCGCGGGCGTAGACAAGAGCCACGGCTGCCGAGGTCGCATGCGTGATGGCGATCTTCTCCCCCGTGATCTCCCAGCCACCGACGACCTTGCGGGCCTCGGTCGTGAGGTTGGAGACATCCGACCCACCGATCGGCTCGGTGACCGCGATGGCAGCGACGACCTCTCCGGCGATGAGCTTCGGCAACCACTCCTTGACGACCGACGGGTGGCCTTCGTGCGCGAGCTGCGCGGCAACCAGGCCGACCTGGACCGGTGCAGCGGCGACGTTCACGTCTCCGTACGCGAGCGCCTCGGTGGCGAGACCGAGGGTGACCGGGTCGGCGGACCCGGTGCCGCCGTACTCCTCGGGAAGCCCGATACCGAGGACACCGAGATCCGCGAGCTGCCGGTGCGCCTCCCACGAGAACTCCGCCTTGGCGGAGCGCTCCTGGTACTTGGGCGCCAATTCGGCGATGGCGAACTTACGCAGCTGGGACCGGAAGTCCTCTTGCTCGTCGCTGAACGCGAACGAGATCATCGCGACTCCTTATTGTCCAATGGTATGACCGAAGCGTACTCTTGACTCCGGAACCCAGCAAGGCATCGCGACCGAGGACCGGGTTCTGTTTTGGTCTGATCGTGTCGTTTCAGATACCAAACTATGGCGGGGAGAACGGTGACCACTCGAGGCATCACAGTCCTGGCCGGTGGCATCACGGAAGCCCGGGAGACCGCGGCTGCCGCAGCGGAAGCCGGCTTCGACATGGCGTGGTCGGGGGAGTTCCTCAACCGCTCGGCCGTGGTCACGGTGGCCGCCATGGCAGCAGCTGGTCACGGCATCGGCGTCGGCACAGCGATCGCCTACGCGGTCGGGAGATCTCCGCTCGTGCTTGCCAACGACGCCCGGTACCTCGACGAGCTGAGCGGCGGACGCTTCGTGCTCGGCCTCGGAACCGGGACCCGGACGATGATGACCCAGTGGCACGGCGTGCTCGACCCGGACGCCCCAGCCTTGCGGATGGAGGAGCTCGTTCCGCTGATCCGGCGGCTCTGGTCGCTCGACAGGGGCAGGGTCCAGCACTCCGGCCGCTTCTACTCGCTCGACATCACGCCGACGGCCGAGATCGATGCTCCGTTGCGACGAGAGATCCCGATCTACACCGCAGGAGTCAATCCACGCATGATCGAGGTTGCCGGTCGGGTGTCGGAAGGCCTCATCTGCCATCCCACCGTGACACCCCGCTACCTCGAGTCCGTCGTGCAGCCCGCGCTTGCGCGTGGAGCCGCCAAGGCATCCGCTCCGCGCAGCCGCGCGCTCCTGTCCGGCGTCGTGATCTGCGCGATCGCGGACAGCACGATCAGTGCACGGCGCGAGGCTGCGGCTCAGATCGCCTTCTACGCCGCACCGAAGTCCTACGCCCCGGTGCTGGAAGCTTGTGGCTTCGGGAGCGAAGCTGCCGAGATCCGCGCAGCGTTCCTGCGGGGAGACCACGAGGCGATGATCGACGCAGTCTCGGACCGGATGATCGACGAGATGGCGGTTGCGGGGACTCCTGCCGAGGTGCGCGAATCGTTCCCCGAGTTCGAGCGGCGCTACGACCACGTGTCGCTCTACTCACCGAGCTTCACCCTGTCACCCGAGCGGGTCTCCGAGAACACCGCTGCCATCGTGGAGACGTTCGCGCGCTCGTGATGGCCGGGTCACGCCGGAGTGCTCAAGAACCCCGCTACCTGGGCCACCAGAGCGCGGCCCGCAGCCGCTGTCTCGGGCTGGTCCCAGAACCCGTGGATCTGGCCCTGGTAGCGGGTCGACACGATCGATGCTCCCTGCTCGGCAGCCAGACGCACGAGATGCTCGCCCTCGGCTCGCAACGGGTCGTGCTCCGCGGTCACGACGAGCGTCCTCGGCAGCGACCAGAGACCTGAGGCCCCCAGCGGCGCGATGTCCGGGTGACCGAGCTGGTCCTGGTCCGCGTACTGGGCCCAGTACCAGGCTGCTTCACGAAGTCCGTCTCCACCGAGCTCGGTCCGGTAGGAGTCGAAGCGAGCCGACGGGTCGAGGAACGGGCAGACGAGTACCAGGGCGCCGAACCGGGCGGGGTGCCGCAGCGCCGCGGTCAGCGCCAGGTTGGCACCGGCCCCGTCACCGTGGAGGAGGAGCGCGCCGCCAAGTCCGTGACTGCTACCGGACCGCTCGATCCAGTCGAGCACCGTCTCGAGGTCGTCCTGAGCCGCGGGGAAGCGGTGCTCGGGAGCCTGCCGGTAACCGACCGAGACCACCGCCAGCCCGCTCCGGTTCGCCAGCGCCCGGGCCAGCGGGTCCCGGACCTCGAGGTCGTGGAAGACGAACCCGGCGCCCTGGAGATCGAGGATCACCGCGCGCCGGTCGAACGACGGCACGAGCGGCCGGAACACGCGCACCGGGACGCCGTCGGCGTCCAGGTCGAGCACCTCGCCGACGGCCTCACGAGAGCGGATCGAGGCGAGCTCACGTGCCGTTCGTCGCGCAGCAGCGATGTCGAAGCCCTCGTCGTACACCTTCGTGCGGCCAGCTCGCTGCGAGACCAGGCGCCGTACGTCCGGGAACAGCATGACCGGCCCGCGTCACTGACCGGTGACGGACTCTTGCCCGGTCATCGCGGGAACCTCGTCGGGCTTGGCCGGCTGGAACCTCTTCGCGTAGACGATGTGGGCATTCTTGATGACGGTGCCCAGCCAGGAGCGCCAAGCCTTGACGGACTGCTCACCGAGGAGCTCCTCCTTCAGGCTCGTCGATACGCCGGCGAGGGTGGCGACCACCGCGGGCACCACTTTCTCGACGACCCCGACGTTCCACCCGGACTTCGTCCGCACCGGACCGAACGGTTGGCCTGGACTGGCCGCGAACGCAGCAGCCGCATACCCGGTCTCCAGCTGAGCACTGGCGAGCGTTCCGAGCACGCCGCCCTTCATCCGGGTCGCTTCGTCCAGGCTGAACTTCTTGGCCAGGGGTCCGAAGGCGCTGCCGCGCTGCAGCTTCTTCAGCAGCTGCCTTGCTGCTGGCAAGGTCGAGACGACGATGTTGCGGATCTGCCGTCGCTCTGGTGTGCCCAGCGAGGCACGGCGCTTCGTGAAAGCGGCATCGACCGCAGTGCTGGACACCGAGATCTTGTCGGTGACCAGGTCGAAGAGCCGAGCAATCAACATCTGCTCCTTGATCTCGGCGATGACCTGCGCCTCGGACGCACCCATGGTCCCGAGTGCCTGGATGAACGCTTGACGACCACCATCGGGATAGCGCTGCTGGATCAACGCAGTCAGCGCGTCGGAAGCAGCCTTGTCGCTGATCACGATCCCGTGCTTGCGGGCCTGCTCGCCCAGAAGCTTCTCCACGGCGACCGACTTCGCCGAGTCCCGTCGGAACGAGTCGATCTTGGCGGCTCCAACGGGCTTCGCGATGCCGTACAGGGCCTGGAGGGACTTCATCCGCTCGTCGACCTGGGTCGCGGTGACCACAGTGCCACCGATCCGGAAGGCGGCGTCAGAGGGCAGGTCGTCGTGCCGGTGCACCAGGACGACGAGCCCGGTGGCGACGAGACCTGCCACGACCACGGATGCACCGAATGCGACGATCCGGCGGCGGGTGAGGTGAGGGAACATGATCAGACTCCTACTTCTTCCAGGCTTCGAACTGCTTCCATCTCCACGGCCGGTTCTGTCGGAGGCCGTACGGGTCGCACCAGCTGGGCGACCGCTGTCGCGCTCAGCAGCGCAAGCGCAACAGCACCGACCAACGTCATGCCGAACTGACGGACGACCTCCAGCCCGGACAGCAGCAGGACCCCGTACCCAGCGACCGACAAGCTCGACGCCAGGTACACCGAACGGCGCAAGCTCTCGTCGCCGGTCCGTCTGGCGGTGACCAGCAGGACCGCGAATTCGCATCCGGCGGCCGCGGTCAACGGGCCCAGGGCCAACGTCAGCGGGTTCAGCGCCGTTCCGGTCAACCAGATCGTGAAGACCCCGAGACCGGTCGCAATCGCAGCCGACAGGAGCGCGAGCAACGCGTCCCGACGGCGACGAAGGGCAACGGCGAGGACCCCCGCAGCCGCGAGGACTCCCAGGATGTTCGCGGCGTACCGCGATGACGAGACGAGGTCGTAGCCTCGCGCAGCGGCGACGGGAAGGCCTGTCACGCTGGCCGTGTAACCGGGTGGTGCGGGCGGCAACCGGTGCTCGATGCCCGCGATGACATCGGTCTTGTCGTTGAGTGCTTGCCAGTCACCGCCCAGCGAGATGACACCGCGGGTACGGTCGCTGGTCACCGCCGCACCACTGACGTACGACGGGAGAAGCTCCATCGCGGCATCGACCTGGCCAGGCGTCGGCGAGGTACCCAGGAACGAGAGCAGGTCGGTCGGGGAGACCAGCGGTCGCACCCGGTTGCCGTACTGCAGCACGATTCCGTTCTCCGCCTGGCGGAACCAGGTCCGCCCTGCCGGGGACAGCACGTCCGGCCCGTGCAGGATCACGTCGACCTCGCCCGAGAAGCCCAGGACGTCCTCGACGTGGGTTGCCTGGTCGAATCCAGGCAGGCCGGCGATCAACCGTTGCGGATCGGTCTGGATCGGGATCTTCGGCAGCACCACCCATCCGATGCAGGCGAGCACGGCGAGCAGCGCGAACCCTGCCTTCCGGATCTCGCGCCGACCGGGCTTCGTCACCTCGACGTCCGGGTACCGCTGGGGCACCACGACCGGGTGCGGGCTGGCCGCAGGTGTCACCACGAGACTGAGCACGAGGCTGACCAGGACCACGAAACCGATTCCCAGGGCGATGGCGGTTCCGAGGTCACGGACGAACGGGAGCGGCGAGAAGGTCAGGGTCGCGAACGCGGCTGCGGCCGCGCCAGCGACGGCCAGGACCAGACGGCGGTGCTCCCGCTGCGCGAGGTACACGGGGTAGTAGCTGCCCACGCCCAGGATGACCGGCAGGAACGCGACGGCTCCCAATGACACCGGTGTCCCTCGCAGTCCGAAGGTCGCGAGGGTGAGCAGCGTCGCCAAGGTCATCGGAACCATCGGCGCGAGCCGGCGCGAACGACGGGTCCAGGGGAAGATCAGCAGCACCAGCGCCACCGCCGCGAGCGCGGCCAGGCCGAGCTTCGGGAGCTCCGAGCGTGCTGTGCTGCCCAGCTCTGCGGTCACTGCGGGCGCGCCCGTCACCGTGACCCGGCTGGCCCCCGTGTCGACCGAGCGAACCGCTCGTACGACGTTGTCGGTCAGCGCTTCGGCGGACTTCTGGTCGAGCCCGTTGCGCGGCCTGACGTAGATGACGACGGCGCGGTGGGACGGGACGAACTGCGACCACGAAGGTCGCACGACCGTCCCGGCACCGTAGAGGACGCGAGCGACGAACGTGGGGTTGCGCAGCGTCGGAAGGCCGCCAGGAAGGCTGCGAACCACGAGGCTGCCGTAGCGCTCGTTGAAACTTTTGAGCTCAGCGGTCTTGCCGGCCTCGCTCAGCGCATCCCGCTCGCCGCTGAGGTTGGCGAGCATCTCCTTGATCCGCAGGACGGTCTGGTTCAGCGTGGTGGCCGGACCGTAGGTGACAGCCACGTCGGGCAGCGCGGCGAGAAGTCCCTCGAGGTGCAGCAGGTTCGGCAGGTGGTTCTCGTCGAGCAGCGAGTCCGCCTTCGTCGACTCGAGCATGACGACGACAGGGTCGCCTCCGAACGAGTTCGCCATCGTCTTCAGCGCCGTCACCGACGCGTCACTAGCCGGGAGGTAGGAGTCCACTCCCGAGCCCACCTGGAGCCGCGGCAACCCGACGCCTATCCAGGCCGCGGCGATCAGCATGAAGATCGCTACAGCCGTGAACCGGCGTCCGGGTCGCGCAGTTGTCATCGCGCGTCAGGCTCCACTCGCGGGTACTTGCCCTCGAACGGGCCAGGCGTGTTGCTGCCACCGGGCGCTGGGTAGGCGTTCGACTTGTCGAGGAACCCGGTGTTCAGCGGAAGCGGGACCGGGATCCCCTTGACACTTTGCTCGTTGACCACAGGGAAGATCCTCAGGTAGTGGCCGTTCGCATCGCTGTGCTGAAGCATCGCGGTCCAGTTGGTGAAGAACGCTGCGAGATCGGGACCGTACGGCTTGAGGAAGGCGACGACGGGGTTCACGTCGGAGAGGTTGATACGAGCGGTAGGAACCAGGTCGTCGAGAGCACCCGATGCACCAGGAACAGCCTTCAGGGTCGCCGGAGCCTTGACGAGGGTGCCGTTGAGCGCGGGCATCAGGCCACGCAACGACCTGGTGACAGCCGGAAGCTGGACCAGTGCCTCGTTCAGCGGACCTGCGGCCGATCGGAGGTTCTTGGCGATCGGGTCGAGAGCGGTGGACAGGGTCGAGAGGCTGCCGGTCGCAGAGCGCGCCTTGGTCACCAGGCCCGGCAGCCGCGAGATCGTCGCCTGAAGGTCCTTGTTGCTGGCCGCGGTTGCCCCGGTCAGGCGATTCGCACCGTCAGCGAGAGCGACGATCTGACCCTGGTGGGTGTCCATCGCCGAGACGATCTTCGCCGACTCGGCCACCATCGCCTTGAGGTCGGAGGACTGCGCAGCGAGTGCGTCGAGGGCGTCGTGCCCCTCGCCCCCCAACATCCCCAGACCCCGAACGGTCTGCGCGAGCTGTGCCTGAGTCATGTTCGTCCCAGCACTGAGGGACTGGAGCGAGTGCTGGAGCGCAACCCGGGTCGGCGCGTTGAGCGAGCGCAGGACCTGGTCGAGCTGCACGCTCGGCTTGATCGCGCTCGCGGGTAGCGCCGCGTTGTCCGCGATGGGAGCACCGTGGCCGTCGGTGATCTCGAGGTAGGTCTCCTCGATGAGCGTCTTGGCGCGCACGTGCACGACTGCCCCGGCGTGCAGCGGCGTCACCCCGGAGTCCTTGTTCAGCTGGATCACCACGTGGGCCATGCCGTCGCTCTCGGTGAGCTTGCGGACCTTTCCCACCCGCACCCCCGCGACCATGACGTCGGAGTCGTAGACCAGGTTGTCGACGTCCGGGACCTGCATCGAGACGCGGTAGCCGGTCTTGGACACCCCGGGAATGATCCCGCCCATGTTCGTCCAGAGGTACCCGAAGAAGAGCGCGCAGACGATGAAGAACACCATCAGGACACCCAGCCGTAGCCGCGGCATGGCGGCGTGCGGAATCTTCATGTCAGTTGTCTCCCAACCCGGTCGGAAGCGTGGTGGTGTTGACCTGGATCTGGCCGCGGAGGATTCCGCCGTTCGCGTCCTGGAGGCTCACGAATGATGCTGTGTTCCAGATGAACGCCTGAAGGTCGTTGAGGGACCCGACGATCTGGGCAGTGGCACTGTCCAGACGACCGGTGATCGCGCTCGCGTCCGCCAGCGATGCCGAGAGGTTGGCCGCGAACGGACGAAGATCGTCGGCAACGGGAACCAGGCCCCGCACCAGCGGTGCCGCGCTCGCGGCAGTCGTCTTGATCGCATCAGCGGTGGTGGAGAGTCGGCCCAGCGCCCCGGGCAGCGACGACGAGGCCGTGCGGACGTCGTCGAGCGTCGGGTTGAGCTGACCACCCAACGAACGCAGCTGGCCGGTAGCGCTCCCCAGCTCACGGCTGAGCCCGGGGAGGGTGGAGAGCGAGGCGCGCAGGTCGTCGTCGTGACTGGTGATGGTCGACAACGTCGAGTCCAGCGACGCCGTCAGGCGAGCCAGACGGGTGTCGTCGCCGCCAGCTGCCTGCGAGATGTCGCCCAGCTCGGTGACCAGGCGAGCGATCTTCGCTCGCCGCGTCTCCAGCGCGACCACCACCGGCTTGAGCTTCTTGGCCGTGGCGTCGGTGGCGTTCAGCGCGGACGGAACATCGGCCGGGGCAGATGCCAGCGCGTCGTCGGACTCATCGAGCAGCGACGTCAGGGCTACCCGGGTCCGGTCGTCCAGGTGCTGGAGGACCGCGTCGACCTCGACAGGATCGCTCGTCTGGCTCACCGGAAGCTCCTGGCCGGACCTGAGCTGCTTCGCAGGGGCGCTACCCTGGCTCATCTCGACGTACATGTCGTTGAGCGGCGTCTTCGGCCGCAGGACCAGGCGGGCGTTGCTGTAGACCTTGTAGCCGGGGTCCAGGGCAAGCGTCAGCCGGGCCAGTCCCGCATCGGTGACATCAGCCTTCGTGATGCGACCGACGGTGACCCCGGCGATCCTGACCTCCTGGCCGTTTCCGGGACTGATGCCCGGCACTTCCTTGAAGTCGGCGGCGAACACGAACTGGTTCTGCCACGGCCAGTGGACCCGCTGCTTGGCGAGGATCCCGCCGGCCGCGGTCAGGCCGAGGACCATGATCACGATGATGGCCGTGACGTCACGGCCGAGTCCCGGCACCGTCCGGACGGTGTCCGCCAGACGTGCGACGCGGGAGCGAGAGCTCTTGGATGCGGAACTCGTGGGTGTGGTCACTTGGGGCCTCCCGGGTAGAGCAGCATCTTGAAGAGCTGCTCGAGACTGATGGGCAGGTCGCTGACCGAGCCCACGCCGAACCCTGGCTGGAAGTGGATGGTCGAACCGTTCCGGTCCGTCATCTTGCTGGCGTTGTCCATGCCGGCGATCATCGTTCCCAGCTCCTTATAGAACGGGGTGGTCGTGCTGCCGCTGCCGGCGTACTGACCGGTTCCTGTCCAGGGCGACAGCAACGTGTGGATGATCGGCCCGTTGACGCGCTCCAAGGGTGCTCCGTCGACATCGTGGAGAACCTTGGTGCCGACCCGGGCGGACGGAACCAGTGATTGCACCAACGGTCGCAGGTCCACCAGCGCCGGACGCAGGTCGTGCACCACCGGGCGTGCCTCGACCAGTGCGGGCTGCAACCGTGCGAGCAGGTGGTCGAGTCGTGTCGCGACCGGCTCGGCGCTCTTCGAGGTGGCCTTGAGGTGGTCGAGCGAGACACTTAGAGCCGCCAGTCCGGTCCGGGCGTTGCTCAACGCTTGAGGCATCAGCTTGATGGAGCTGCTGATGGCGTACTTCTGGTCGTCGAGGATCGCGCTGGTGCGGTCGAGTCCGTCGATGACCGCTGCGAGCTGCCCCTGCTTCGCCGTCAGCACCCGACCGATGTTGTCGAGGTTCGAGACGATCTTGCTCAGGTCCGTGTTCGGGTTGGTGCCGCGGAGCGCTTCAAGAACCGCACCCGCGGGTCGCAGCGTCCCGGGCGCATCCTTGAGAACCTGCCGGACGCTCGTCTGTCCCTTCGGCGTCAACGTGGAGTTGAGGTCGCGGACTGTTCGCTGTACCCCGACCCGTGCAGCCGGGTTGAGCGTCTCCAGGACGCGGTCCAGCTCGACCGGGATCGTGGTGCGGGAGTCAGGGATGACGCTGTGCAGCGTTCCGGGATCGCCGCCCGGGCGGAGGTCGACGTAGTAGTTGCCACCGAGAAGCGTGGTGGGGCGGATCGCCGCCATCGGGGACAGTCGCAGCTTGGTGCTGGTGCCGTCGTCGACCTTCATCGTGACCCGGGTGACACCCGAGGGATCGTGGTGCACGCCGGTGACGATGCCGACCGGGACCCCGGCGATCTTGACCTTGGTCACGTACGGCCGCATCCGGTAGTCACGCTTGAAGTCGGCCTGGACCGCCTCGCCGCGGTGAAGAGTCGTCGAGATGCGTGCCTTCTGGAACAGCGACAGCGCCACGACGAGCGCGATCGTCAGGAGCACGACGCCGAGCTTGAAGCTCGATGCGCGCTCGAGGCGTCCTAGCAGCCCACCCTTCATCGTCCGTTACCTCCGAGAATGGTCGTTGCACGTTCCTGCGAAGCCTTGCCAGGAGCGGGATAGGGGTCGCGGTGGACGAACGGGTCCCGGATTCCGAGAATCCCGTCCGCAGATTCAGGCCGCACCACGAGATCGATCCGGAGGTAGTGGCCGGACTTGTCGGAGGGACGGTTCGCGCTGTCCCAGTAGGTGAAGAACCGAGCGATCTCCGGTGCGTACGGCGCCAGCACTGCGGTAGGAGTCCGGGCTGAGTTGAGCAGTGCCTCGACCTCGGGGGACAACGGCCGCGCGTCAGCCAGCAGGTGCGTCAGGGACGTCACCGCAGGCGCCGCCGTCCTGGCAACGCCCGGGACCTTGTCCAACGGCGACACGACGTCGTCGAGCGTTCCTTCCAGGTTGGCTTCCGAGGCCCCCAAGGCGCGTGCGCCGGGGCTGAGCGTGCGCATCCCTGCCTGGAGGTCGGCCAGCGGACTACGCAGAGCGACCAGGGCACGGCGGGCCGAGCTCAGCGTCGCCGGTGCTTCGTCGAGGGTCTGGCCGATCGCTGACGCATCGGCGCCCTTGCCGCTGTCCAGCGCCGCGAGGGTGGTGCCGAGGTTCTTGGTCAGCTCTGCAACGGTCGCCGAGCGTCCGCGGAACCGGCTGGCAAGAGTATCGGTGTTGACGAGCAGGCCGGCGAGATTCGTCTGGGGTGCGGCGGCGGCACGAGACACGGTGCCGAGGTCCGGCAGGACCACGGGAGCCTGCGTCAGGAAGTCCTGCAGCGCCTGACTCTGTCCGTCGAGACCGCCACCCACCTGCTGGAGCAAGCCTCGGGTGGCATTCCGGGTCTTCGCGTCGAACGTATCGAGCACCTGGTCGAGCGCAGCCGGCGGCGTCGTGCGCGACTCGGTGATCATGTCGTTCGCAGTGATCTGACCGGTCCGGCGAGTGCCTTGGGTGAGCTCCACGAAGTTCTGACCGAGTGCCGATCGTGACGACACCTCGGCGGTCGCGTCGCGGTACACCTTCTGGTCCGGGTCGAGCTGCAGCTCAACGACAGCGCGGTCGCCCTTCAGCTCGATCGACCGGACCTGACCGATGCGAACGCTCGCTTCTCGCACGTCGTCCCCGACGCGAAGGTCACCGACCGAGGAGAACGACGCATTGACGAAGGAGTGGCGCTGGCCCGGCAGGCCCGTCGACGCCGTCAGGGCGATGTAGACCGCACCTGCCAGTACGGCGAGCAGCCCGACCCCCACCCACATGGTTTTCGCAGTCGACGTCGTACTCATGTCAGAGACCCCCTAGCAGTGAGCTCAGGAGGTTGTTCTCCTGCTTTTCGGTCAGTCCGGTACCGGGAGCCTTCGTCGTCGAGGAACTCGACTTCGAGCCGCCGAGCAACCCGCTCAGAAGACCACCGAGCGAGCCCTTCTTCTTGCCGCCGGACGCAGCCCCCGAGCCGGAGAGCCCCCCGAGAAGCCCGGAGAGCGAGCCGCCTCCCTTGGTCGCCGGCACCAGGCCGGTGGCGATCTCAGTAGTGATGACGAGATGGGCCCGGAAGTAGTGGGACAGGCCATCCTCGCCGTTGGTGGTCAGAGCCCAGTACTTCACGAAGTCGAGCACGTCCGAGAGGTTGTCGAGCAGGTGCTGGGCGATCGGGCGCGCGCTGTGCACCGTCCCCTGGAGATCAGGACCGGCCCGGCGAAGCGATTCAGCGACCGGCAACGCGTTCTGGATCAGCGCCTTTCCCTGGACCAGGACCGGATCAAGCGCCTTCAGCGCCGGGTCGGCTGCAGCGGAAAAGGTGTCCAGCTCACGGCTGAGGTCGACCAGGCGATCCGTGGTGGGGCGGATCGCACGCAGGTTCGGGGTCGTCGCCGCCGCGGCGCCGGCGAGGTCGTGCAACGTCGCCTTCGCGTCCACGAGCGCACTGGGCAGCTCGGAGAGGGTCTGGTCGAGCTGCGGCTGCTTGGCAGCCGTCACGCGCAGAAGCGAGTCTGCCGTTCCCACCAGCTTGTTCAGGCTGCGGCCTCGATCGGTGGCGAGTGCCCCGGTCAGCGGCTCCAACGAGGTGATCAGGTGCGTGAGGACGGAGCTCTGGTCGTTCAGGACCCCCACCAGCTCGTCGGTGCTCTGCAGCGCAGGGGTGAGCGCCTTGATCGCGTTCCGGGTGTTCGCCCCGTTTCCGGCGAGTCCTTCGCCGAGCGTGGTCACCAACGCCGAGAGCGCCGCTCCGGTGGGCTGGTCCACGGTGTCGAGAACCTGGTCGAGGTCGGTGGCGGCCCCGGTGTGAGCAGTACTGAGCGCTCCCCCCGTAGGCAGCACCGGCGCCGAGGCGGTCCCCCGGGTCAGGTCGACGTAGCGCTCTCCGAGCAAGCCCACCGGTCGGACGGTCGCCCGAGCGTCCGTGTGGACCGGGAGGGCTTCCTTCTCGAGACGGATGCCGACCTTGGCCTTGCCGTGGTCGACCTTGATCGAGTCGATCACGCCGACCTTGACGCCGTTCATCTTCACGTCGTTGCCCTTGATCAGCGGGCTTGCGTCGGTGAAGTACGCGTACATGGTCGTCTGGTCCGCTCCACCCTTGACGAAGGTGAGTCCCAGGACGGATACCAACCCGAAGACGGTCACACCGATGACCCATCGAGCCGGGACCGAGAGTCTGCCGATCATTGGAGGCCGCTTCCGTTGGCGTCAGTCCAGGGCTGCCCCTCGGCCTCACCGGGAAGACGCGTAGACGTCTTGGTGATGCCGGGCGGCAGGATCCCCGGGTTTACGTTCACACTTGTCGTGCCCTCTTCGACGAAGGCCCGCAGGTAGTGGCCGTTGCTGTCGTAGTTCGCTGCCGCGGAGCCCCAGTTGGACAACCACCCGGCCAGCTCGGGGGTGTACGGGCGCAGGTACTTGATCGCAGGTTCGGCATTCGTCCCCGCGGTCTTGAGCTGGGGCACCACCGAGCTCAAGCCGGCAAGAAGGCCTGGAGTCTCGCCGAGAAGCTGGTCGAGGGCACCGAGGGTCGGCTCGAGCTCTGCGACAGCGGGCCTGAGATCCTGCAGGACCGGGCTGAGCTCCCGGGCTACCGCGGGAAGGCGCGCTGTGGCCGGCTTGAGATCCGCCAGCAGCGGTAGCGCCGCCTGAACCGTCGAGGGAACCTTGTCCAACGTCGTGTCAGCCTGATCGATGGTTCCGGGCAGCTCCGCGAGTACCTGCTGCAGTGCTTCGCGACTTGCTGCGACAACGTTCACCGACGACGTCAGGTGGCTGATGGTCGAGGAGACGCTGGCGTCCTTCGCCTGCACGATCGAGCTCATCTGGTGGAGCCGGGTGACCAACGTGCGGATGGCGGGACCGTCGGATCCGATTCCCTCCAGCACCTGGCCCAGTGCCTGTACGGCGGGGCCTGCGCTCTGGAGCGTGGACTGAAGGTTCGACTGGCTGCCGGACAAGGTCGTGTCGAGCCGGGCGAGCAACGACTGCAGGGCGGCGCGCGTCGGAGCGTCCAGCGCGGCCAGGACCTGGTCGAGCTCGACACGATCGGTCGAGCCCTCGATCAGCGCGCCGTTCGGGAGCTTCGCGTTCTTGCTGGGTCCAGCGGTCAGGTCGACGATTCGCTCGCCGAGCAAGGCCTTCCAGGAGATGCGTGCCGTGGTTCCGTCGTGGAGCGGAGCGAACGAGCTCTTCAGCTTCAGGGTGACGACGGCCTTGCCGTCCTTGGCCTGGAGCTTCGCCACCGACCCTGCCGGGGCGCCGTTGACCTGGACCTGAGAACCCTTCACGAGGTTCGTCGCGGCTGGCATCACCACCTGAACCTCGTAGCCCCCACCGCCGCCTCGGAGCGCGACGATGCCGACGCCCGCGAGAACGACAGCACCCGCGACGATGACAGCAGTTGGACGACCGGCCATCTCAGTCCATCCCCAGCGGACCGGCGGAGTCGCCGGCGAGGAACTGGCGGACGAACGGGTCCTCCGTGGCGAACGCATCCTCGGTGGCCCCGTAGTGCACGAGCTTGCCCTGCCACACCATCCCGACGTAGTCGCTGGTGGAGCGCGCCGCCTGGATGTTGTGCGTGACCAGGAGGTAGGTGCCGCCGTGCTCGTCGTGCATCTTCTTGATCAGGTCGCACAACAAGCTGGTGCGCACCGGGTCCAGACCGGAGTCCGGCTCGTCGAACAGCACGATGTCGGGGTTGAGGATGAGACCGCGGGCGAACCCTGCGCGCTTGCGCATCCCACCGGAGACCTCGCTGGGGAACTTGTGCGCCGAACGCTCGAGACCGACCTCGGACAACCGGGTCATCACCGTGTGCCCGATCTCCGCCTCGGACAGATCGGTGTGCTTGCGCAGGGGGAACGCGACGTTGTCGTAGACGTTCATGGATCCGAACAGCGCACCGTCCTGGAACAGGACTCCGAACCGCTTGCGCATCTCGTAGCGCTCGTGCTCGCTCAGCTTCCAGATGTCCTGCCCGAAAACGCGTACCTCTCCCTGGTCGGGCGCGAGCAGGCCCACCAGGTGCTTGAGCAGGACGCTCTTGCCGGTACCTGACGGCCCGAGGACCGTCGTGATCGCGTTGTCCTTGAAATCGATCGTCAGGCCCTGCAGGACCTTGAAGTCGCCGAACGCCTTGTGCACGTCGCGAACCTGCATGGTGTGGTTGGTGCTCGCACCCGTGGTAGGCGCGTTCTGGTCCGACCGGTGCAGCGGAGCTGTCGTCGGCGAGAGGTCGAGGGCTGCGTTCATGTCAGGTCTCCTGGAGGCGGGATCGGGTAGGCCGGCTAGTTGCCGATAGGAGCGTTGGGGGCCAAGCCCCAGAACAGCTGCGTGGTCAGGAGGCCGATCACGTGGATCAGGACCATGTTCAGCATCATCGACTTGGCGGTGTTCCTGCCGACGCCGACCGGGCCGCCCTTGGCGGTGAATCCGTAGTAGCAGCCGACGAACACGATGACCGTGCCCATGATCATCACCTTGGTCAGGGAGTAGGTGAAGTCGAGCGGGTTCTGGAAGAGCCAGAAGATCAGGGAGTAGCCGCCGTGCGATACCCCGCCGTACTGGACGACCGCGACGAGCCACTGCGAGAAGTACATGACGGCAAGACCGACGAAGTAGAGGAACGGCATCGCGATCCAGGCGGCCAGGACACGGGTACCGACCAGGTAGCTTCGCGACCTGATCCCCATCACCTCCATCGCGTCGATCTCCTCGGAGATGCGCATCGATCCGATCTCGGCGACGAGGCCGCACCCGACCTTCGCAGCGAGGATGTAGCCCCACATGTACGGCGACAGCTCGCGGAGGCTGCAGTACGCCGTGAACACGCCGGTGTAGCTCGGGGCGCCGATTGCCTTGAGCGTGTAGTTCGCCTCGGTGCCGCAGACCGTTCCGATCACGAACTCCATCGCCCAGATGATCAAGGCGCTGGACATGACCAGGACGGCGCACTGCCGGATGATCTCGAAGACGTAGAGCCGCAGGGTCGGTAGCTCCCTGACCGTCTGCGCCGAGAAGCGGGCGATGTCGCCGGCCGTCGACACGGCAGCCTTCACGCCTGCGCCCACGCCGGCGAAGCTGATCTCGCCGTCCTCGGGCTGGGGTGGCGCAAGGGTCTCGGGGGCACGCTCCAGATGAGTGGTCATGCGTCGTACGTCCTCACTTGTAGACCTGCATGTTCGGGTTCAAGCCGAGAAGGACTGCGGTGAAGAGGGAGTTGACGACGAAGATCCCGGCGAACGAGATGACCACCGCCTGGTTCACGGCTCGTCCCACACCGATCGGACCGCCCTGGGCGTTCAACCCCTTGTAGCAGCAGACGACCCCGATGATCAGACCGAAGATCGTGGTCTTCAGGACGCTGCCCCACAGGTCGGTGACCGTCGCGTTGGCAAAGAAGCTGGAGAGGAACCCGCCGGACGTCGCCCCGAGGATCGGGACAGCCGCGATGTAGCCGCCCAGGCATCCGAACGAGAGCGCGACGAGGTCGAGCAGGCCGGTCATGATCGTCACGGCGATGACCCGCGGTACGACGAGCGCCCGCACGGGATCGATACCCAGGACCTCGAGCGCGTCGATCTCCTCCCGGATGCGTCGCGCGCCGAGGTCGGCGGTCATCGCGGCGCCGACGACGCCGGCCACGACCATCGCGTTGATCCAGGGAGCGAACTCCCGGACGCTGGCCATGATGAAGAAGGACCCGAGGCGCTCGGGGATGCCGAACAAGTTGTAGATGTTGCCACCCTGGAGACCAGGAGCTCCGAATCCGAAGGCGACGGTCGATACGGCCATCGGGATCCAGCAGAGCTTGAGAACGTCGAACATCTGGTCGCGGACGTCACCCCAGTACCCCCGCGGGTGCCGGACAGCACTCCACACGACGGTCCCGAGCAGCAGGCCCATCTCGCCCATCGGGATCAGGATGCGCTCGACCCACCGCGGGGTCCGGATGGCCGGAGCCCTGGTGGCCACGGCGGACGATCCGTCGACGGGGCCTTGACTCGATCCGACAGCGGGCACTCGCTCAGATGTTGATGTCATGAATCGCTGCTCCTGTCCGCTGCGCAGTGCTCGATGAATGGGCGCTCGTTTTTCTGGTAGGACCAAACTCCTCTGTCCAGCCGTCTCGGGCATCCCCCCTTGGGTAGATCCCCGTCCCCCGATGAGCCATTACGACGCCAGCTCCTTGAGCGGGGTCCCCGGATCGCGGAGCTTGTCGAGGTCCACCTCGGTGCCCCGGTCGATCAGCTGCTTGCCGAGCATGAAATCGGCGCCGCTGTTCACCGTCTCGACAGCCCGGACGCGTCGTCCCTCGCAGTGGTACATCGCGAACCGCCCGGAGGCCTGGTCGCCTCGGACGATCGCGGTGTCGGCGGTGTGCAGCAGCCCCACGATCTTGACCTTCACGTCGAACTGGTCCGACCAGAACCAGGGGACCTCGGGCTTCGGAGCACCCTGACCCAGGATGGTCGACACAGCCTGCTTGGCCTGTTCGACCGCGCTCGGGATGCTTTCCAGGCGGAAGCTCCCGGGGTAGTGCTGCAGTGGGCGACGGGTGACGTCGCCGACCGCGAAGACCGCGGGGTCGCTCGTCCGGGCGTGCCCGTCGACGACGACCCCGCCGTCGCAGGCGAGCCCGGCATCGCGGGCAAGCCTGTCGTGCGGCAGTGCGCCGACCCCGACGAGGGTTCCGTCGCACGCGAGCTCACGACCGTCCTCGAGGGCCACTGCCCCGACCGATCCATCGCCCCGGTCGAGGAATCCCGCCACCTGGGCGGCGGTGAGGATCTCGGTTCCCTGCTCTCGGTGGTGCCGATCGAGCCAGGCGGCGAGCTCGGGGCTGGCTACCCGGGCCAGAACCCGGTCCTCACGCTCGATCACCGTGGCCGTTCCTCCGAGGTGGTGCGATGACGCCGCTACCTCCAGCCCGACATAGCCGCCTCCGACCACCGCCAGGTGCTTCCCCGGCTGCACCAGCGTCGAGAGCTGGTGGGCGTCGCCCCGGGTACGGAGCTCGTGGACGTTGCGCAGCGCGCTGCCCGGCAGGTCGAGTCGTCGCGGCACTGCGCCAGTGGCGAGGACCAGGACGTCGTACCCGAGAACTTCTCCGGACCCCAGGGTGAGCTTCTTCGCCGCGAGGTCCAGGGAGTCGACCTCGGTACCGAGCCGGAGGTCGATGCGTTGCTCACCGTAGAAGCTCTCGGGGCGGATCAGGAGCTCCTCAGCCGACATCTGTGCCTTGAGGTAGCTCTTGGAGAGGGGTGGCCTCTGGTAGGGGAGATCCAGCTCCTCGCTGAGCAGGACGACGTCTCCGTCGAACCCGTGCTGCCGGAGGAGCGCTGCCGCATTTGCACCGCCGTGGCCAGCGCCGACGATCACGACACGCTCAGCGGACAGATTCATCGGTGACTCCTAGTACGAGCTGGGGAGTGCGAAGTTCGGAGCTCTGCGTCCGCTGAGTGGGAACCGGAGCGGGCTGTGACCTCCGCGCGACGAGCTCGAGGTAGCGCGGGATCATCAGACGCGTCGCCGGAAGGACCTTGAGGACGCGAGAAATGCGCCCGGACGCCCCCACCTCGCCCCGGGCGAGACCGTCGAGCAGGCTGTAGTCCCCGCTCCAGTAGGTGTGCAGCCTGTCCGCAGTGATCGTCAGCGTGACGTCGGTCGCCTTCGAGCCGGCGCCGAAGGTCACCGCCACCGGGTCGGAGAGCTCTACGGTGAGCTCGCAATCGGGGTCGCGGACCACGATGCGGAGCGAGGTCCCGGCGCTGGCGAGACGTGGGCCGACGATCTGATCTGCCGCGGCAAGACGGAATATGCCGCCGATGCACTCGTCGACGTCGCGCGCGGTGGCGAAGAATGCCATGGGCACCTTCCTCAAGGTCTGGTACCAGCGGCGGCTGGCCCTTGAAGTTAGGCGTCGTCGGACCCGACCCGAATCGACCGCAGGGGGTGAATCTCTCCCCCTATCGGCACATCACGTCCGAGCCGGCAGCGGAGTCAGTGCCGAATGCGACGTTCGGCGACCCAGGCCGCGATCTGGCTCCGCGAGTGGAACCCGAACTTCGCCAGCACGTTCTCGACGTGCCCCTCGGCAGTGCGCTGCGCGATCACCAATCTCTCCGAGATCGCCTTGTTGGTGAGGCCTTCTGCCACCAGGTCGGCGATCTCGAGCTCCCGCGGCGTCAAGACCAGATCAGACAGGGCGGGCGCCAGCTCCGGGGCCGCCGTCTCCTTGAGCGCGAAGGCGAGAGCCTCCTCCTGGCTCATGCGTTCTCCAGCGTCGAACGCGTCGGAGTAGGCCTTCGAGCCCAACGTGGCGTGACACTGCTCCACCGCCGTACGGCGTTGGGCCAACCAGTGCTCGGAACCGAACAGCCGTGCACCGAAGCCGTCCCACTGACGTGATGCCGCTCCCAGGAGCAGGGCTGCTTCGTGGTCCTCGCCGGCCTCTGCACTCGCCCAGGCCATCAGGTCGAGACAGACCGCAAGTCCGAGCGCGTCACGGAAGAACCTCTTGATGACGACGGCCTCGCGTGTGCGTGCCAGCGACCCGGGTAGGTCTCCGCGAAGCTTCTGGATGAACGCCTGCCCGTACAACGCGTACGACAACAGCCACCGCTCCCCGGTCAGGGTGCACAGCTGGTGGCACAGGTCGAACTGGGCAGCAGACTCCTCGATCGCACCCTGGAACAGCAGTGCGAGACCCAGCTGGACTCGCAGCGCCACCACGAGGTCGTCGGCGGCGTCGTCGTCGAGCTCGTACAGCTCGAGGCCTTCGTTCAACAACTGGACTGCGCGGTCCGGGTCGTGGAACAGCGCCGCAAGTCCGAGGACGTGCGTGCTGTAGGCCCGGGTCGCGATGTCACCGATCTCGACCGCCATTGCCCTGCTCTGGTCGAGGAAGGAGATCGCGGCCGCCGTATCCCCCTGGAGTGCTGCGACGTACCCGGCCGTTGCCAGCGCTCGCGCGCGGGGGACGCTCGGGTCGGACGGCAGGCCGAGCGCTCGTTCGAGCCAGACCCGACCTTCATCGAGGAAGAGCGCAACCCAGAGGAACCACGGCTCGCCCAACAAGGAGAGCGCCATCTCCTCGCACCCAGGCTGGTTGAGGCAGTGCTCTGCCGCAGCGCGCACGTTCGCTTGCTCGAGTCGCAGGGTCACGCACCAGCGTTCCTGCGCCGGACCGAACCACTGCAAGCACGATTCGCTGATCAGGTTCGCGCACCAGGCAAGGTGGCGGTCCTGCGCGCGGGCCAGTGCACCGTCGCGGCCCAGCTCGGCCAGACCGTGCTCGCGCAACGGCTCCAGGAACCTGAAACGAGTGTGCCCGTTGACCTCGGACCGGGTCAGGATCGACTTGTCCACGAGACCGGAGATGGCGTTCAGGACGCCCTCGCGCGGAAGGTGGTCGTCGCTGCAGCAGATCTCGGCCGCGTCGACACCGAACCCGCCGACAAAGACGGAGGCTCGCGCCCACAGGATGCGCTCCTCGGGCGTACACAGCTCGTAGCTCCAGTTGATCGTTGCCTGGAGCGAGTCGTGACGCGACCTGTTGGCACGGCCGCTCGGCGAGAGCAGCTCGAGCCAGGAGCCCAGCCTGAGGTCCAGCTCCTCGACCGACAACACCTTGAGCTTGACCGTCGCCAGCTCGATCGCCAGTGGGATCCCGTCGAGCTTGCGGCAGATGCTCGCGACCGCGGCCTGGTTGCTGGAGGAGAGGGCGAAGGTACCGGCCGATGCCTCGGCACGCTCCCGGAAGAGGACCAGGGCGGGGTAGGCCACCCCCGCGCCGGGCTCTGCGGCCTGGTCGGCCGTCGGCACCTCCAGCGGCGCGATCGGCCGGAGGCACTCACCGGCGAGACCGAGCGCCTGGCGGCTGGTGACCAGGATCCGGAGCTTCGGGGCGGCCTTCAGGAGTTCGCCGACCACGTCGGCACAGGCGTCGAGGAGGTGCTCGGCGTTGTCGAGGACCAGGAGGAGGGACCGCTCACGCAGGTGTTCGCGCAGGATGGCCATCGGGTCTCGCCCTGACTTGACCTCGATCTCGAGGCGATCCTCGATGACCTGCGCCAGCAGGGACGGATCGCGGAGGTCTGCGAGCTCGACCCATCCCACGCCGTCGGGAAACTGCCGGCGCAGCTCGGTGGCCGCTCGGAGCGCAAGTCGGGTCTTCCCCACCCCGCCGACCCCGGTCAAGGTAACCAGCCTGAAATCCCCGACCGACCGCTTGATCTCGACCAGCTCCGACCTGCGCCCGACGAAGCTAGTGGTGTCTGCGGGGAGACTGCGACTGCGCATCGCGTCCGCGCCAGTTCCGTGATCACGCATGGGCAGTAATCCATTCCTTCGGCCTGGTGCGCTCGCCACGCCCTGCGGATGAGTCTCAGGTGGTCGGCCTGAAGTGTCAACTATAGGACCAAAGTCAAAACTACCTAGGTAGCGAGTCCAGGTAGTCATCCGGGTAGTACTCCCGTCGGCTATTGGTGACCGAGATCGCACAGTGATGGCGGACACATCGTTAACTCACTCACTGCTTGGCAAAGGTCTCCGATGAAATCGCTCACCGCTCCCGATGAACGTGTGCTGAACACCTACGACACGATCGAGGGCTGGCCCACCGGGTCAGTCCCGGGTCCTGCGCCGTTCTTCCCTGTAGCTGTTCCGCGTCAACGGGTCAGCTCGCCCATCCCGGACGACGAACCACAGGGATGGGCAGCGGTGGCCCGGGTGCAGCGCATCATCGGCGACCTCCGCGAGATCCGCACCATCAGCCAGCTCGTCGCGGCAACTCCTGCGGCCGTCTGCCGGCTCGGGTTCGATCGAGCCATGGTCTCCCGCGTCGACGAGTCGAGCTGGGTCGTGGAAAAGTTCCACAGCACGTCGGACCCCGTGTGGGCGGCCGAGATCAACGCCGTGGCCGCTACCGCGTCCCTCCGCCTTGCTCCCACCCTGTTCGAGACCGACATGATCCGGCGCCGCGCGCCGGTACTGGTCCTGAAGGCCCAGGACAACGATCGGGTGAACCAGGACCTGGCGAACGTCACGATGTCGCGGTCGTACGTCGCTGCGCCGATCATGCCCGACGGACAGGTGATCGGTTTCCTGCACGCCGACCGCTACGACCAGGGTGTCGACGTCAGTGCCGCAGACCTTCAGACCCTCGCCTACTTCACCGACCAATTCGGCCAGCTCGTCGCCCGGACGCTGCTGCTCGAACGCCTCGACTCGCTCGGCAGCAGCGTGTCGCAGCTGACCGAGGCCTTGAACGGGACTGTGGCCGACTGCCGTCAGGCACCGATCGCGATGTCACCGAGCGGTGTCGGATCCTCGTCCGGGCTCACCTCGCCCCTGGCGGCGTTCTCCAGCTCCTTCCGAGCCCCCGGCCCGGCCTCGCCCGACACCGTGCTGACCTCGCGGGAGCTCGAGGTACTGAGGCACATGGCAGCCGGCGACACGAACTCCCGGATCGCTTCCCGACTGGTCATCTCCGAGGGCACGGTGAAGTCGCACGTGAAGCACATCCTGCGCAAGCTCGGCGCAGCGAACCGGGCAGAGGCTGTCTGCCGGTGGCTGCAGAAGTCCCAGGCCACGGTCGCCTGAGAGCACGTTCTCCGGACCCGCGCACGAAAGATGCCCCAGACCTGTCGGCCTGGGGCATCTTCTGCTGCACCGGAGCGCTGGTCAGCCCTCGTTCGACGCAACCACGACCCGAAGGCCGTCCGACCCGTCGGTCACGATGAGCTGGCAGGCGAGGCGTGAGCTGTCCCGAGCACCGTCGGCGAAGGAGAGCAGATCCAGCTCCTCCTCGGTCGCCGCGTCGAACGCTTCGCGCCACTCAGCGTCTACGTAGACGTGGCACGTGGCACACGAGCAGCTCCCGCCGCACTCGGCAACGATCCCCGGGAGGTTGTTGCGGACCGAGCCGTCCATGACGCTCTGACCGAGCGGTACGTCCACGACGTGCTCGGACTCGTCAGCGAGGACGTAGGTGACCTTGGGCACGGGAGTGTTCCTTATGGCTCGAGGGTCAGGGAGACCGGGAGATTCTTGAGACCCCCGACGAAGTTGGTCTGGACGACCTTGCGCTCGCCGACGATCTCCAGAGCAGAGATCCGCGGGAGGAGCTCCTCGAACATCACCCGGAGCTCAAGCTTCGCCAGGTGTTGACCGATGCACATGTGCGGCCCGTAACCGAACGCGATCTGCTTGTTCGGTTTGCGGTCGAGCCTGAATTCGTCCGGCGCCTCGAACACGTCAGCGTCGCGGTTTGCCGATTGGTACAGCAGCATGAAGCGATCGCCGGCGCTCACCGGTACGCCTCCCACCGTGGTGTCCACGACAGTTCTGCGCGCAAAGCTCTTGACCGGCGAGGCCCACCGGAGGCCCTCGTTGACGAGGTCCGGGATCAGACCGAGGTCCGCCTGCACCCGAGCCAGCTGGTCCGGGTGAAGGGCGAGCTGCTCGATCGTCGTCGACATCGTGCTCGAGGTGGTGTCGTGGCCGGCTGTTGCGATCGCCGTGAACCACCCGTACGCGAAGGTCTTCGGGTAGTACTCCCCGTCCGGCTGGCGGGCCGAGGCGATCAAGGTGGCCAGGTCGTCGCGTGGGTTCGCGCGACGGTCCTCCACCAGGACGTCGAAGTAGGCGAAGAAGTCCTGGATCGCGGCAGCCCACTGCTGGGCCGCAGCTTCCGGGCTCAGCGGTTCGACGTCGTCGCGGGCCAGGTCGGGATCCTGGGTTCCGAAGAACTCCTGGGTCAGCGCCATCATCCGCGGTTCGTCTGCTTCGGGAACCCCGAACAGCGTCATGATCACGTGCAGCGGGTAGTACACGGCGAAGTCCTTGACGAAGTCGACCTCGTTGACCCCTGGCTTGAGGAACTTGTCGATCGCGGTGCGGGCGAGGTCCCTGATCGAGTCCTCCCACTGCTTGAGCTGCGCCGGCCGGAACCAGGCGGCTGCGATGTCCTTGACGGCGGTGTGCTCAGGCGGGTCGAGGTAGGTGATGGTGTCCAGGATCCGAAGGCTGCCGCCGGTGAGGCCCTTGGTGAACTCGTCGCCAGCCTGGTTCTGGACGATCGGGTTGTGCGACCCCGGCTCGTCACCGCCACCGCTGGTGAAGATGTCCGGCTGGCGCTCGATCTCCATGATGTCGGCGTGCTTGCTCACCAGCCACAGCTTGTCGAACCCGTCGACGTCCGACTGCCCGAGAGGAAGGTTCTCGCGGAGCCAGGCATAGGCACCGAAGAGTGCAGTTTCGTCGCGGTGGCCCTCCGCGAGCACGATCTGCTCGGCGATCTCGGTCGGGACCAGGTGGCTCTGCACGATCTCTGATGTCGTCATGGGGCTTCCTTTCGTTAAGGATCGAAGTCGTGGGCGGGCTCGCCGGGTCGGTTCAGACCCAACCGGCCTTGGTGGCGACCTCGGCGTCCAGGTACACGGTCTTGAACTGCTGGAACGCGGCGAGGCCTTCGGGGCCGAACTCGCGGCCGATGCCGCTGGACTTGATCCCGCCGAACGGGGCCGTCGGGTCGTTCATGTACCCGTTGATGCCGATGGTTCCGGTCTGCACGTTGCGGGCGAAGGCCACGCCGCGCTCCGGGTCCTCGGTCCACACGGAGCCGCCCAGGCCGTAGTCGGAGTTGTTGGCGATCTGCACCGCCTGTGCCTCGTCCGTGTACGAGATCACCGACAGCACCGGGCCGAAGATCTCCTCCTGGGCGATCGTGTGGTTCTGGTCGACGTCACCGAACACGGTCGGTTCCAGGAACCAGCCGCGGTCCCGGCTGGCCGGCCGGCCGCCACCGGTGGTCAGACGAGCGCCGTCGGAGCTGCCCTTGGCGATGTATCCCTCGATGCGCTCGCGCTGCCGCTGCGAGACGACCGGACCGATCTGCGTCCCCCGATCGGCCGGGTCTCCGACGACGAGCGACGACGCGAGGCCGGTGATCGTGTCGAGTACTTCGGCGTACCGGCTCGCCGGGGCCAGGACCCGGGTGCCGAGCCAGCAGATCTGACCGTTGTTCAGGAGTGTCGCCGCGAAGAACTTCTCGATGTTCGACACGAGGTCGGCATCGTCGAGGACGATCGCGGCCGACTTGCCGCCGAGCTCGAGGGTCACCGGACGCAGCAGCCGACCGCAGGTCTCCGCGATCGCACGGCCTGCACCGGTCGACCCGGTGAACGACACCTTGTCGACGCCGGGGTGCTCGACGAGGTAGGCGCCGACCTCGCGGCCGGCAGGCACGATGTTCAGCACGCCGGCAGGCAGGCCCGCAGCGACCGCGGCCTCAGCCATCAGGAACGCGTCAAGCACGGTCTCGGGTGCCGGCTTGAGAACAACGGTGCACCCAGCAGCCAACGCCGGGGCCACCTTGAGGAAGGTGATGCCCTGGGGAACGTTCCACGGGACGATCGCGGCGACGACGCCCACCGGGTCGCGGCGCACCAACGACGCGCCACCGAGCATCCCCGGACGGATCTCCTCCTGGGGGACCTCGACCATCAGGCCGGCGTAGTAGCGCACGAGCAGCGCCGGGAATCCGGCCTCGAACATCTCGGCGACCACGATCGGCATGCCGTTCTGCTGCGAGACCCGGGACGCGGTCTCGGCACCACGCGCCTCGAGCTCGTCGGCGAAGCGGTTGAGTACCTCGGCCCGCCGCGAAGGCTCCCACCGCGACCAACCGTCAGGGGCGTCAAAGGCGGTGCGGGCCGCGTCGACGGCCGCGTCGATGTCGCGCTCGGTGCCCAGCGGGACCGAGCCGATCTGCTCCTCGGTCGTGGGCGAGATCACCGGGATGACCTCCGTGCCCAACGGTGCGTTCCAGTCGCCGCCGACGTACAGCTTGTCGTAGTACATGGTGCTCATGTGAGGTGCCTTTCGGAGAGGGAAGGAGGGATTGGCGTCAATCAGCCGTGGACGAGGACGACCTTGACGGCGTCACCCTGTGCCTGGACCGCGATGGCCTCGTTGATCTGGGAGAACGGCATGATGGTGACGAGCTTCTCGACCGGGAACCTGCCGGCCTGCTGGAGTGCGATGAGCTCGGGGATGAAGACGTCCGGGTCGCTGTCGCCCTCGACGATGCCGATCACGGACGCGCCGAGGATCTGCACACCCATCAGGCTCAGCGGAAAGGCCGCGGCCGGGTCGGCCGGAACTCCGAGCAGGCCGAGCTTGCCGCGGTGGGCGAGCGAGGCGAATGCCTGCTCGATCACCGCAAGGTTGGCGGTCGTGTCGATGATGTAGTTCACGCCCTCGGGGAGAAGGGCTCGAAGCTGCTCCGACACGGGGCCGTCCGCAGGGTCGAAGGCATGGGTTGCTCCGAGGGACAGCGCGAGCTCCCGGCGCTTGGCGACGGGCTCGACCACGATGATGGTGCTGAGCTCCCGCACGACGGCAGCTAGGACGGCTGAGAGGCCGACGGAGCCGCCGCCCATCACCAGCAAGGATCCCCCGGCCTGGCAGTCGAGCGAGTTCATCACGGCGCCGGCACCGGTCTGGACGCCGCATCCCAGCGGGCTGACCATGGCCAGGTCCGCAGCGGGATCGACCTTGACCACGTTGCGTTCGTGAGCGATGGCGTGGGTCGCGAAGGACGACTGACCGAAGAAGTTGCTGCCGATCGCCTTCTCGTCGATCGTCAGCGCCGAGGTGCCGTCGGGACGCGCTCCGCCGAAGTTCGACGGCATGAACTCGAGGCAGTACGACGGGTGGTCGGCCCGGCACGACGTGCAGTCCCCACAGCTGTTGAAGGTGAGCGCGACCTTGTCGCCGGCGCTGACCTTGGTGACGCCGTCGCCGACGGAGACCACGGTTCCGCTGCCTTCGTGGCCGAAGACACCGGGAAGCGGGAACGGCAGGTGTCCGTGCTGGGCGGCGAGGTCGGTGTGGCAGAGCCCGACAGCGGCGATGGCGACCAGGACCTCGCCAGCTACCGGCTCACCCAGGGTGACGGTTTCGAGCTGGAAGTCGGCACCCAGCTCGTGGACGACTGCTGCGGTGATCTCCATCGCGAGTTCCTCTCGGATCGTGTTCGGTGTTGACGGAGATCACGGGGGTCTCACGTCGAGATGTCCAGTTTCGGGAGCGCCAGGACACCCGACATCACCCCTAGGAGGGGTCTCCCTCCCCCGTTGAGCGGGTCGAAGGCGACCCGTGTCGGCTTCCCGTCGGAGCGCAGGCCATTTTGGTCTGAAGATTCTCAAACTCAGTGGGTCAATATTTGGCCCAGTGGATGTACGGTGCCGGAATCACACCTGCGACAGCAGCTTGCCGATCGTCTTCCCGCTCAAGGAGAGCTCATGACCACCGAACCGGTTCGATTCGACCTCGAGGGCAGTGACGGCCACCGGCTAGCTGGATACCGCTGGGATCCGTCGGTCGCGCCCTTGGCGGCGATCCAGCTTGCTCACGGCGTCGGCGAATACGCGCTCCGGTACGCACCTCTGGCAGAGCAGCTCGCCAGCGCCGGCTTTGTCGTCGTCGCGCACGATCACCGTGGGCACGGAAGCAGCGTCGAGCCGGGCGAGGAGTACGGGGTGCTCGGCGAGAGCGGTTGGTCGGCCCTGGTCGCCGACCTCGGGTCCGTCGGATCGCTCGTCAGATCTACCTATCCGTCCCTGCAGCTGACGCTGATCGCGCACAGCCTTGGTTCGTTCGCGACCCAGCAATTCCTGCTCGACCGCAGCGCCGAGGTCGACGCGGTGGTCCTGTCTGGAACCGCGTCGATCGATCTGCTCGAACCCGCGATGGACCTCGACGCTGCGATGGACCTCGCGATGTTCAACGCTCCTTTCCAGCCGGCGCGAACAGACTTCGACTGGCTGAGCCGTGACGAAGCACAGGTCGATGCCTACATCGCCGACCCGCTCTGCGGATTCGGTCTGGACGTCGCCGGGGGCAAGGCGATGTTCGTAGGAGCACGCGCTCTCGCCGACCCAGCCGTCGTGGCAAGGATGCGCAACGACCTACCCGTTCTGATCGCGGTCGGTGACATGGACCCTGTCAACGGCGGCCTCGCGCTCGTCCAGGTCCTCGTCGACCGTTATCGCCAGGCGGGCCTGACGAACGTCTCACTGAAGACCTACCCGGGCGCACGGCACGAGATCTTCAATGAGACCAACCGTCAGGAAGTCGTCGCCGACGTCATCGCCTGGCTCGGAGGCAACCTCTCCGTCGCCCAGTCATGAGGACCGACCCCGCGTACGCGCGACGGTCGATCCGAGGCGGCGACATCGCTTGGGCCGCGGTCGGTATCGCCATCGTCGTCGCTCTCGTCGTCGGTCTGGTCGTCCAGAGCCGGAGCACGGCTCGTGCGATCAGCGACCTTCCCAGGAACTTCGAGCGGGACGGAGGCTTCATCGTCGGGGATCGTTCGGCCCCGGTGACCGTCACCGTTGTCCTGGACTACCAGTGCCCAGCCTGCAAGAGCCTCGAGGAGCTGGACGGCGCACTGTTCTCGCAGTACGCCCAAGGGCACCAGGTCCGCATCGACTACCGGCCGATCGCCTTCCTCGACCAGATGTCGTCGACGCGCTACTCCACCAGAGCCATGAATGCCTCAGGATGCGTCGGTGCAGCTGCACCGGACGCATGGAAGTCCTTCACCGGGCTGCTGTTCGCGCGTCAGCCTGCCGAACACTCCGCCGGTCTCACCAATGCCGCGATCGAGAAGATCGCCGCCACGGCAGGCGCCGGAGGTACAGCGGTCACGAGATGCATCGAGGGGCAGCAGTACAAGCGTTGGGTCTCCAGCGCCACGGCCGCCCAAACGCACGCGTTCACCTTTGCAGGGACCCCGACGGTTCTCGTCGACGGCCACCGGGTCACGAACCCGACGTCGGACGCGATCCGGGACGCTGTGCAGGAGCACCTGCCGCGGCCCTCGGTCTAGTGTGCTCGTACCCCGAAGTGCTTGCGCGTGTCGGCGAAGATGCTCTTGAAGAGCAGTCCGTTGACAGGGCTGCCGAGCTTGCCGACCAGGGTCGGCGCAAGACCGGCGCGCCAGGTGAACCGGCACGCGTCAGGCCCGTCCGGCTCGACGAGGTAGTCCTCGGCTAGGTGCTTGAACATCGGGAGGTTCGCGGACTCGACGCAGAACGCCATCCGGCGCCCTTCCTCCCAGAGGAAGTAGCGCTCGTTGACGATGATCACGCCACCGAGGATCTTGGCCGTGCGGGTCGTCCCGACCCCGAAAGGACGTGCAGACGTCCAGTGAATGCTCAGGACCCGGCACCAGTCCAACGGCCGGTCGCTCACCAGGTCCTTCCAGACCGCTTCAGCCGGACGTGGGATGTGGAACGTCTCGGAGACGCGGAACGGCGCTGAGTCGAAGAAGTCTGCATCGACAGGCTCGACCTGGGGCATAGCGGGGTCTCTTCTCGAGGGCTCGGTGGTCGGGGGATCAGTTCGCGGCTGCAGGCGCAGCGGCATCGGCGCTGACGACGGCGGCAGGGCGCCAGGACGGCGGATTGGGCGCTGTCCCGACGTCCCAGCCCTCGCGCTCGGTCCCTGCGGACCGCGTCGAACGGAACCCGTCAAGGAGCCGGTGACGGCGTGCGCCGATCTCGGCCGGGAGCTCGCCAACGACCTCGCGCAAGATCGCCCGGCGGTCAGCACCGGGGGCCCGGAGAGCGTTGATCAGGCCCTTGACCATCCGGCGTGGGGTGATGATCGCCTCGATCGGCCTGGCCCGGTTGAAGGTATCGGAGAGGTTCGGGGCATCGTTGCCGGCGAATGTCCGCAGTACCTCGCGCACCAACGGTGACGATGGTCCGGGCCGCGATTCACGGTTCCCCCAGTGGTACGTCGAGATGGTGTCGGCGTCGCGGGCTGCCTCCCAGGCACGCAGGGCGCGGTCGAGCTGCTCGGGGTCGTCGAGCGTGGCGGCCGCGGCCTCGCCGAGCAGGCGGCCGAACTTCAACGCGTCCCGCATGCCGTTGCCGGTGACCGGGTCCTTGAAGTGACCGGAGTCTCCGGCGAGCGCCCACGCCGGGCCGGTGGAGCGTCGGTAGTAGGCAGAGAGGTCATCAGTGCTGCGGACCGAGCTCATGTTCGTCGCACCGCCCACCCGCTCGTTGAGCACGGGATCGAGGTCGAGCATCTCCTGCCACCCCGCCTCCGGATCGGCACGGATGCCCTTGATCTTCGTGGCGTCGGTCATGTTGACGACGAGCGTGCGCCCGGCCGGGCAGGACGGCAGGACGAGCACCTGGTTGCCGTGCGCCCGGAAGATCTGGAAAGCACTGGGAGCGTCCGCACCCTGAGGGTCGTCGAGGTAGCGGAACGCGAACCCGCGGCCGTTCCTGGAGGCGCGGTACGGCGTCCAGGAGTCGACCTCGGCCGCGACGCGCGACTTGCGTCCGTCGGCGCCGATGACGAGCTTGGCGTGGATCTCGTAGTCGCCCTCACTGGTCTTGCAGTGAACGCCCGCAGCGCGACCGTCGCGCCAGACGACCTCCGTCATCGCGGTGCGCTCCCGTACGTCTGCTCCCGCGTCGCGCGCGGCCTCGACCAGCAGCACGTCCTGCTGGTCCCGGGGGATGCAGATGCCGTAGTCGATCCCCGAGAACGGCTTGAACCGCTCCACGACCTCGAGCCCGTCATCGTCGTGGAGCGTCAGGTAGCGGCTCTTAGCGGGGTTCAGCGCCAGGATCTTGTCCAGGGCCCCCATGAACTGGAGCTCCTGCACGCCGTTGGGAACCAGGACGTGCGTCGACATCGTGTCGGCCGGGAACTTCGCCTTGTCGATCACGATGACCTTGAGTCCCGCACGGGCCAGCGGAACGGCCGCCGCCGTCCCGGCGCAGCGAGCGCCGACGATGACGACGTCGGCTTGTTCGATTCTGAAGCTCATGGCAGATCCTCGGTGAGTTAAGGGCGGACGGACGGTTCAGGCGAGGCCGATAGCGCGCAGCAGGGTCAAGGTGTCGTAGTGGGCGTGGACCGAGACGGCACGACCGTCCTGGCCGACCTCCCAGGTATCGCTGCCAACCACGCTGAAGGAGTTCCCGCTGATCGGCGCACCGGGGGGAAACTCGCCCGTGTGCGTCCCGGTCATCCGCCACTCGGCCGACACCCGGCTGTTCGCAGCATCGACGAGCGGCTCGCCGAGGAGCTCGAAGGCGATGTCCGGGAAGCCCTGCCACGCGCCTTGGAAGAAGCCGGTTGCGCCCTCGTGCCCGGAAAATGGTTCAGGGAGCAACGGATCGACCCAGTGGACGTCGGCGCTGACGACATCCAGCGCCTCGGCGAGGTCGCGTTGGCTCCAGGCGGCGCAGTAGCGCGCCGGGTAGGCAGTGAGCACGTCTGTGGGAGTGGTCGGCATCACGGATTTCCTCTGAACTCGAAGGGGCCGGCCAGGACCGGCGATCTGCGACGCGAGGCTGTCCGCGTCGTCAGTGAACTCCATCACCTTGGCATACGAAAGGGTTGGTCAACTCATCCCATTGAGTGGTTCCCATCGCTGAACGGGCGCAACCTGCTAGCCGACTGTGAAAGCGGCGTGGTTCTCTCGTTCCGTGACCACCGACACATTCAAGCCTGCCACCCGATCGTCAGTTCCGATCCTCGGATCCGTACCGGCCGAGATCGATCTCGCCGCCATCCTCGAGCGGCGGGCCCACGCATCGAGGGAGCGCGGGGCGGTGACGTTCGACGGCCAGACCCGCAGCTTCGGTGAGGTCCTGGACCGGGTACGCCGGTTCGCGACGGTCCTTGCGGACGGCGGCGTCGAGCACGGGGATCGGGTCGCCTACCTCGGTCTCAACGACCCTGCGATCCTCGAGGCGCTGTTCGCGGCCGCTCACCTCGGCGCAGTCCTGGTGCCGCTCAATTTTCGGTTGACGGGCCCCGAGCTCGCATTCATGATCGAGGACGCCGGGGTGCACACGCTGCTGGTCGACGAGCAGCACGCGCCGGTGATCGACAGTGTTCGTGAGGGTCTGTCCGTACGGCGGTTCGTCCACGTAGCCGCCGGGTCCACGACCGAGGGCTGGGAGGACGGCGACGCCTTGATCGCGGACGCGATCCCGTTGGCATGCCGTGTTCCGGTGAGTGCCGAGGATCCAGCGGTGATCATGTACACGTCGGGAACCACGGGCTATCCGAAGGGAGCGGTCCTTACCCACGCGAACCTCTGGTGGCACAACATCGGCGTCGTGCTGGCTCTCGACGTCGCGCACGACGACGTTTCGCTCGTCTGCGCTCCGATGTTTCACATCGGCGCATTGAACGTCACCACGATCTCCACGTGGATCAAGGGCGGACGCCTGGTGATCCACCGTGGCTTCGACGCCCAGGTCGTCCTCGACGATCTCGAGCGCGAGGGGGTCACCACCATGTTCGGCGTCCCCGTCATGTGCGACGCGCTGTCGTCGTTGCCCGGGTTCGCCGAAGCCGACCTCTCCGCCCTGCGGCTCATCATCACCGGCGGTGCACCGGTTCCGATCGCGTTGATCCGTCGCTTCCAGGAACGCGGCGTCGATCTCGCCCAGGGTTACGGGTTGACCGAAGCCGCACCGGTGGCTTCCTTCCTGACGGCCGAGAACGCCGAGCGCAAGCTGGGATCCGCCGGACGCCCCCTGCTGCTGTGCGACATGCGGATCGTCGACGCAGGCGGCGCGCCCGTCGCTGCCGGGATCCAGGGCGAGATCGAGGTCCGGGGCCCCAGCGTCACGGTCGGCTACTGGAACAACCCCGAGGCGACCGCCAAGACGATGAACGGCTCCTGGCTCCGGACCGGGGACGGAGGTCACCTCGACGACGAGGGTTTCGTGTTCATCGCCGACCGCCTCAAGGACATGGTCATCACCGGTGGGGAGAACGTCTATCCGGCGGAGGTCGAGAGCGTGCTCTTCGAGCACCCTGCGATCGCCGAGGTCGCTGTGATCGGCACCGATGACCCCAAGTGGGGCGAGCGCGTGTGCGCCGTCGTGGCACTGCAGGCTGGCACCGAGCTGACGCTCGAGTCGCTGCGGGAGTTCGGCGATGGACGACTGGCTCGCTACAAGTTGCCGTTGCAGCTGGAGGTCGTCGACGAGCTTCCTCGCAACGCGACCGGCAAGGTGTTGAAGACGGTCCTGCGCGAGCGCTTCGCCTGACCCGTCCCGTGCGTTGACCTCCGGTCAGTCGGCGGCATCGTGCGAACGGGCCTGGCTGAACCGGGTCACGGCCTCTGCGCGGTTCACGGCACCAACGGCCCGGAGTACAGCGCGCACATGACTCTTGACCGTGGGCACCGCCACGACGAGTCGATCGGCGATCTGAGCGTTCGACTGACCGGCGAGGATGAGGTCGAGCACCTCGAGCTGGCGCTCGGTCAGGAGCGCCCGGGTGCTGCCCGCCGGCCCGTCAGGACTCGTCGTCGGACCTCCGCCGGCGCCGAGCTTCCGTACTGCCACGAGCTCTATCGGATCGTTCCTCCGCAGGTCTTCGAGGTCAGCGGCCAGCGTGCCCAGCACAAGCCCTTGGTTCCGGACCCGGTCGCGGACGTCGACCAGCGCGAACATCGACGAGAGCGCGTCTGCGAACGCCTCGACGATCACTGGGTGCCCGGTGCCCGTCGCCGAGACGTGCAGGAGACCGACGACAGTTCCCGCGCTCCGCACGCCGGCCACGATGACGTCTACGTCGGTCGTCGATGCGCTGCTCCGGCGGCGTCCGCCAGGGTGTCCGCGGCGCACCTGGGCGCGTCCGGTCCTGGCGACCTCTCGTTCGGTGGGGAGCTGCTCGAGAGCAACCGGCGCGAATGGCACCAGCGGCGCCAGGTCCTCGGTGGCAGCCGCTGCCCGCCACGGGGACCAGACCCCGTCACGGATCCGACCGAGCGCGACACGATCAGCACCACAGGACGACATCGCGAGGGTGCAGGCCCGGTCGGCGAGCTCGTTCGCATCACGACAGCTGCGCAGCTCTGCGAGTCCGGCGTCGAGCTCGTCCCACGCTGCCATCCAGTCAGACGCGCGCTCCCGATCACTCATCACCAGACCCCCGGAGCCGCACGTAGCGAGCCACGGCGGCGCTGCGGCTGGAGACGCGGAGCTTGCGGAGGACACCACGCATGTGTGTCTTGATGGTGTCCTCCGACAGGGTCAGCCGGGATGCGATCGTCGCATTGGTGGCGCCTTCCGCGACGAGCTCGAGGATCTCTCGCTCGCGCGCGGTGAGCAGAGCGTCGCGGCGCGGCGCAGGCGCAGTGCCGTCGTGCCGTTCTCCTGTCACCTCGATGCTCGCCCCGAGACTCCGGCTCGGGGCAGTGAAGCGGACGAGCGAGCCTTTGGCCGCGGACATCGTTTCCTCGAACCCTCGATGCCTCCCGAGAAGCAGCTCGGTCCAGCTCTGCTGCTGGTAGAGGACAGCCAGCTCTGCGGCGAAAGCAGCGATGGTGCGACGGTCGGCTTCGCCGGGCGCCCGTGCTTGGCCAACCCGGTCGGCGTGCATGAAACCGATCGTCCGACCATCGACCAGCAATGGCGCAGCGACGTACCCCGTGCTCTGAGCTATGGAGATGATGGGTTTGTACGTGCGTCGGTCCAGCAGCGCGTCGTCGATCAGGACGGCTTTGCGCCGACGAACCATCTCGGTCTCCGCCAGCATCGTCGCGAGCGGAATCTCTACGTCGCTCGCCACGAACGCGCGGAACGCAGCGGCCTCGGGATCTAGGGAGTCCTGCGTGTAGAGCACCAGCGGCACCCACCGGTTGCCGTGCACCGCCGAGATCATCGCCCGGGTGAAACCGCACGCTTCGCAGAGCTCGCGCGGTGCAGCCGCACGCAGCGCATCGGTGGAAGGGGCGTCACCGAGTCGCCGGAGAGCAGAGCCAAGGCGGGAGCGGACTGCCTGCCAATCTTGCTCCTCCTTGGCCGGACGATCACCGTGCGCTGCGTCTGAGCGTCCACTCATGCCAGCCTCGTACGGTGCTCTAAGCACCCGATCCGCCGACCCTCTTCAGACAATGCCGGCAGACCAGCGCGGCGTGCCTTCGGTGGCCCGGAATCGCGCCCGGCCACGGGACAAGCCAACCGAAATCCTGAAGGAGACCTCTCGACGACGGTTGCGACGTTCACGGAACGACGGTACCGAATCAGCGGGACGCGTGCGCTGGTCGTCGTCCTGCCGTGTCACAGACTTCCGCACATCAAATGTACGCGCGGGAGCAGATCCTCCAAGCCCTCTCCCCGACCGAGCGACTGTCATCCGATGAGTGTCACTAGACTCGCAGTCGGCGCGCAGAGGATCACCTCACGTATTTATGCACGTCCCGCCCCAGTAGGGCATGCGTAAAACTGTAGGCATACCGTGTGACCTGCAGGGTTATCGGCGCGCGTCGGACGCCCAGAAGGGATCTCCCGACGAAGCGGAAGGCCTGATTGGGTTCGTTTCGCGAAATCGGCCACCGAGCGATTCAGATTGGGTTCGTTTCGCGAGACCTGCTACATCACCTAAGTTCGCGGCTCTTGAACATCTCGTACACGGCCAGCAGTTTGACTTTGTCCTGGAGCAAACGAGTCCTCAACTGGGTCCCACGTTCCAGAACCGCCATGGAGTTCAGAGCGACTTCGCGGCTTGCGGCCAATGAAGTCCTAATGCTCGCGTCCTCGCGGTGAGACTCGTCCAGGCGCAACCAGATCCCTAGGTCGTGCGGGGCCGGAAAAAAGCGGCTGACAAGAACTTCGAACAAGTCACGCCATGCCAAAGGGGTGTCACGCTCGACCGTCTCGGTCCAGAGGTCCGCCACCCATTCCCGCGAAGGCTTCGACGCCTTCAGGTACGTGGCCATCTCCTTCCACGGGAAATCGATCTGCGCAGCCGTCACGATCGACGCGTCTCCGTCGATACGCGCTCGGTCCCACGCCCCGATCTCGCGACGCGCGGCCGCGCCGGCAACATCACCCGCCACGAAGCGGCCGAAGTGGAAGACGCGTTCGTCGGCTAGTAGCTGGCCATCCTCGAAAGCGGCAACGCGGCGCTCCTTCAAGCAGATCAGGGCGATTTCAGAAGCAGTGCCCGCTTCAAGGACGTCGCGGGGCGCAAGCGCAGCGATGACCGCTCGAACCTGGCCATCGAGTTCGTCTTGGTCCTCCGGGTACGGGCCCGTAAGGATCGCCGCACACTTGGTCGCGTAGAGGCCATGCTTCACGGCGTTCTCACCACTCCGCGCCTTGCCCTCGGCGGTTCGGGGCCCAGTCGAACGTTTCGCGTTATCCCGATTCGCCTTCAGTTGGGCTTCTGACGCCTGCTTGATCGGCACAAGCACTCCACCTGTGGCTGCTTGACCGTTGTCGCCGAGGTCTGCCTTGTCGTTTTCCACGTTATTGCTCCCTTTGTTCGCCGATTTGGAGGGTCTGATCCTCCAAAATTTTCGTTTTCCCTACGGGGGGTAATTCGACATCCGGGGCCACCGAACCCGTTCCCGGTCCAGACCAGTGCCGCTTCAACGCTCCGCAGAGACCTCTCACGGGTGCGCGTCGGGGCGTCTCCAGCCCCAAGGACGTGCAGCCTGAATAGGAGATCGTGTTGCTGAGGATCCGTCAGCATCGACCCTGGGAGTTACGCGTCTCCCAGCCAGGCCCCAAAACACGTCGCTGATCGAAGGCGGGGGTTGGGCAGCGACCACGACACGAAGGTCGAGCGTTGCGTGAGAGCTTGCTGCCCGCTCGTCAGGTTCTTGCGCTAAACCAATTCGACCCGGCGACGAAAACGAACCCTCCCAGTCCCGATTCAAGATCAGGCCTCGTGGAGTCGGATCCAACAAACTGGCCGCGTCGCCTCCACTCTGATCGGATCACATATCCGGTCGCATGGCTTCCGCGTCATTCTGGCTGGAAGGCTGGGTCGCCAAGTGCGATCCTGGACAACACCCGGCCAATATTTGACCGGCGCCCCGCATCTGATCCTTGACTTTGGGTTTGCGCGCTTGGTCGCGGGCGTAGAAGTAGACGTCGTGGCCGTCAGGTCTGGTCGTCCAGGGCGCCCGCGGGGGCGAACCTCAGGATGCGCCAGAGTCCGGGCTCAACAACACCCGGACAGCTTCGGCGACGTACCTGTGACGGTCTTCTCGAGATCGCGGTTCCACAGATGCCAGGTACTCCGGGTTGGCGGCAGACCACATGGTCGCGATTGTCAGGATCAGACCGAGCGTCACATCAGGCGGGAACCGGTCCGAGACACGGCCATCTTGTTGTGCTCGCGCGATTGCCGCGACCTTCGCAGCGGTCGCCTCGACTGCCATCTGGATAGGCGGCGAACCTGCGCGTTCGAGCCGTGCCCAGGTGGCCAACCTGGCGATCTCGGGGTGATCGTCGTAACCCTTGGCTAGCGTGGCCGCGTAAGCCGGCAGGTCGTCGACACTGATAGGTGCCTCACTGACCGTCATCTGAACGATCATTTCGAATGCAGCCTCGAACAACGCTTCCTTGCTGCCGAAGTAGTGGTAGATCTGTGCCTTGTTGGCTGACGCGACCTTTGCGATCCGGTCAACCCTCGCCCCAGCGATACCGAGCTCGGCAAACTCAGCCAGAGCGGCTACCAGGAGTCGTTGTCTGGTCGCACTTGAATCTCTCGGCACCAGGCAAATCTAGCAACTAACCAGGTAGTTGACAGCCAAGCCTTCACAATCGTATGTTTCTAACTATCTAGTTAGTTTTCTATCGAGAAGGTCTTCAATGCTTCGCAGAGATCCCAAGGTCGCATGGGGCCCCGCCTTTCAGGCACGCGCGTTCCAAGCCGTTTTTCCCATGGTTTTCCGGATCCAGTCGTCGCCCAGGACCTACTTCAACACGAAGAAGATCGAACCTCCGACGAAGGTTTTGGTACCGACTCGACACGGCGACGTGCCAACACTCGTCTATGCGCCGACGGCTGCGACGATCGAAGACGCCGCTCGCGCAGGGAGACGACCTCCGGCCCATCTCATCACCCACGGGGGCGCTTTCATCATTCGCGTTCCCGAACAGGAAGACAACGTCGCGCAGTACCTCGCTTCGTCGGTCGGCTGCTACGTCGTCATCCCCGACTACGACAGCGCCCCGCAAGTATGCTTTCCAGTCGCCGAGGAGCAGACATACGACGTGTTCCGCTGGATGCACGAGTCCGGCAGTGCCGAAGGCTGGGACGTCGAGCGAATCTCGGTGGGTGGGCCAAGCGCTGGCGGAAAGTACGCCGTCAGCGTCGTCACCCAGGCGATCGATGATGGCTACCACCTGCCCGTTGCGCTAACTGCGGAGTACGGGTGTGTCGACTTCGTGCGGAGCGACACCGATAGGACCTCTACCGCGAAGCGCCCCGTCGTCCCCCCGGCTCTCATGAAGTTGGTGAGGAATACGTACTTCGTTGGTGCGGACGTCCACGACCCGCTCGTCTCGCCGTTCCACTACGAGCGGCTGGAAGACTTCCCTCCCACTCTTATCCTCACCGCCGAGCTGGACACACTACGCAGAGAGATGACCGAGTTCGCCGACAAGCTTGCGAATGTCGGTGTCGATGTCACCTACCGCGAGTTCGCCGGGGTCGATCACGGCTTCACTCACGCAAAGCCCGTTGCGGTCGCACGTGAGGCCATCATGATGATCGGAGATCATCTCAAGAAGGCGTACGCCTAAGCCTTTCGTCGGGTTCGACGCGGGATTCGATCCTTCCGTCGCCGACGCCAGCCCGCGGAGTCGTCGACCTCGATCCCTGCCTCTCGGACCTCATGGCGTGCCTCAACACAAACATGCCGAGGTGCGCCAAGAGCTTCGGGATCCCGGGAGAACGTCCAACGAGAACGTCATCACGCACATCTGCTCCTCAAGTCTTGACTACGGCTGGGCGGCACTACTTGGCCTGGTTCTGGAACCTGCGCCTCGGCCGCCTCGGACCTCGCTCAAGGGGCAGAAATTTGGCGTGCTAGCCCCATGGCTATCATAATCATATTTAAGTAAAGTAGGACGCCAAAGTATTTGCCGGGCTGCCCGGCTGCGAGCCCTAGGGAGCCAACCGTCTTGGAGACGCTGCACCAGCCCGAGCGACCCGTTCGCCTCGTTACCGCTTCGGCCCTCTTCGACGGCCACGACGCCTCGATCAACATCATGCGCCGGATCCTCCAGTCACAGGGATGCGAGGTCATCCACCTGGGGCACAACCGGTCTGTTCAAGATGTCGTCGATGCCGCCTTGGACGAGGATGTTCAGGGAATTGCTGTCTCGTCCTACCAGGGCGGACACGTCGAGTACTTCGAGTACCTCGCGAGGCTTCTCGCCGAACACAACGCGCCGCACATCCGCATCTTCGGCGGAGGAGGCGGGGTCATCGTTCCTGAAGAACGCGAACGACTCCTTAAATCCGGCGTCACCATCTTCTCTCCTGAGGACGGCCAGCGACTCGGTCTCGTCGGCATGATCAACTCGATCGTCGCTCAGTGCGATTTCGACCTCTGGGCGAAGGGCAAGCCCACGGTCGAGGCCATCCTTGCTGGCGACCGCGGCGATATCGCACGCGCCATCACGGCTGCCGAGGTCGGGGCCCTTCCCAAAAGTCTGCTCGCCGAGCTGCAAGCCGTTGCCCGGTCCCGCACCATTCCGGTACTCGGCATCACGGGAACCGGCGGATCAGGAAAGTCATCACTCACCGATGAGCTTCTCCAGCGGCTGCGTCTCGACCAGCAGGACAAGCTTCGCGTCGCGGTCGTGGCGGTCGACCCGACCCGGCGCAGGGGTGGAGGTGCCCTGCTAGGCGACCGCATCCGGATGAATTCTCTGGACGGGGACCGGATCTACTTCCGGTCCTTGGCCACGCGCGGTGCACACGAGCTGCCCGATCACCTTGCCGATGTCTTAACCATCCTGAAGGCCTCAGCGTTCGACCTTGTGATTGTCGAGACTCCGGGCATCGGACAGGGCGATGCTGCCGTCGTCCCCTTCGTCGATCTCGCTCTGTACGTCATGACGCCAGACTTCGGCGCCGCATCCCAGCTCGAGAAGATCGACATGCTCGACTTCGCGAATCTGGTCGCCATCAACAAGTTCGAGCGGCGCGGCGCGCAGGACGCGCTCCGGGACGTCGGACGCCAGCTGGTTCGCAACCGGGAAGCATTCGGCACACGCCCCGAGGACATGCCCGTGTACGGCACCTGCGCCGCCGCGTACAACGACGACGGCGTCACCGCCCTGTATCAGGCATTGGTTGGAATGTTGCGGCCCGCCGGACTCGAAGCGGACGACGGTGTGCTGCCACCTGTATCGGTGAAGACCTCGACCTCGATGAGTCAGCTCATTCCCTCCGACCGAAGTCGGTACCTGGCCGAAACGGCTCAGACGATCCGGGCCTACCACCAGACCACCTCGGTCCTCGCCGGCAAGGCACGCCGTCTCCAGCAGCTGAAGGCCGTGGCCGAGAACGTTCACGACTCCGCCACGTTGGACAAACTCGTCGCCGAGGCGACCCAGTCGATGCCCGAAGCAGTTGATACCGCGATCACTGCCTGGTCCACGACAGTCCTGACCTACAGCGGGGACATTCAGGTCGTCCAGGTTCGGGATCGTGAGATCAGTACCGAGCTCACCCGCGAGACGCTGGCGGGCAACCGCGTTCCCCGCGTCGCGGTGCCGTCATTCGCAGACGATGGCGACCTCATCACGTTCCTGCGCAGCGAGAACCTGCCTGGACATTTCCCCTACACAGCCGGCGTCTTCCCATTCAAGCGTGACGGCGAGGATCCTGCCCGGATGTTCGCGGGCGAAGGTGATCCGTTCCGGACCAACCGCCGCTTCAAGCTGCTCTCCGAGGGCCAGCCGGCGACCCGGCTGTCTACTGCGTTCGACTCCGTGACCCTCTACGGTCGCGACCCCGATCTGCGCCCCGACATCTACGGCAAGGTCGGCACCTCAGGCGTCAGCGTCGCGACCCTCGACGACATGCACGAGCTTTTCAGTGGGTTCGATCTTGTGTCACCGACCACCAGCGTCAGCATGACGATCAACGGACCGGCGCCCACCGTTCTCGCCTTCTTCCTGAATACGGTCATCGACCAGCAGACCACTGCGTTCGTGGAGAACGAAGGTCGTCAGCCGACAGATCTGGAGTTCGCAGACCTGCGCGCCACGGCGCTCTCCGCTGTCCGCGGCACCGTCCAGGCGGACATCCTCAAGGAGGACCAGGGTCAGAACACCTGCTTGTTCTCGACCGAGTTCTCCCTCCGGATGATGGCTGACGTCCAGGAGTGGTTCATCGAGAACTCGGTTCAGAACTTCTACTCGGTCTCGATCTCCGGCTACCACATTGCCGAAGCCGGAGCGAACCCCATCAGCCAGCTGGCATTCACCCTCGCCAACGGATTCACCTACGTCGAGTCCTACCTTGCGCGAGGCATGGACATCAACGACTTCGCCCCGAACCTCTCGTTCTTCTTCTCCAACGGCATGGACGCTGAGTACTCGGTGATCGGCCGTGTCGCTCGCCGGATCTGGGCCATCGCGATGAAGGAGCGGTACGGCGCCAACGACCGATCGCAGAAGCTGAAGTACCACGTGCAGACCTCGGGACGGTCACTGCACGCCCAAGAGATGGACTTCAACGACATCCGAACCTCGCTGCAGGCCCTCATCGCGATCTACGACAACGCCAACAGCCTGCACACGAACGCGTACGACGAAGCAGTGACGACCCCCTCGGAGGAGTCGGTACGCCGAGCGCTCGCCATCCAGCTCATCATCAACCGCGAGTGGGGACTGGCGATGAATGAGAACCCGCTTCAGGGCTCGTACATCATCGACCAGCTCACCGAGCTGGTCGAGGAAGCGGTGCTGATCGAGTTCGACCGCATCAGTGAGCGCGGCGGTGTTCTCGGTGCCATGGAGACCGGCTACCAACGCGGTCGTATCCAGGACGAGTCGATGCTGTACGAGCAGCGCAAGCATGACGGCACCCTGCCGATCATCGGCGTGAATACCTTTGTCAAACGCGCGGCGACCGAGTCTGAGGTTGTCGTTGTCGAACTCGCCCGCGCGACCGAGGACGAGAAGGAGGGCCAGCTGGCCCGCGTCCAGAAATTCCAGAAGACTCATGCAGAGGAGTCGGCCGTGGCCATCCAACGCCTCAAGGAGGTCGCCCGCACCGACGAGAACGTCTTCGCCGTGCTCATGGACGCAGCTCGCGTGTGCACCCTGGGACAGGTCACGCAGGCGTTCTTCGAAGTCGGCGGCCAGTACCGGAGGAACGTGTGAGCGCGCCGCGCGTGGTGTCCTTGGTGCCGTCGATCACCGAGGCGCTCGCATCGGTGAACCCGAAGGCGGTCGTCGGGGCGACGGCCTGGTGCACGCACCCGCACGACTTGGAAACGACGAGGGTCCGCGGCACCAAGAATCCCGACCTCGGTGCGATCAGGCGTCTGAAGCCCGACTTCATCATCGCGAATCGTGAGGAGAACCGAGAACTCGACGTCCAACGGCTTCGTCAATCCGGCCTCAACGTCATCGTGACAAATATCGAGACTGTTCCGGACGCCATCGAAACCTACGAACGCTTGTTCAGGAATTTGCTCGATTGGCCGATTCCCGGTTGGTTGCGTGACGCGAAGAGCCAGTGGTGCGGCGCCTACCCGCGCCCTACTCGCCGGGTGGTCATGCCCATCTGGCGCGACCCCTGGCTCGTCGTTGGCAGCCGCACCTTCGCCAACGACCTGGCCAGACGTCTGGGATGGGAGAACGCGGCCGTTGGGTTGTTGGACCGCTATCCGCGGACAGACGTGAACGAGATCTTGAAGCTTGAACCGGACGTCATCATCCTTCCCGACGAGCCGTATGAATTCACTGCCGAGAACGGCCCCGAGATGTTCCCCGGAGTGCCGACCGAGCTCGTCAGTGGTCGGCTCCTCACTTGGTACGGACCATCGCTCTTGGAGGCCGGGTCGCTGAAGTAGCGCACGAAGTCCTGCGCCGCCCCGATGAGTTCGATCTGTTTCCCAGAACTGCACCAACAACGCTAGGACGGCCGAACCGGGCGCGCCGTCGCCCTGTACTTGAGGAAGAATCAAATGAACCACCAATTTGAGACCAGGTCGAACAGCTGCGGCGACGTCTGATGTTCTCCAAAGTGCTTGTGGCCAATCGCGGGGAAATTGCGATCCGCGCGCTCCGCGCGGCCTATGAACTCAATGCCGCGACTGTCGCCGTCTTCCCGCACGAGGACCGTTGGTCCGAGCACAGGCTCAAGGCCGACGAGGCGTACGAGATCGGCGAGCTTGGTCACCCGGTCCGGGCGTACCTCGATCCGGACGCAATCGTCGCGGTCGCCTTGAAATCGGGCGCCGACGCCATCTACCCCGGCTATGGGTTCCTCTCGGAAAATCCCGATCTCGCCGAGGCCTGCGCGAACGCAGGCATCACGTTCATCGGCCCGCCACCGACGGTCCTCGAGCTGACCGGAAACAAGGCCCGCGCTATCGCCGCTGCTAAGGCAGCTGGCGTGCCGACTCTTGCCAGCGTTGAACCGTCCACCAACGTTGATGACCTGGTTGCCGCTTCGACGGCACTGCCGTACCCGTTGTTCGTCAAGGCGGTCGCCGGTGGCGGAGGGCGCGGGATGCGTCGCGTCGACGACCCGAAGGACCTACGAGAAGCGATCGAGACCTGCATGCGGGAGGGTGAGGGAGCGTTCGGTGACGCGACCGTGTTCATCGAGCAGGCAGTCGTCGACCCGCGTCACATCGAGGTCCAGATTCTCGCCGACGGTGCCGGCAACGTTATCCACTTGTTCGAGCGCGATTGTTCGGTGCAGCGACGCCACCAGAAGGTCGTCGAGATCGCGCCGGCGCCGAACCTGGACCCGAACCTGCGGGACCGCATGTGCGCCGATGCGGTCCGCTTTGCCCGGGAGATCGGCTATCGCAACGCGGGCACCATCGAGTTCCTTGTCGACCGCGAAGGCAATTACGTCTTCATCGAGATGAACCCACGGATCCAGGTCGAGCACACCGTGACCGAGGAGGTCACCGATGTCGATCTGGTCCAGTCCCAGATGCGCATCGCTGCCGGCGAGACCCTTGAGGACCTGGGGTTGTCACAGGACACCATCCGTGTCCGCGGCGCGGCTTTGCAGTGCCGGATCACCACCGAGGACCCTGCAAACAACTTCCGTCCCGATACCGGAGTCATCACGGCGTACCGCTCCCCCGGTGGGCCCGGGATCCGTATCGACGGCGGAACTGGCCACCCGGGGGCCGAGGTCTCTGCGCACTTCGATTCGATGCTTGCCAAGCTCACGTGCCGAGGACGGACGTTCGACAAGGCCGTCGAGAAGGCCCGGCGTGCGATTGCCGAGTTCCGCATTCGCGGTGTTTCCACGAACATCCCGTTCCTCCAAGCCGTCTTGACCGACCCTGACTTCGCAGCCGGCAACGTCACTACCTCCTTCATAGAGACGCATCCGCACCTCCTTCAGGCACGCAACAGCGGCGACCGGGCCAGCAAGTTGCTCAGTTTCCTCGCAGACGTGACGGTCAACCAGCCTCACGGCCGGGCCCCGGTCACCGTTGATCCGATGACCAAGCTCCCCGAGGTCAACCTCGCGGTTCCCTCACCTGACGGATCACGCCAGCTGCTCCTCGCGGTCGGACCCGAGGAATTCGCTCGCAGGCTCCGCGCGCAACCGAACCTCGCCGTCACCGACACGACATTCCGCGACGCGCACCAGTCGCTCCTAGCTACTCGGGTCCGCACCCGCGACCTGCTGGCGGTCGCGGGACACGTTGCTCGCACGACACCTGAGCTCTGGTCGGTCGAGGCGTGGGGCGGTGCCACCTACGACGTAGCGCTCCGGTTCCTATCCGAGGATCCGTGGGAGCGATTGGCGTCCTTACGTCAGGCGGTTCCGAACATCTGCCTCCAGATGCTGCTCCGCGGGCGAAACACCGTCGGGTACACGCCGTACCCCACTGACGTCACGAACGCGTTCGTCCAGGAGGCGACCGCGACGGGAATCGATGTCTTTCGCATCTTCGACGCCCTGAACGATGTCGAGCAGATGCGGCCCGCGATCGAAGCCGTACGCCAGACGGGGACGGCAGTAGCTGAGGTCGCACTCTGCTACACCGGCGACCTGTCCAACCCCGACGAAGACCTCTACACACTTGACTACTACCTCCGCCTCGCTGAAAAGATCGTGGGAGCCGGAGCACACGTACTCGCCATCAAGGACATGGCAGGCCTGTTGCGGGTCCCGGCGGCAAAGACGCTCGTCAGCGCCCTCAGGGCACGGTTCGACCTGCCTGTCCACCTGCACACCCACGACACACCCGGCGGCCAGCTCGCAACGCTCCTTGCCGCGATTGACGCTGGGGTCGATGCCGTCGACGCGGCCGCAGCCTCCATGGCGGGTACGACGTCTCAACCGCCGATCTCGTCCTTGGTCGCAGCCACGGACCACGGCCCTCGCGAAACAGGACTCTCGCTCGACGCGATCAACGCGCTCGAGCCTTACTGGGAAGCAACTCGACGGGTCTACGCACCTTTTGAGTCAGGCCTCCCCGCTCCGACCGGACGGGTCTATCGCCACGAGATTCCCGGGGGTCAGCTCTCCAACCTGCGCCAACAGGCCATGGCCCTCGGACTGGGCGAGAAGTTCGAGCAGATCGAGGACATGTACGCCGCAGCTAACGACATCCTCGGTCGGATTCCGAAAGTGACCCCATCCTCGAAGGTCATCGGTGACCTCGCCCTTGCACTGGTGGGCGCCGGGGCTGACCCGGCCGAGTTCGCGTCGAGCCCAGGTCGGTTCGACCTCCCCGATTCGGTCGTGGGCTTTCTCAACGGCGAGCTCGGGGACCCGCCTGGGGGATGGCCAGAGCCGTTCCGGACGAAGGCACTCATAGGCCGGGCGTACAAACCACCGCTGGAAACCCTCAGCACTCAGGAGCAGGAAGGCCTCTCCGGCACGAGCAGTGCACGGCGACGCACCCTGAACGAGTTGCTGTTCCCAGGTCCCACCCGCCAGTTCAGCGAGTCTCGTGCTCAGTACGGTGACGTCTCCGTCCTCAACACGCTCGACTATCTCTACGGTCTTCGGGCCGGCGTCGAACACACTGTCGAGCTCCAGGAGGGAAAGACCCTTATTGTTGGTCTCGAGGCCATCAGCGAGCCAGATGACCGGGGGTTCCGTGCGGTCGTCGCAACGATCAATGGCTAACTGCGCCCCGTCAGCGTGCGCGACAGGAGCATTGCCGCCGACGTCGCTGCCGCAGAGAAGGCAGACACGTCAAAGCCCGGTCACGTGGCCGCACCCTTCCAAGGTGTCGTGACGGTCGGTGTTGCAGCCGGACAACAGGTCAGCGCCGGCGAGACTGTGGCGTCGATCGAGGCGATGAAGATGGAAGCCGCGATCACAGCTCCCGTGTCAGGAACGGTCGAACGCGTCGCGGTGTCACGTCCGCAGTCGGTCGAAGGTGGCGATCTGGTCCTTGAGATAGCGCCTGCGCTCGTCCGATCCGGAGCATGACCACCGCGCCCCCGACCCCGGAGACATCCAGGGTCGGGGCACACCGCGTTCGATGGGCTTTCAGCCGATCCTCACACCGATCCAGGCATGAGGAAGTCGACGAAGTCGGGAAGTCCCCGAAGGTGCGTTCCGCCATCGACCAGGAGATTGATCCCGGTGATCCACGTGGCGTAGGTGGACGCCAAGAACACGACGGCCTGCGCAATGTCAGGCGTCTGCCCCATCCGGTCGATCGCGAAGGTGCGGTGCCAGGCGGCTTCGAACTCAGCGGTGGTCACCGCCTTGCCCATCGGCGTTTCGACGACACCCGGCGAGATCGTGTTGACGCGGACCCCGAATCGGCCAGCCTCGATCGCAGCGACGTTGGTGAACTTGTCGATGCCGCCCTTTGCTGCCGTGTAGTGCGCGTTACCACGAGTAGTGGCGAACGTCTCCACCGAACCGATGTTGATGATGGCGCCAGCGGTACCAGACGCCTTCATGCGTGTCATCGCTGCCTTGGTGTTGAGGAAGGTGCCCTTGAGGTGCGTGGTCAGCACCGAGTCCCAGTCCTCTTCGGGCAGGTTCAAGATGGTGCCCAACGTGCTGTTGCCCGCGTTGTTCACGACGATGGCGACGGGCCCGAGCTCGGCCTCCGCTGTGGCGAACACGCGCTCGACGTCGGCTGACGAACCGACATCTGCCTGGACAGCAATCGCCCGGCGGCCGGGATGGGACTCCGCCAGCGCGATCGCCGCGGCGTCGATCTCGTCGCCGTCAATGGACGTGATGACGACATCGGCACCGTAGGCCATCAGGTAGTCCGCGACCGTGTACCCGATACCTCGCGACCCCCCGGTCACGACGGCGACGTTTCCGATCAGCTCCAGGCCGGGGATTGCGTTGCTCTCACTCATGCTGGTTCCTCACTCTTTCGATTTCTTCACGGGACCTTGATGTCGAAGGAGACCGACTCGCTCAGGCCGCGCCACTGCTCGTCGGACTGCGCGCGCACCTGTGCCGCGTTTGCGGCGTATTCGACCGCATCGGTGCCGATGAGGAGCCGAACGGGCACCTCGTCCTTCGTGGACAGGTCGACGAGCAGTTGTGCGACCTTGTCCGGGTCGCTCGGCTCCGCGCCGTTCGCCTCGCGGATCATCTGGGCGAGCATCCCTACGGTCTGCTCGTACGGGGCACTCACCTCAGGGATCGTCATCGACGAGCCGGCCCAGTCCGTACGCATTCCGCCGGGTTCAACAACCGTGACCTTGATGCCGAGCGGACCGACTTCGTTTGCCAACACCTCGGAGAAGCCTCCGACCGCCCACTTGGCGCTCTGGTAGGCGCTGAGCCCTGGGGTCCCGAGCCGCCCGCCGAGCGAGGAGATCTGGAAGAAGTATCCGGAGCCCTGCTCTCGCAGATAGGGAAGCGCTGCCTTCGTCACGTTCACGACGCCGTAGAAGTTCGTGTCGATCTGCGCTCGGAACATCTCCGTCGACATGTCCTCGATGGAGGCCGTGTCGCCGTACCCGGCGTTGTTCACGACGACGTCGATCCGGCCGAAGGTTCCGACCGCTGCCTGAACAGCGGACTCGGCGGCGTCCGCATCCGCTACGTCCAGAGCGAGAAGCAGCACTCGATCCCCGTACTTCTCCGTCAGGTCTGCGAGATCCTCGGGCTTGCGGGCAGTTGCGACCACCCGATTCCCAGCCTCAAGAGCCTTCTCCACGATGCTGCGACCGAGGCCTCGAGAGCTTCCGGTGACGAACCAAACCTGTGACATGGTGAACCTTTCTAATAAATGAGCGTTCAATAATATTGAACGTACGCCCGGCTCTCCACTTCGTCAAATGACCATTCATTAAGTAGCCTGCGACCATGCGAGTACGAGATCCGGAGAGCAAGAAGCGTCAGCTGCTGGACGCTGCTCTCATCGAATTCGCCGCCACCGGTCTGATCGGGACCAAGGTCGAGGCGATCGCGCGAAGGGCGCAGTGCAGCGCTGGTCTCGTGTACACGTACTTCGGCAGCAAGGAAGCGTTGTTCGACGCGGTGCTGGTTGACATCACCAAACGCACCGTCGACCAGACGCCGATCAACCCCGAAGACCTCCCCGGCTACGCCGTCCACCTTTACGACGGGATGGTCGAGCACCCCAAGGTCGAACGGTTCGTCGCCTGGTACCAGCTCGAGCGCGACGCCAGTCCCACTCCGGATGTCGACGCCGCGATCGCCGCAGCCACGAGCGAGAAAATCGCGTTGGTGGCCGCCGCTCAAGAGGCTGGCAAAGTCTCCGCCCGCGTAGGGGCCGCCGAACTCGTCCTCAGTGTTCAGGCGATCGCGCGTATGTGGTCGACCACGCCGGTTGCCGTGGTCGACGCTGTCGAGGCGCAGACGCGCTCGTCCCGACGTGAGATGGTCAGGTCCGCGGTCACGGCCCTGGTCGCGCCTCACTAGACGCCTACGGCCATCTGGCCGCGAGCGGCGTTCGGGCCTGTATGTACACGGACTCATTGACGTACCTGTCTAGTTCCAGGTTGTCGACCATGAACTCAACGAGATCCGCCCGAGCGAGCCTCCCTAGGATCGACTTCCCCGAGTAATCGCCATGGCGATAGGTCGCGGTCTTTGCGGTCGAAGTGAGCGACGGTGGTTGGACGATCGTGAAGGTCAGACCTGAATCCCGGATCACGGCGTCTTGTCTCTCTTTGGCTACGAACCCCGGATAGGTCACCAGGCGGACCATTGCCACCAGGGCCCGCATAGCCGGTCGTAGCTCGCGGCGACTCATAGCACTCGTACCGAATCCCGTGAGCACCTCGACGCGCCCGACACCGCGACTCCTCATCGCTGTCACGATGGCGTCTGTTCCCGTGTCGACCACGTCGTCGCCCAGGCTGATGACGGCGACCTCTGAGCCCTCCAACGCTCGTTGAAGCGAACTGAGATCGCCGAGGTCCGCCTCCATGACGGTCAGACGCTCGTGCTCTGTGGTGACACGACTGCGGTTCCGGGTCACTGCGACGACGTCGTGTCCACGGTTGAGAAACTCGATGATCAGTAGTTGACCCACCGATCCACTGGCACCGAAGATCGTGGCCTTCACAAGTCGCGCCCGCTCGCGGTTGATTGGATGCCGGCGATGAGTTGGCGTGCCATCACGATCCGTTGGACCTGGTTGGTGCCTTCGTAGATCTGGGTGATCTTCGCGTCGCGCATCATCCGCTCGACCGGGTAGTCGCGGGTGTAGCCGTAGCCGCCGAGCACCTGGACGGCATCCGTGGTGACAGCCATCGCGACGTCGGAGGCGAAGCACTTCGCGGCCGCACCGAAGAACGTCAGATCGGTGTCGCCACGCTCGGAGCGGCCAGCGGCGGCGTACGTCATCTGCCGGGCCGCCTCGACCTTCATACCCATGTCGGCTAGCAGGAACTGCATCCCCTGGAACTGCGAGATCGACTTGCCGAACTGCTGGCGCTCCACGGCGTACTCGAGCGCGTAGTCCAGCGCCCCCTGGGCCACCCCGACAGCCTGCGCAGCGATGGTGACCCGGGTGTGGTCCAGGGTGCGCATCGCCGTTTCGAACCCGGTGCCCTCCCCGCCGATGATCCGGTCCGCCGGGATCCGGACGTTGTCGAGGTAGACCTCCTTGGTCGGGCTGCCCTTGATGCCGAGCTTCTTCTCCGGCGCACCGAAGGAAACCCCCTCATCAGACTTCTCCACCACGAACGCCGAGATACCGCGGGTACGCGAATCCGGGTCGGTCACGGCCATCACCGTGTAGTACTCCGACTCACCAGCGTTGGTGATCCAGCGCTTCACACCGTTGAGCACGTAGTAGTCGCCGTCGCGGACCGCGCGCGTGGTCATCCCACCCGCGTCCGAACCAGCCTCAGGCTCCGAAAGGCAGTAGGAGAACCCGCCCTCACCACGCGCCAACGCACACAGATAAGTCTTCTTCAACTCTTCCGACCCAGCGATCTGAATCGGGAGCGAGCCGAGCTTGTTGACCGCAGGGATCAGGCTGGAAGACACACAGACCCGGGCGACCTCCTCGATCACCAACACCGTCGCCAACGCGTCCGCACCCGGACCGCCGTACTCCTCCGGGACATGCGGAGCGTGGAAATCGGTCGCCAACAACGCTGCAGCAGCCTCGGCCGGGAAACGGGACTGCTCATCGACCTCAGCCGCATACGGCGCGATCTTGGACTCGGCCAACTCCCGCACCGCCCGACGGATATCACGATGCTCCTCCGACAAGCCATACAAGACTGAGGACCGCTCGCTCATCGCTTCGACTCGTAGTCGAAGAAACCCCGACCCGCCTTACGACCCAACAACCCCGCATCAACCATCCGACCCAGCAACGGCGGAGCCGCATACAACGGCTCCTTGAACTCCTCATACAACGACCGCGCAATCGCCTCAGTCGTATCCAAACCAATCAGATCAGCCAACGCCAACGGCCCCTGCGGATGAGCAGCACCAAGAACCAAACCCTGATCAATCGCCACCGCCGTCGCAAACCCCGACTCCAACATCCGAATCGCCGAAAGAATGAACGGAACCAACAACGCATTCACCACAAACCCAGCACGATCCTGACAATCAATCGCCTGCTTACCCAGGCCTTCACCCACGAATGTCTTGGAACGGGCAACTGTGTCAGGGGTGGTCAACAGGCTCGGCACGATCTCGACCAAGGCGAGCATG
>JAOPXD010000163.1 GCA_025965315.1 Marmoricola sp.
CAGGGACTCGACGAGCTCGGCGAGGGCGTCCATCTGCCCATCGAACCACCTGCCCGCTCGTGGCACCGCCTCAGGCGGTGGCGGTCGACGCCTCGTCGGCGTGGGCGATGTGCGCCAGCTGGCGCCACACCAGCGCCAACGTCAGGCCCGAGCCGGCGAAGGCGAACCACCACGGCGCGGTGAGTCCCCAGGCGCCGGCGATGAGGCCGCCGAGGAGCGAGCCGAGCAGCATGCCGCCCATCACGCAGATCATGTAGACGGACCCGACCCGCCCCTGGAGCTCGGTGGGCACCGCCCGCTGGCGCACCGCCTGCGACAACGTGCCCCACACGAAGGCGTAGGCACCGAAGAAGAACATCAGCGGGTACGCCGTCCAGGCCGACGTCGTCAGCGCCATGGCGAGGTGGAACAGCACCTCGGCCATCAGCACCGCGCGCATGAGCGTGGCGAGGGGGACGCGCTTCTCGAGCCGGCCGTAGGAGAAGGTGGCGAGCAGCCCGCCGAGGGCGGACGCGGTGATCAGCAGCCCGAAGCCGGCCTCGCCGATGCCGACCCGCTCGAGGGCCCACAGCACCAGCACCGACCACGGAGCGGCCCAGGTGATGTTGAAGACGACGATGATGATCGCCAGCGTGCGCACGGGCGGGCTGCCCATCAACCACCGGACGCCGTCGGCGATGTCCTGCCGGATATGGGTGTCGACCTCCCCGCGGACGGCGCCGGGCGGCGTGCCGATCCGAGAGACCAGTGCCACACCGACGGCGATGCAGACGACCGTCACGAGGAACGGCCACACCATCCCGACCGAGAAGAGCAGGGCGCCCACGGCGGGGCCGACCAGCTGGTTGCCGGTGATCATCCCGGCCATCAGGCGGGCGTTGGCGATCCCCAGGTCGGGCTTGTCCACGAGCATCGGGGTCAGTGTCCCGGAGGTCGCGTCGACGAAGGTCTCCGCTGTGCCCAGCGCCACCATGGTGACGAGCACGAGGGCGATGTTGACGTGCCCGGTGGCGACGACGGTGCACAGGCCGGCGAGCACGAGACCGCGCACCGCGTTGGCCACCATGATCACGCGCCGGCGGTCGAGGCGGTCTGCCAGCGCTCCGGCGAACAGTCCGACCAGCAGCCACGGCAGCTGCAGCGCCACCATGGCGGAGGCGACCAGGAACGGGCTGCGCGTCTGGGAGGCGACGAGCAGCGGCCCGGCGGCGATGAGCACGCCGTCACCGAGGTTGGTCACCCAGGACGATCCGACGAGCCAGCGGAACCCGGTGCCGAGACGCGCCGGGAAGACGGTCTCGACGAGGGTGCTCACAAGACGGGGACCCTACGTCGCCCGGGCGGCGCGGTGCGACGGGATTGTCCCGGCCCCCGACCGACCCGGCAGATCAGGCGGGCTGCAGGTCCTCGACGGTCAGCGCGTCGTCGCGCGCGGCCGCCGAGAGCCGGTCGTTGTCGGCCTGCAGGCGCAGGACCATGGACTCGAGGTCCTGGACCCGACGCCGCAACCGGCGGTTCTCCACGGTGAGGGCCGTGGCGGAGTGCAGCTCAGTGGTCACATGACCCATCAGAGCCTTGGCCATGGGGTGCCTTTCGACAGGTGGGGGTGGCAGAGGCCGGTGTGACGGCCGTCTCCCAGAGTCCCACCGCGTGAGCAGCGGGTCAACGGGCGCCGGTGCGTCGCGGCACGGCTCGCGGCGGCCGCTGGCAGCTGGGGCAGAAGTAGGACGAGCGGTTCATGAAGGCGACCCGCCGGATCGGCGTACCGCACCGACCGCAGGGCTTGCCCTCCTGGCCGTAGGCGTCGAGCGAGCGGTCGAAGTAGCCCGACTCGCCGTTGACGTTGACGTAGAGCGCGTCGAAGGACGTGCCGCCCTGCGCGAGGGCCTCACCCATCACCGCGCGGACCTGGCCGAGGAGGTCACGCAGCACCGGGCCGGTGAGCCGGTCCCCCGGTCGCTCGCCGTGCAGCTTCGCGCGCCAGAGAGCCTCGTCGGCATAGATGTTGCCGACCCCGGAGATCAGTCCCTGGTCGAGCAGCAGCCGCTTGATCGCGGACGTACGCCGTCGGGCGCGGCGGACGAACTCCGCGTCGTCGAACTCCGGGTCGATCGGGTCGCGGGCGATGTGGACGATCTCCGTCGGCAGCTCGGCACCGCCCTCGGAGACGGCGAGGCCGCCGAACATCCGCTGGTCGACGAAGCGCATCTCGAGGGGTCTCGTGACGGGCGCCAGGGCGCCCTCCTCGACCAGCGGCGTAGGTACGGACAGCACGAAGCGGACCCGCAGGTGCCGCTCGTCAGGGGCGCCGGGCTCGTGCAGCAGCATCTGGCCGCTCATGCCGAGGTGACCGAGCAGCGCGTCGCCGGTCTGCTGACCGGGAGCGGGGTCGAGGGCGAGCCAGAAGTACTTGCCACGACGGCGTACGGGACGCGCGTGCAGGACCTCGACCGACGCGATGGTGCTGCCGACGACGTGGCGCTCGAGGCCGGCGCGGACGACCTCGACCTCGGGGAGCTCGGGCACGGGTCAGGCGTCGGTGCCGGCAGCGGCCTCGGCGGCGACCAGCCCCGCCTGGATCTCCTGGTAGGCCGTCTCGGCGGCGCCCTGCTCGGCCTCCTTCTTGGAGCGGCCGTGACCGTTGCCGAGGACCAGCTCGCCGACCCGGACGCGGGCGACGAAGGTCTTCAGGTGGTCGGGGCCGTCGTCCTCGATGAGGTATTCGGGCACACCGAGCCCGAGGGACGCGGAGAGCTCCTGCAGGGAGGTCTTCCAGTCGAGGCCGGCGCCCATGGACGCGGCAGCCTCCATCACCGGGTCGAAGAGCCGGTGGATGACCTTGGCGGCCTCCTCGATGCCACCGCTGAGGTGGATCGCGCCGATGACCGCCTCGACGGTGTCGGAGAGGATCGAGGCCTTGTTGCGGCCTCCGGTCGTCTCCTCGCCGCGGCCGAGCATGATGTGCTGCCCGAGCTCGATCTCGCGTGCGACGTCGGCCAGGGCGCGCGCGTTGACGACCGCGGCGCGCAGCTTGGCCAGGCGCCCCTCGGAGAAGTCCGGGTGGTCACGGTAGAGCGTCTCGGTGACCACGATCCCGAGCACCGAGTCGCCCAGGAACTCCAGGCGCTCGTTGGTCGGGATCTGCCCGTTCTCGTAGGCGTACGAGCGGTGCGTGAGCGCACGCTGCAGCAGCTCGGGATCCAGGACCGGATCACCGAGCGCTGCGCGGAGCTCGTCGGTGGTCAGAGGACCTGGCGACGGTCGGCCTTGGCGCCGTACTGGCCGCACTGGCCGCACGCACGGTGCGGCAGGTGCTTGGCGCCGCAGGCGGGGTTGGCGCAGGTCGCGAGCGAAGGCGCGACGGCCTTCCACTGCGAACGGCGGTGACGCGTGTTGCTGCGCGACATCTTCCGCTTCGGAACAGCCATGGTGGGTCTCCTGTGTGTTGCTTCAGCCGGGAAGTCCCGGTGAGGTGTGGTCAGTCCTGGGGGTCCTGCTGGAGCTGCTCCAGCCCTGCCCAACGCGGGTCGATCGGTGCGTCGTGCGTGTGGTCCGGCTCGTCCGCGAGGCGGGCACCACACTCGGTGCACAACCCGGGACAGTCGTCCTGGCACAACGGCTGGAACGGCAGTGCGAGCACCACCGCATCCCGCAGGAGCGGCTCGAGGTCGATCAGATCGTCCTCGGTCCGACGAATATCGTCGTCCTCGTCGTCTCCGCTGTCGCTCTTCGACTTGGAGCCGTCACGGGAGTCGCCGTAGAGGTACAGCTCCTGGAGATCGATCGTCAGTTCTTCCTCGATCGGTTCCAGGCACCGTGCGCACTCACCCTCGAGGTCGGCCGAAGCCGTCCCGCTGACGAGCACTCCCTCCATGACTGCCTCGAGCCGCAGGTCGAACATGACCTGCGAACCCTCGGGAACGCCCAGGATCTCGATACCCAGCTCTGCAGGGGCCTCAGCGGAGAACGACACCAGGCGCTGGGACCCCGGGCGGCGGCCGAGCTCGCGTGTATCGAGCACGAGCGGCGCTCTCGGGTCGAGATTGCGCAAGATGTCACTTCCGTTGGAGCTCTGCAGAACCTCCGGGAGTCTAGCCGCAGGGGGCGCTCCGGGGCCAATCGGACAAGCCTCAGCGTTCGAAGTGCTCGGAGAGGACGATCTCGTTGACGTCGGTGTCGTCGCCGAGCCGGTGCGAGTGGCCGCCGGTCAGCTGGGCCCGCCCACGCTGCACCAGGCCGATCAGGTCGACCAGGGCGCCCTCGAAATCGGCCAGCTTCGAGGCGACGTACTCGTCGGTCTCGACCCGCATCTCGTCGTCGAGCTCGGGCGGGTTCTCCCCGCTCAGCTGAGCGCGACCCGTACGGACCGACGCGACCGTCCGCTCCAGGGTGTCCTCGAAGTTCGCGAGCTTCGACTCGACGTACTGGTCGGTCTCGGCGCGCAGCGCGGCAGCCTCCTTCTCGGCGTCGACCCGGATCTCCTCGGCGCGCAGGTTGGCCAGCCGGAAGACATCGGTGTCCGAGACGAGGTCCTCGCGACGGTTCTCGGCCTCGCGCACGATCTCCTCGGCCTGGTCGACGCCGGCGGACAGGACCGCGTCCCGGTCACCAACGACCTCGGTCGCGTGGCTCAGGGTTCCGTCGATGGTCATCTCGAGCTCGGCGATCAGCTCGTTGAAGTCGGAGCGGTTGATCATCACCGAGGCCGACATCGGCACCGAACGGGCGTTGTCGACGGCCCGACGGAGGGCATCGAGGCGACGGATGATGTCGTCCTTCACGGCCCGGCCTCCTCGGCAGCGGCGCGGCGTTCGGCGAGCCGCTCGGTCAGCCGGGTCAGGACGAACGGCGGGACCAGCCGCGAGACGTCGCCACCGAAGGTGGCGACCTCCTTGACCAGCGAGGACGCCAGGAAGGAGTACTCCGGGCTGGTCGGGATGAAGATCGTCTCCACGTCGACCAGCGAGGAGTTCATCTGGGCCATCTGGAGCTCGTAGTCGAAGTCGCTGACCGCGCGCAGGCCCTTCACGATGGCCTTGATCCCGTTCGCCTCGCAGAAGGTCGTGAGCAGCCCGTCGAACCCGGCCACGGAGACGTTCGGGTACGCCGCGCACGCCAGCTCGAGCATGGCGATCCGCTCGTCGGCGCTGAACAACCGGGCGCTGGACTTGGCCTTGTTGACACCGATCGCGACCACGACCTCGTCGAAGAGCTCCGAGGTCCGCGCAATGATGTCGATGTGGCCGTTGGTGACCGGGTCGAAGGACCCCGGACAGACCGCTCTGCGCACCAGGTCTCCTTCAGTCGGAATTCGCGCGGCGAACGTACCAGAGCACCGTCTCGCCGTACTTCTTCATCCGCGGGGACCCGAGCCCGTCCGGCCATGCAGGCTCCACGCTACGCCGCGAGCGCTCCACGACCACGACGGCGCCGTCGCTGAGCCACGCGTTCGTGACGAGCAGCCCCAGGGCCTCGTCCACCTCTGCGGCAGGCAACGGGTACGGCGGGTCGAGGAAGACCACGTCGTACGGCGTGGCCGGCCGGCCGGCGAGCACCCGCGCGACCGGCTGGGCGACGACCTCGACGGTGAACCCGAGGGTCCGTGCGTTCTCGGTCACGGTCTGGGCCGTACGCCGCTCCGACTCGACAGCAGTCACCCTCGCCGCGCCCCGGGACGCGGCCTCGAGCCCGACCGCTCCCGAGCCGGCGTACAGGTCCAGGACGTGCAGGCCGTGCAGCGAGCCGACCTGCGCCTCGAGCGCCGAGAACAGCGCTTCGCGGACCCGGTCGGTCGTCGGTCGGGTGCCCTCGCCGGGCGGGGTCTGCAGCGGCCTTCCGCCGGCCGACCCGCCGATGATGCGCGTCATCCCTTGTCCAGGTACGACGCGCGATCGGTGTCCTCGATCGCAGCGACAGCGGCCCGCAGCGTCGGCGTCCCGGCCAGCTCCGGATCCGCGGCGAGGTGGGCCGTGGCGGCCTCCCTCGCGTCCACGATCACGTCCTCGTCGGTGAGCACCGAGAGCAGCTTCAACGAGGTCCGCCGGCCGCTCTGCTGGACGCCGAGGACGTCCCCCTCGCGCCGCTGCTCGAGGTCGATCCGGGAGAGCTCGAAGCCGTCGCGGGTGCCGGCGACCGCGACCAGCCGCTCCATCGAGACCGAGTCCGGGGTCACGCCGGTGACCAGCAGGCACAGGCCCGCGTGCCCACCGCGGCCGATCCGGCCGCGGAGCTGGTGCAGCTGGGAGACGCCGAAACGTTCGGCATCGAGGATCACCATCACGGTGGCGTTCGGGACGTCGACGCCGACCTCGATCACCGTGGTGGACACCAGCACGTCGACCTCACCGGCCCCGAACGCCTGCATCACCCGGTCCTTGTCCTCGCTGGCCATCCGACCGTGGAGCTTCTCGACCCGGAGCCCGGCCAGCGGCCCGAGCAGCAGCTCGGGAGCCAGGTCCTCCACCGCGTACAGGTCAGGGCCGTCCTCAGGGGGCGGCTCGTCCCCGATCCGGGCGCAGACCACGTAGGCCTGGCGGCCGTTGCCGACCTCCTCGCGGATCCGGGCCCAGGCACGGTCCAGCCACGCCGGCTGCGCCCGCGCCGGGACCACGTTCGTCTGGACGTCGCCACGACCGGCCGGCAGCTCGGCCAGGGTCGAGGTGTCGAGGTCCCCGAAGACCGTCATCGCGACCGTGCGCGGGATCGGGGTCGCGGTCATCACCAGCACGTGCGGAGGGTTCCCGGCCTTGCCGGTCAGCGCAGCCCGCTGCTCGACCCCGAACCGGTGCTGCTCGTCGACGACCACCATGCCGAGGTCGTAGAACCGGACCTTCTCCTCGAGCAGTGCGTGCGTCCCGATCACGATCCCGGCATCGCCGCTCGCCACGTCGAGCATCGCCTGGCGCCGGGCAGCGGTGCCCATCGAGCCGGTCAGCAGCGCGAGTCGGGTGGCGCCCTCGGCCGCGCCGAGGTGACCGCCCTCGCCGAGGTCCCCGAGCATGGTCCGGATCGAGCGCAGGTGCTGCTGGGCGAGCACCTCGGTCGGGGCCAGCAGGGCCGCCTGCCCGCCGGCGTCGACCACCTGGAGCATCGCCCGCAGCGCGACCAGGGTCTTGCCCGATCCGACCTCGCCCTGCAGCAGCCGGTGCATCGGATGACCGCCCGCCAGCTCGTCGGCGAGCTCGTCACCGATGCGCTCCTGCCCCGCGGTCAGGGTGAACGGAAGCCGCTCGTCGAACCGGTCGGCGAGACCGCCGGCGATCCGCGGGCGCGGGGTGGCCGGCTCGGCCCGGTGCTCGGCGCGCCGACGGGCGAGCACCATCTGGGTCACGAACGCCTCGTCGTACTTGAGGCGCTTGCGCGCAGCGCCCAGCTGGCGGTGGTCGTCAGGACGGTGGATCCACCGGTACGCCTGGTCCGCGGAGAGCAGCTCGTGCTCCGCCCGGATCGCGGCCGGCAGCGGGTCGGGGATGTCGTCGACCAGGTCGAGCGCGAGCCGGATCAGGTCCTCGTAGGTCCAGCTGTCGATCTTGCCGGTGACCGGGTAGACGGGGATCAGGTCGGGCATCTGGGCCAGAGCATCTGAGGCGTCATCCTCGGCGGCGAACATCCGGTAGGCCGGGTTGTTCAGGTCCCACCGGTTCGCGAACCACTTGAGCCGACCCGAGAACATCCCGATCGCGCCGGGTGCGAACAGGTCCTGCCGCCAGTCCGCGGTGTGCTTCTTCTGGTCGAAGAACGTCATCGCCAGGGTGCCGTCGGCGCCCTTGACCTGCAGCAGGGTGCGCCACGCCGTGCGTTTGGTCCGCTTGTCCTGGTAGGTCCGCTGCTCGGCCCTGACGACCTCCCCGACCATCGAGATCAGGTCACCCTCGGCCAGGTCGTGGAGCTCCGACAGGCTGCCCTTCTCGACGTAGGCGCGCGGGTAGTGGCCGATCAGGTCGCCGATCGTCAGGTAGCCGGACTCCTTGACGAGCTCGGTCGCCTTCTTTCCGCCGATGGTCGTGACCGGCGAGTCCCAGGCGACTCTCACGATGCGAGCTTCATTCCACCGCCAGCAGCAACGGGTAACGCTCCTGGCCGCCGTCGTAGACCAGGACGTCGACCCCGGGGTGCGTGGCCTCGATCCAGTCCTGGCAACGCTCGACCAGGTCGCCCGCGCCGGCACCGGAGACCAGGGTGACCAGCTCGCCGCCACCGGCGAGCAGCCGGTCCAGGATCGCCGTACCGACCTCGAAGAGGTCCTGGCCGACGATCGCGAAGTCGCCCTGGAGGACCCCGAGCACGTCGCCCGCCTCGCACGGCCCCGCGGTAGTGATGGCCTGCTTGACCGCGACCGTCACGGCCCCGTGGCGGGCTCCCCGTGCGGCAGCGGTCATCTGGACGACGTCGGAGTCGAACGCTCGTCCCGGCTCGTGGACCGCTATCGCCGCGATCCCCTGTACCTGGGCCCGTGTCGGGATCACCACGACCCGGACCCCCGCCCGCTCCTCGGCCTCGGACGCCGCGGCCTGGGCGACCCCGACCGAGTCCGGGTCGTTGGGCAGCACCAGCACCTCGGCAGCACCGGAGGCGAGCACGGCCTCCAGGATCTCGCCCGTGCTCGGGCGGCGTCCGGGGCTGCCGACCAGGACGAGCGCACCGGCATCGCGGAAGATCGCCGCGAGTCCCTCTCCCGCGACCACGGCCACGACCGCCCGACCGTGGCGCGGCCCGGCCTTCTGAGCACGTCGGTCCCGGGCACGGATGATCTGCTCGGCGAAGTGGGTCACCCGGATCCGGCGGGGGCGTCCTGCATCGATCCCGGACTCGACCGCAGCCCCGACGTCGTCGGTGTGCACGTGCACGTTCCAGAGTCCGTCGCCACCGACCACGACGACCGAGTCGCCCAACCCGGCGAGCCGGGCACGCAGGGCTGCGATCTCCTCGTCGGCGGCATCGAGCAGGTACATCACCTCGTACGCCGGGCCGTCCGCGGTCAGGTCGTCGGCCGGCAGCGGCTGCGGAATGGCGTGCGTTCCGATGGGGGCTGCCGCCGTGACCGATCGTTGCCCGGTGACGGCAGTCTCGGCCGCATCCAGGATCACGCACAGGCCCCGCCCGCCGGCATCGACGACGCCGGCGTCCCGGAGCAGCTGCATCTGGTCGGGGGTGCGTGCGAGCGCCTCGTGGGCAGCGGCCGCGGTGGCGCGCAGGACGTCGCCCAGGTGCGCCTCGGGATCCTCGGCCGCGACCGCTGCGGCCGCTGCCGCCGCCCTGGCCACGCTCAGCATGGTGCCCTCGACCGGGGTTCCGACCGCCGCGTACGCGGCATCGCTGGCCAGTGACAGCCCCTCGGCCATCAGCGAGGCCGACCGGTCGCCGGGGCCGCCCTGCCCCATCCGGCGCAGCAGCGCTCCGATCAGCTGGCTCAGGATCACGCCGGAATTGCCGCGCGCGCCGAGCAGCGCAGCCCGGGCGTAGACCGTCAGGGCGCTGCGCAGGTCGGGCTCGCCCTCGGCACCGTCCAGCCCCGCGAAGTGCTCCCGCAGGGCCCGCCGTGCGGCCTCCATGGTCAGGTACATGTTCGTGCCGGTGTCACCGTCGGGCACCGGGTACACGTTCAGGGCGTCGATCTCCTCGCGGGCCGCCGAGAGTCCCTCGACCGCGAGATCGGCGAAACGGCGCACGGCAGCCAGGTCGAAGGTGGCGATAGCCTCGCCACGCGTCCCTGACTCCATGCCTGCCTCCCGATCGCTGCGGATCACGCTAGTGCGTAGGGTCCCGATTCGCGTGGAGGGGTCGGTGTCGTTTATCCTTCTTCGGTTGCCCGGTCGCGTTCGCTCGGGCCCTGCGAATTTCGTCATGAGAACCCAAGGAGTGCACGGTGGCTGCCGTCTGCGACATCTGCGCCAAGAAGCCCGGCTTCGGGAACAACCGCCCGTGGTCCCGCAAGATCACGAAGCGTCGGTTCAACCCGAACATCCAGCGCGTCCGTGCGACCGTCAACGGTTCGCCGAAGCGCGTCAACGTGTGCACCGGCTGCCTGAAGGCCGGCAAGGTCTCTCGCTGAATCTCTGACGAGGCGGTGGGCGTGCATCAGCACTCCCACCGCCTCGTTGCATGTCCGGACACGGTGAGACCTAGAAGTGCGACCAGCCGGGGCTGCCCGCGTAGACCATGCCGTCGACGGTGACTGCCGGGCCCTCGTCCCCCGGTTCGCTCACCGCGCCGATCACCCGGAAGCCCTCCGGCAGCGTGGTGCCTGCGGGGAAGGTGGCCACCAGCGGGTGGTCCTCCCCGCCGCCGAGCACGAACTCCATCGGGTCGACCCCGAGCGCCGCTCCTACGGAGATCAGCGGGTCCTCGAGCGGGAACGCCGCGGAGTGCAGGTCGATGCTGACCGCGGAGGCGCGGGCCACGTGGACGGCATCGGCGACGAGCCCGTCCGAGACGTCGATCATCGCGGTTGCGCCGGCCCTCGCGGCGAGCGGTCCGGCGTCGTACGGCGGCTCGGGCCGCTGGTGCGCCACCACCACGGCACGCGGCGAGCGGAACCCGCGCCCCAGGACGGCGAGCCCGGCGGCCGCCCAGCCCTGACGACCGGCGATCGCGACGACGTCACCGGCCCGCGCTCCGGACCGGAGCACCGGCGCCTGGTCGCAGGCACCGAGGACGGTGACGGCGATGACCACCTCGGTCCCCCGGGTCAGGTCTCCCCCGATCACGCTCGCACCGACCAGAGCAGCCTCGGTGGCGATGCCGTCGGCCAGGTCGACCACCCACTGCGCCGGCAGGTCAGGGGGCAGCGCGAGACCGACGGTCAGCCCGGTGGCGGTGCCGCCCATCGCGTTGATGTCGGAGAGGTTCTGCGCGGCGGCGCGGCGGCCGATGTCGTGGGCGCTGGCCCAGTCCCGGCGGAAGTGCCGGTTCTCGACGAGCAGGTCCGTGGAGACGACGACGTGTCCCCGCGGGGTCCGCAGCACGGCCGCGTCGTCACCCGGGCCGACGTACACGGCAGGGCCCTGGTCGAAGCGCTGCACGAACTCCGCAATCAGCCCGAACTCGCCGATATCAGCGACGGTCGCATCCGGGCCGAACGGTGTGGGCGAGCTCATGGGGCAACTCTTCCATCATCCAGCCGTTTGAGCCGTGCGCGACGTCCGGTAGGTTCGACTCGGTCCACTCACCGCCGATACGAGGGAGACTCCCGTGGTTGTCCAGGCCTACATCCTGATCCAGACCGACGTCGGCAAGGCGGCCGAGGTCGCTGCCAGGATCTCCGACATCAAGGGCGTCATCCACGCCGAGGACGACACCGGTCCGTACGACGTGATCGTGCGCGCCGAGGCCCGCAACGTCGACGAGCTGGGCAAGCTGGTGGTGGCCCGCGTGCAGACCATCGAAGGGATCACCAGGACCCTCACGTGCCCCGTCGTCCACATCTGAGGTACACGGTCGCAACGACGACGCTCCTGCTCGTGGGAGCGCTCAGCGGATGTGGTGGCGGCTCGGCGCACGTCGGTTCGTTCGACGCACCGAGATCCGATCGGGCGGCCTGCCGCGCCCTGCTCACCGCGCTCCCGGCGAAGGTCGACGGCAAGCGTTCCCGCACCACCAGCGGAAGCCGGTACGCCGCCGCCTGGGGGAACCCGGCGATCGTCCTGCGGTGCGGTGTCGGTGTCCCCGCCGGGTTCAACAAGTTCTCCGCGTGCCAGCGCGCCGACGGCGTCGACTGGTTCGTCCCGGACTCGGCGTACAAGGACCAGCAGGCCGACGTGATCCTGACGACGGTGGGCCGCAGCCCACGCCTCGATCTGCTCGTCCCCGGTCGCGACCGGCCGCCGCTGGCGGCGATGGTGGACCTGGCAGCCACCATCAAGGCGCACAGCCGGTCGATCAGTCCCTGCGACTGAGGGTCGCGCGGAGCAGGATCAGCGCAGCCCGGTGCCCCGGGTCAGCGCCAGCGTGACCAGGCGGTCGAGCAGGGCCGGGTAGTCCATCCCGGATGCGGCCCACATCTGCGGGAACATCGAGGTAGCGGTGAAACCGGGCATCGTCTCGACCTCGTTGAGCACCACCCGACCGTCGTCGAAGACGAAGAAGTCGACGCGTGCGAGGCCCTCGACGTCCAGCGCGAGGAACGCCGCGACCGCGAGCTCGCGCACCCGGGCCGCGATCTCCGGTGCGAGATCGGCCGGAACGTCGAGCCCGGTGTTCTGCTCCGGCAGGTACTTCGCCTCGAAGTCGTAGAAGGCGTGCGCCGCGTCGACCCTGATCTCGGCGATCTCGCTCGTCTCCGGACCGGCACCGTCCAGCCCGCCGAGCACCCCGATCTCGACCTCCCGGGCACCGGTGGCGGCTGCCTCGACCAGGACCTTGGGGTCGAAACGCTCGGCCTCGCGGACAGCGACCTCCAGGTCGTCGGGGCTGTCGACGCGACTGATCCCGAAACTGGAGCCGGCGCGGGCAGGCTTCACGAAGACGGGATAGCCCAGTCCGGCCACTGCCTCGGTCACCCGTCCCGGATCGCGGTCCCAGTCGCCGGGCCGGACCAGCACCCACGGCACGACCGGCAGCCCGAACGCTTCGAAGAGGAGCTTCATGTACATCTTGTCGGTGCCGACGGCGGAGGAGAGCACGCCGGCGCCGACGTACCGGACCCCGGCGAGCTCCAGCAGGCCCTGCAGGGTGCCGTCCTGGACCCAGGGGCCGTGCATCACCGGGAACACGAGATCGACCTCACCGAGGCTGGTGGGCACGTCTCCGGGGTCCTGGACGACCAGTCCGGCCGTCGGGCTGAGCACCACCTCGCGCACCCCGGTGACCGAAGGCAGCTCGCCCGCGGGGCCGAGGGCGAGGTGTCCGGAGTCGTTCGACTCCAGGACCCATCGTCCGTCCGGAGTGATGCCGATCGGGACGACCTCGTACCGCTCGGGATCGAGGGCGTTGATAACGCTCCCGGCCGAGACGCAGGAGATCGCGTGCTCGCTGGACCGGCCGCCGAAGACGACGGCCACACGGATCCGGGGCTGGGACGCGCTCACGCCGCAGACCCTACCGGCGCGCGCGCCAACTACCCTCGTCCCATGCGTCCTGCCACTCGTGCCGTCCACGTCGGTCGCCCCGCCCACGAGGTCGACGAGCCCCTGAACGTCCCGATCACGATGGCGTCGACGTACGTCGCCGGCGGGGACCGTGAGTACGGCCGCTACACGAACCCGACCTGGACCGCGTTCGAGGAGGCACTCGCAGCCCTCGAGAGCGGCGACGAACCAGCCCGGTGCCTCTCGTTCGCCAGCGGCCAGGCAGCGATCAGCGTGATCCTGGACCTGGTCGGGCACGGCGAGACCGTGGTCGCGCCCCGGCACGCGTACACCGGGACCGTCCTCCAGCTCGCGGATCTGGAGTCGCGCGGCCGGGTCGCGACGCACCTGGTCGACATCACCGACACCGGTGCCGTGGTCGCAGCCTGCACCGATGCTGCGCTGGTCTGGCTCGAGTCCCCCACGAACCCGGCGATGGAGGTCGCCGACATCGCCACGATCGCAGCAGCAGCGCGTGCTGCCGGCGCCTACGTGGTGGTCGACAACACGTTCGCGACCCCGATCCTGCAGCAGCCGCTCGATCTCGGGGCGGACCTGGTCGTGCACTCGGCGACGAAGTACATCTCCGGGCACTCCGACGTGGTCATGGGCGCGCTGGTGACCCGCGACGAAGCCCTGTACGGCGTCCTGAAGGGCCGGCGCGACCTGCTCGGCGCGATCCCCGGCCCGTTCGAGTCCTGGCTGGCGCTGCGCGGCCTGCGCACGCTGGCCCTGCGCGTCGAGCGTTCCCAGGCCAGCGCCGCCGAGCTCGCCCTGCGGTGCACCGCGCACCCCGCGGTGGACGAGGTCCGCTATCCCGGGTTCGGCGGGATGCTGTCGATCGTGCTGCCCGGCGCCGAGCAGGCCGACCGGCTGGTGCGGAGCACCAGCCTCTGGGTGCACGCGACCTCGCTCGGTGGCGTCGAGTCGACCTTCGAACGCCGGCGGCGCTGGGCGGCCGAGGCGACGACGATCCCTGCGGGACTGGTACGGCTCTCGGTCGGGATCGAGGACGTCGAGGACCTCTGGGACGACCTGAGCGCCGCCCTCGACCTGGGTTAGTCCCGCTCCGACTTCGGTGTTCTGGCGATGAACGCATCCATCATCTCGTGGGCGCTGATCTCACCGCGGACGACGGCATCGACGTGCTCGGCGATCGGGGCGTCGACCCCGGTGTTGCGGGCCAGCTCCAGCAGCGACGAGCAGGACTTGGCGCCCTCGGCGACCTGCTTGGTGCTGGCGTAGATCTCCTCGGTGCTCATCCCGCGCCCGAGCTTCTCCCCGAAGCTGCGGTTGCGGCTCAGCGGTGAGGAGCAGGTGGCGACCAGGTCACCGAGCCCGGCCAGGCCCATCAGGGTCAGCGGATCGGCACCCTGCGCCATCGCGAGCCGTGCCGTCTCGGCGAGCCCGCGGGTGATCACCGACGCTGTCGTGTTGTCGCCGAAGCCGAGCCCCACCGCCATCCCGACGCAGAGTCCGACGACGTTCTTGTACGCGCCGCCGAGCTCGCAGCCGAGCACGTCGGTGCTGCGGTACGGCCTGAAGGCCCGCGAGTGGCAGAGCTGCTGGATCCGGTGGGCGACGTCCTCGTCCTCGCACGCGACGACGCTCGCGGCCGGCTCGCGGCGGATGATCTCCGGGGCCAGGTTGGGCCCGGAGATCACACCGATGCGGTCCGGGCCCGCACCGGTGACCTCGGCGATCACCTCGCTCATCCGCTTCGTGGTGCCGAGCTCGACGCCCTTCATCAGCGAGAGGTAGACCGCGTCGGGCGGCATCAGCGGCGCCCAGTCGGTGAGGTTCTGCCGCAACGTCTGCGACGGCACCGACAGCACCACGTACGACGCGCCGTCGACCGCCTCGGCGGGATCCGTGGTGGCGCTGATGCTCGCTGGCAGCTCGAAACCCGGGAAGTAGTCCGAATTCTCGTGCTTGTCGTTGATGTTGGCGCACACGTCGTCGCGACGTGCCCACAGCGTGACGTCGTTACCCGCGTCGGCGAGCACCGTGCCGAACGCCGTACCCCAGGAACCGGCGCTGAACACTGCGACCCGGGCCATCAGGCACGCCGCCCCTTCTCGTCGGTCCGCTGGTCGCGGTGCGGGTTGCCGATCTCGGTGATCCCGGCGACCCGGGGGTCGAAGCGCTCGCGCGGCGCCGCTTCACCGCGCAGGTCGGCGACCAGCGTGGTGATCGCCGCCATGATGCGGTCGGTCGCCTCGTGCAGCACGTCGTTGGTCAAGGCCTTGCCCCTCAGGTCGGAGAGATCCACCGGGTCACCCACCTTGTAGCGCGCGGTCCGGCGCGGAACCAGGTGTGGACGCGCACTGTACGGCGCCAGGATCTCCTGGGCACCCCACTGACCGATCGGGATCACCGGGCACCCGGTCTCCAGCGCCATCCGCGCCGCGCCGGTCTTCCCCCGCATCGGCCAGCCGTTCGGATCCTTGGTGATGGTTCCCTCGGGATAGACACCGACGCACGCCCCGTCGCGCAACGCCGCGACCGCCGCGTCGAACGCCTGCGCGGCATCGGTGCTCAGCCGTGAGACCGGGATCATCCGCGCGTCGCGGACGACGTACTTCACGAACGGCACGTGGAACAGGCCGTCCTTGGTCAGGTAGCGGACCAGGCGCCCGTGCTCGTAGAGGAGCCAGCCGAGGGTCATCGGGTCGATGTGCGAGACGTGGTTCATCGCGACCACGCAGCCGCCGTCGGCAGGAATCTTCTCGCCGTCGATCCACTCGTGCTTCGTCACCGTCAGCATCGTCGGCTTCAGGATGGCCACGCACAGCCACCATGCCCATCCACGACGTTCCTGCAGCTTGCGAACCTTGACCACGTCGAGACCTCCCGTCCACCCACTCGCACCGTGCAGGAGAACACTACCGACGCTGCTGGGAGGATCGACGCTGTGACGACACCCGAATTCGCCCTGCTGGTTCCGATCAAGGACGGTAGTACCGCGAAGTCCCGGCTCGGCGTCGGCGAGGACGGCCAGCGGGGGCGGCTGATGGCCGCGTTCGCACGGGACTCCGTCACGGCTGCCTGCGCCTGCGACGGTGTGGAGGTGTACGTCGTCGGGCACCCGTCAGCGCTGGCCGAGCTGGGGGTCGAGGTCCTCCCGGACGAGGGCGGCGGCGATCTCAACCTGGCCCTGTCCCGTGCCGCGGAACGCGTCGTACGCCCCGGCCGCGGTATCGCGGCGATGCTGGCCGACCTGCCCTGCCTGCGGACCGCCGACCTTGCCGCCGCACTGGCCGCCGCCACCGTTCGGTCCTTCGTGGCCGACGCCGCCGGAACCGGGACCACCCTGCTCGCTGCCCCGCCGGGCACCGCGTTGCAACCCCGCTTCGGAGCCGGGTCCGCGCGTGCCCACGAGCTCAGCGGAGCAGTAGCCCTCACGGCTGCGCTGTCCTCGCTGAGGCTCGACGTCGACACCACGAGCGACCTGGCGGACGCGCTGCGCTTCGGGGTCGGCGACCACACGGCCCTGGTCGCGTCCAGCCTCGCCTGAAACGGCGAGCGGCGGCGTCCCTTCCGGGACACCGCCGCTCAACGCAGTCAGGATCAAGCCTTCTTGGCGGGTGC
>JAOPXD010000172.1 GCA_025965315.1 Marmoricola sp.
TCGACGCTCATGAATCGCTGACCGTTGCGGAGGCAACCGAGATCGCCGAAGCCGCCCTTCTGCGGCATTTTGGGCCCGGACTGTTCAAAGCGCCCATCAGGTCACTCGAAGTAGTTGCTAAAGCGAGCATCGCGGGACGCGCCGGTTAGCTGTCGTTCGTTGCTTCCCACCGTCGGTGGGTGGCAACGACCGTGTTCCACAGCTTGTCGCGTGCCTCGGGTGGGCTCGCGTCGAACCGCAGGCCGAAGTCACTTGCGAGCAGGTCGAACCATTCCCGCTTTCGCGTGAGCGGTTCGGCGGTAAAGGCGTTGGTGCCGATGCGCGCCCTGACTAGCCCGCGGACGACATCGACTCCGGTTGCGTCGCGGACCTCGGCCATCGCGACCTGCACGAAACCGGACTCGGGCGACCTCGAGAGCCAGGCGTGCTTGTGCTCGAAGTCAGCCTGCCGAGCGGGGGCGTCCGTCCAGCTCATGCCGGTGAACCCTCCCGCAGGATCGTGGGTCAGGTGCCACCCGCTGTCACCGAGACGCTCAAGCCCCATCCGGAACGGACGCTGCACGTAGGTACCGGTAGTGAGCGGAAGTGGTTGGTGGAGCGCGTCGCCCAAGCCTGTGTCGACGTACCAGGTGCCCGATGGATTCGAGGAGCTTGGCAGGTCGGTCACCGTCAGGACCAGGTGATTGCCGACCGTGTCGGGGTCCGGTCCGGCGGAGCTGTGCACGCCTCCGACGTGGCCGTGCACGTCGTACCCGAGCGAGCGCAGCAACATGCCCAACGCGCCGTTGAGGTGGTAGCAGTAGCCGCCTCGTCCCGTGTGGGCGATCCGCTGGGCCGACTCGCCTGGGTCGATGCCCCACAGCTCGCCTGACTGGATCCACATCGTCTCGTAGGGCACCCGTTCGGCATGCCGCCGTACGAGTGCGAATACCGCCTCAGCCGAAGGCGGGTCCGCTTCGAGGCCCAGCCGGGTCAGGTACGCAGCACGAACGTCGTTGTCGAGGGGTGGCAACGACGCGAACATCCTTGGCTCCTCGGTTCGGTCGACAGGTCGAGCAGGTTGGACCACAGCGTGCCACCGGGACCGCGGAACTGCGAACGGCTGCGCAGGCAGGCTCGGACCGCGTCCAGGTCGCCGTGCCGAAGCACGGGGTCGCGCGAAGACCCGGTGCAGGTGACCATCCCCGCTTGCGTGCCCGGATGGAAGCCCGCCCCGGCGTGTGCGGTACGTCGAGGCGGGCTCCGGGGCGGCCGTGGGAATCGGCCGTCCGTTCTGGGGGTGGATGGCTGTTACCCGCTGCGGACGCTCCCAAACCAGCGTGGCTGCGCTACCGAGGGATCCGACGACATCGCCCCGTCCTAGGCTGGGGCCATGAGCGATCAGACGATGGCGGGCCGCACGGTCCTGGTGACCGGTGCAAGTGATGGGATCGGCGCGGAGACCGCACGCGTGCTGGCGTCCCGGGGTGCGACGGTTCTCGTGACCGGACGCTCCGCGGAGAAGCTGCGGCCGGTCGCGGAGGCGGTCGGTACGGAGCCGCTCGTGGCCGACTTCTCCCGGCTCGACGACGTACGCCGGCTCGCGGCCCAGGTTGCCGAGCGCGCCGAGAGCATCGACGTACTGATGAATAACGCCGGCGGTACCTTCGCGCCGTCGAAGACGACCCACGACGGTCACGAGCCCAACTTCCAGATCAACCACCTGGCACCGTTCCTGCTCACCACCCTGCTCCGCCCCCAGCTCGTTGCCGCGGGTTCGTCCCTGGTCGTCAACACCTCCAGCATCGGCAACCTGTTGGGCAAGATCGTGCTGGACGACCTGGACTACGAGCACCGTCGCGCGATCGAGTTTCCCGCGTACGGCACCGGCAAGCTGATGAACATCCTCTTCACCCGGGGTATCAGCCAGCGGTGGTCCGAGGACGGCGTGGTCTCGGTGGCAGTGCACCCGGGTCCGGTCGGCAGCTCCTTCGGTCGGGATTCCTGGTTCGTCGGCCTGCTCTACCGCTCACCGCTCAAGCGGCTGGGCACGATCAGCGTCCCGGACGGCGCGGCACCGCTGATCGCCCTCGCCGAGGGTGGCCCCGACCCCGAGGTCGACGGGCGCTACTTCAGCCGCTTCAACCCGAAGGGCCGCGAGAACAAGCAGGCGCGCGACCAGACGCTCATCGAAGGTCTGTGGGAGCGCTCGGCGGCGCTCGTCGGACTCACCTGAGCGGCCTCGCAACGGGCGCTTCCGGAAGTCAGTTTGTTGAGAATGTCCTGAGAGTGCAATCCACCCGGATCGGGGTGACGAACTTCACGCGTCGACGGCCAATCGGACCGTCATCCTCCTGAGGAGCAACGTATGAAGAAGTTTCGCACTGGTCGCATCCGGCTCATCGCCGGAATCGCGGCACTCTTGGTCGTCGGAAGCGTGGGCGTCGCTGTCGCTGCGTCGAGCACGTCCAGCAACGCGACGAGCGCAGGGCACGGTGTTCCCGAGTTCGGTCTGACGAAGGCCAACTTCAAGGGTCACGGCGTAAGTTTCCGCTACACGAAGGGCTTCTTCTGCGACACCTCGATCACGGCGACTTCCACGACCGGCTGTGAGGTGGGCGCCAAGTTCAAGAAGGCTCCTTCCAAGCACTTCGACCCCCTGTACATCCTGGTCCCGCTGGGCTTCAAGCTCCCGGCGATGAGCATGGAATGCCCGGCTGGCCTGATCTGCGTCGACCACCCCGGGACCCTGGACCTGACCCGGATCGAGCCGGCCCTCAAGCCGCTCTACCCGACCCTGACCGACGTCCAGCTGACCGACGCGCTCAAGAACTTCACGACCCCAGGTCACGATCACTTCATCACCACCACCAACGGTGGACACGGTGAGTGGTGGGACGTCCGCGTCGTCGGCGTCACGAACAAGGCCGAGTACAACAGCATCATCAAGCACAAGTCGACCTCGTACCTGCTCAAGCAGGTCAAGGCCGGCAAGACCACTCCGGTCATTCCTTCCAACTTGTTCCTGTTCTTCGGGGTCAAGTAACCGCTCGTCTCCTCGGTGGTGGCCCTTCTCCGGAGGGGCCACCACCGAGCGAAGGGATTTCGGATGAACCGCACCAGAACCGCAGGGCTCGTCCTGGCCGTCGGGGTCGTCCTGGTGGCCGGTTGGTCAGGTGCCGTCGACGGCGCCTCCGCCTCGGTCGCAGCCACTGGCACGCACGCGGCCGCAGCAGTGAAACCGGCAACCAAGGGCACGATCACCATCAAGAACTACGACTTCTCCGGGCCCGGGAAGAACCTGGCACCTGGTGCTCGCGTGACGGTCAAGAACCTGGACAGCGTCACGCACACGGTGACCTCGGGTCACGCCTTCAGCGTCAAGGTCGGCGCGCACAAGACGGTGTCGTTCAAGGCGCCCAAGAAGGCTGGCAAGTACAAGTTCCACTGCAGCATCCACCCGTTCATGACCGGGTCACTGACGGTCAAGTAGGCCGGTAGTGAGCAAGGCCCGGTGTCCGACCCGTCGAGGGCGGGCGCCGGGCCCTGAGCGTGTCAGGGCGTCGTCGTTCCCCCCGAACCGAACCTCCGGAAACACCGAGACGGGTCAAGTGGTGCTGGTAGCCTCAGCCGCAGGCTAAGCCGTTCGTCGATCGAGCGAGTCGCCCTGCTACTCGTCAGCGCAGACGTCACCTCAGCCAACAAGCAGCGCCGTTTGCGCGATCTTGGGGTCTGTGAAGGTTCCAGCTCGGCTCCCGCGACCTGGCTTGCGCAAGGCCACGAAAGGCATGACGTGACGTCCGCCATGACCCCGGCTCCTCCGCGCGCCGCACAGTTCGTTCTGGCGCCGGAAGCGGGAAGCCGTGAACCATCGACCAAGCCGTCGCGACGCCGCGCTCCTCGATCGGATTGGGGAATCGGGCCGTTTACGGGCCACCGCTTCACGGTTGTCGCGTGCATGATCCTCCTGACATCCGGGCTCTACTCCTTCCAGAGGGTCATGTGGCCAAAAGGCGGCGTGGCGCTGCACGGTGAGATCGGTCGTCTGGTTGAGCTCGGGCAGGTCCTGTGGATCGTCAGTCTGCCTGTTGGCGCGCTCGGACTCGTGGGGGCGATGGCCTTTCGGCACCCCGACCATCTGCACACCGTTCGACGGATCCCTCAGTTCGTGTCGTTCCGTATCGTGTCGCGCGGTACGAATATCGAGGCTCTGGCCAGCACTATCCAGCGGTGTCTTTCGGAGATGGCTGCCAGCCCGCTGTTCGACTTCGTGGTCGAGGTCGTGGTCGAGGAGAGCTCCCGGGTGGAGCTGCTTCCCTCGGCCCCTTCGGTGCAGGTGATCGCGGTTCCTCGCAGCTATCAGACGCCTGCGGGCTCGTTGTTCAAAGCGAGGGCGCTGCAGTACGCGATCGAGGCGTCGCCTCTCCCCGACGAAGCCTGGATCGTCCACCTCGATGAGGAGACCCAGCCGACATGGTCGGGTATCCGGGGGATTGCGGAGATGATCGCCGAGGAAGAACAGAGCCAGCGGTTGCGGGTAGGGCAGGGAGCGATCCTGTACCACCGCAACTGGAAGCGTCACCCCGTCATGACGTTGGCTGACATGCACCGTACGGGTGACGACTTCGCGCGTTTCTACCTGCAGCACCGGATCGGGATCACGCTGTTCGGCCTCCACGGGTCCTTCATCGTCGTACGTAACGATGTCGAGAAGCGGATCGGATTCGATTTTGGACCCGTTGGCTCCATCACCGAAGACGCGTTCTGGGCGCTGACGTTCATGGAATCGGGAGGACGTTCGCGGTGGGTTCACGGTTATCTCGAAGAGCAATCCACCCAGGGCTGGCGCGATTTCGTCAAGCAGCGCAAACGTTGGTTCCAGGGCCTCGTGCTGGTCGGGGCGCATGCCCCGACCGCGCTTCGGTGGCGGCTCCCGCTCCTCGCCTTCACCCTGCTCTGGGGTGTGGCACCGCTGGCTGTCATCTACACCTGTGTCAACGCGGCGCTGGGTTTCTCGGTGGATCCGACGCTTCGGATCCTGGCCGACGTCAGTTTCGCGAGCGTGCTGACCCTCTACGTCGTCGGTCTCCGGTCCAACCTCAATGAGGCAGGCATCGACAACCGTGCGAAACGTTTCGGGTGGCTGGTCCTGCAACTGGTACTCGCCCCGTTCTTTGGTATCCCCGAGGCTCTCGGCGTTCTTGAGGGCATGTTTGCTCGCGTGGGCGGCTTTCACGTGGTCAAGAAATAGGAGTTGGGTTCATATGCGCCTTCTGATTCGTGTCGCCCTGCCGGTTGTCGTGGCATCGGCAATGTTCGGCGTGGCGACCACCTACGCCGGAGGATCTCCCGGTACGGCGTCGTCAGGAGCCCGTGCTGCCGCTTCGACGTGTCCGGCGCCTCGTGCGGGCATTCAGAAAGGTGTGGCGGTGCTGTGGCGACAGCTGACGGTGTCGACTCCCGATACACAACGTGCTCAAGACATTGCCAGGTATGCGAAGGGCGTTGGCGCCAACTCGTTGAGTATCAACTTCCTCATCAACACGAGCGGCGTTTCCGGGAACCGCGTCTATGCCGGGTCCCAGACGCCATCACCGGCGTCTCTCCGGCAGATCATCACGGCAGCGAAGTCGGCCGGGCTGCGAGTCAGCCTGCGCCCGCTCATTGACGAATCGAACATCCCCCGACCCCACTGGCGGGGCACGATCAAGCCTGCATCTGCGACGTCGTGGTTCAAGTCCTACGGGGACCTGATGGTCACCTACGCCAAGCTTGCTCGGTCGACGTGTGCGGACGAGCTTGTCGTCGGCGTCGAGCTGAACTCGATGCAGCACTTCACTGCCCAGTGGAAGTCTGTGGCAGATCGCGTTCGTGCTGCAGGCTTTCATGGTGATCTCGCCTACTCGGCGAATTGGAACGCGCCGATGACGTTCCCCTTTGTACGTCGTCCCGGGGTCGACTTCTACCCGGCCCTCAACGTCGGAACCTCCGCGACGCCGGCGCAGGTCACGGCAGCGATGACGAAGGCTTTCAAGCGGTACCCACGTGCCTTCCGCAAGAACTTGGTTGTCCAGGAGACAGGGTTCCCCGCGGAAGGAGGTACGTACTCGAAACCTGCGCTGTGGAATGCGGGCACGACGCCGACCCTCAAGCAACAGGCAACCTGGTTCTCCTCTGCGTGCAGCGCGTCACGAGGGATCCATGCGAAGGGCATCTATTTCTGGACGGTCGACAGCTGGGCAGATCCGTTCAACCCGGATCCGAAGTACGTCGGAACCTTCGGCTTCGAACGTCGGCCAGCCGAAGCGGCCGTTCGTAGCTGCTTCGCGAAACGGTGGTAGTCCGTGAATCACGTCCCGCGCTGACCGAGCGGGAACTCTCGCCCTCGAAGCGTGGGCGTGCTGCTTTCCGGCCGGACATCGAGGGCCTGCGAGCGTTCGCCGTGATCGCGGTCGCCTTCAACCATGCGGGGTTCCGCGGTTTCGGCGGTGGATTCGTCGGCGTCGACGTCTTCTTCGTCATCTCCGGTTTCCTGCTCACCGGAATCCTGCTCCGTGACGTCGAAAGGCGCGGCCGCCCACGAATCCTGGAGTTCTACGCGCATCGAGCACGCAGGATCCTTCCTCTCGCCGCAGTTGTCCTGCTTTTCTGCCTGGCCGCCGGGTATCAGATCGCTGGTTCTGCGCAGGGGAACGTCATCGCGACGGCCACGATCTGGGCCGGCGTGTTCGGGGCCAACTGGCACTTCATCAGCGTCGGCAACGACTACGTCGCCCACGGCGCGCCGACCTCGCCGCTCCAACACTTCTGGTCACTGGGCGTCGGGGAGCAGTGCTACCTGGTGTGGCCCTTCGTCCTCACGCTGGTGGTCATCGTGCCGTTGGTTCGGCGGCACCTACCTGCAGTCGTCACGGCCTCGTTGGGTCTCATCTGTGTGGCCTCACTGGCGCTGAGCATCTGGCAGACGAGCACCGCGCCGTTCGAGGCGTACTTCTCGCCGTTCACCCGGGCTTGGGAACTCGGCTTCGGCGCGCTGCTTGCGGCGGGAGCCGCATTCAAGCCACGCTGGTTCGCCCGATTGGGTCCGGAGATTGCGGTCGTTGGATTGCTGGCCGTCCTCGGCTCCGTAGTGGCCTTCGACTCCTCGACGCCGTTCCCCGGGTATGCAGCACTACTACCGGTCCTCGGAACAGTGCTGGTCATCGCGGCCGGCATCTCTTCGGCTTCGCGAGACGTCTCGGGACTGCCGTCGTTCATGGTCATACTCGGTGGGCTCGGGCGCCTGCTCCTGAAGGCGCTTCGATCGCGTACGGCGCAATTCATCGGGAAGCGCTCGTACGGGTTCTATCTCTGGCACTTTCCGTTTCTCCAGTTTGCGCTGCTGCACTTCGGTCACGTGCCTCCGCTCTGGGTGCGAGCGTGCTTGCTGGTCGCCGCCCTTGCGGTCGCGGACCTGACCTATCTGCTTGTCGAGGCCCCGGTGCGCTACAGCAAGCTGCTGGTGGCGAGGCCGGTGCTCAGCGTCGCGTTCGGAGCTGTCCTGGCCCTCGGGGTGGTGGCTGCGTCGGTCGGCGCTCGGGCCGAGCATCCGACCAGATCGAGACCTGTGAGCACGTCAGAGGCTGCCGCCAGCCATGCCGTCGCTGATCACAGCCAGCACGGCCTGATACCTCTGCTCAGCCACACTCAACTCCCGCATATCGGGAGTGTCACCCATCAACCGAAGTAGGCGTAACCCATCACCCGAAGGTGAGTCACCCATCAACCGAAGCCCGACTGTCACCAATAGGCGGAGTAATACATCTGAGGGGCGCCCCCGGCACGCTTCGAACGTGCGACCTAGAGATTAGAAGGCTCGTGCTCTCTCCAGCTGAGCTACGGGGGCAGGGGACCGGGCACGCAGTTCGAAAAACCCCCGGGACAGCTCCCGCCTGATTTCGCTCGTCCGCGCTCCGAACCCACTGGCTTCATAATGGGGCCTTCGCTCCGGGTGCCTGGCAGGTACGGGCCGCGCGAACCGGGGAGGTCGCCCTCGCGAACCAACCCTGAGGACTACTCGCTCTTGTCGCCGACCAGGGTCGCGCCGGCAACGATGCCCGCCTGGGCGTGCTCGGGCTCACCGACGAGATGCGCCTCGATCTCCTCCGCCGACACCTTGGGGATCGCCAGGGCAACGAC
>JAOPXD010000185.1 GCA_025965315.1 Marmoricola sp.
TCTTGCCGCCGCGCATGGTGTCGCGGAAGTGCACCTCCCAGTTGTCGTCGGGGTACACGTTGCCCATCGAGGCGGCGATGCCGCCCTCGGCCATCACGGTGTGCGCCTTGCCGAGCAGCGACTTGCAGACGATCGCCGTCTTCGCTCCGGACTCGTGCGCCGCGATCGCGGCACGCAGGCCGGCTCCGCCGGCGCCGATCACCACGACGTCGTACTGGTGACGCTCCATGCCGCCCTCGGCGTCGCCGTCCATCTGGTTGCCCGTCATCGGGTGCCGTGCAGATTCACTCATTGGTGGCCTTTCGGGGTCCCCGCGGAGCTGTCAGCGGAGGAGCGAAGCGGGGGAGCTGGGAACTTCGTGGGGTGTTCAGAAGAACCTCGTCTCGGAGATGGTGCCGTTGGAGAGCAGGTAGATGTACAGGTCGGTCAGGGCGACCGAGAACAGCGAGTACCACGCGAACTTGGCGTGGTGGATGTTGATCTTCGAGACCCAGGTCCAGAGCTTGTAGCGGACCGGGTGCTTGGAGAAGTGCCGCAGCCGGCCACCGACGGTGTTGCGGCACGAGTGGCACGACAGCGTGTAGAGCCAGATCAGCGCGACGTTGACGACCATGATCAACGAGCCCAGCCCGACGTGGCCGCCGCCGGACTCCTTGAAGCTGATCGCAGCGTCGTAGGTGAGGATCACGCCCACGACGATCGCGGCGTACCAGAAGTAGCGGTGGATGTTGTTGATGATCAGCGGCAGCCGGGTCTCGCCGGTGTACTTGGTGTGCGGCTCGGCCACGGCGCAGGCCGGCGGGGAGAGCCAGAAGGCGCGGTAGTAGGCCTTGCGGTAGTAGTAGCAGGTCATCCGGAACCCCAGCGGGAAGACCAGGATGATCAGCGCGGGCGAGAGCTGCCACCAGCTGAACGGCGTACCGAAGTCGGCGACGCCGGCCTTCTGGCACGAGTCGGTCAGGCACGGCGAGTAGAACGGCGACAGGTAGGGCCCGACGGTGAAGTGGTGGGGCCAGAACGCCCGCCACGTCGCGTAGACGATGAACGAGGAGAAGACGACGAACGTGGTCAGCGGCGCGAGCCACCACCGGTCCTCCCGCAGCGTCCTGACGCCGATCGCAGCCCGTCCCGGGCCGTGCACACCTGATGTTCCGGGAGCAGCCTTCGTCGACGCCATTCCCACCTCCATGATCTCGTCTGCGCTGATCGGGCCATGTGGTGCCGGTCACGCCGGGTTCAGACTATGGCTCCTATCGCGCTCGGGGGGAAGGACGCGGCGTCGCTTTCAGGATGCTTTTAACAGATTTGGTCGGCGTGGCATTGATCACGTGACCAACGGTCAAAGCGCCCTGTGACGAGCGATACGGTGACGGGCGTGGCAATTCAGAATTCCGGAACGACCCTGGTCAAGGGCGCCCGAGCGACGCAGAGCACGATCTTCCTGAAGATCCTGATGGCCGTCAGCGGCGCGGTCTTCATCGGCTTCGTGCTCCTGCACATGTACGGCAATCTTCGTGCTTTCTGGGGTCACGACGCGTACGACGCGTACGCCCGCGGGCTGCGCACCTTCGGTACCCCGGACCTGCCGTTCGGCGGGCTCCTGTGGATCATCCGGACCGTGCTGATCGTTGCCCTGGTCGTGCACGTGTACGCCGCGGCCGCCCTGTGGAAGCGCGCCAAGCGGGCCCGCACGATCCAGTACCAGGTCAAGAAGCACACCGGCGCGATCTTCGCGAGCCGGCTGATGCGCTGGGGTGGCGTCACGCTGCTGCTCTTCATCATCTGGCACCTGCTGGAGTTCACGATCGTGAAGGTGCAGGTCAACGGGGGTAGCCCGGGTAGCGACCGGCACGACCCGTACTACCTGCTGGTGGACTCGTTCAACACCTGGTGGCTGACGGTGATCTACCTGGTCGCGATGGCCATGCTCGGCGCGCACCTGCACCACGGCATCTGGAGCGCCACCCAGACGCTCGGCCTCACCGGCAGCGAGCGCACCCGGAAGCTCGCCAAGAGGACCGCGTTCACGCTCGCGGTCGTCATCGCGGGCGGCTTCTCGATCGTCCCGATCTTCGTCCTGTTCCACGTCATCACCAAGACCAGCTAAGGGCTCTGCGCACATGACAGACATGCCGGACACCACCCTCACGTCCCACCCGTCGCACGACTCACCCCTCGAGGTCGACACCGACGACGCGGTCGACTACTACACGCCCGGCGCCCCGATCGGCGACACCAAGGCGCCCGACGGCCCGATCAACGAGCGCTGGCAGACCCGCAAGTTCGAGGCACGTCTGGTCAACCCGGCCAACCGCCGCAAGCTCTCGGTGATCATCGTCGGCACCGGTCTGGCCGGCGCCTCGGCCGCGGCGACCCTGGGCGAGGCCGGGTACGTCGTGAAGTCCTTCTGCTACCAGGACTCCCCGCGCCGGGCGCACTCGATCGCCGCTCAGGGCGGCATCAACGCGGCGAAGAACTACAAGGAGGACGGCGACTCGGTCCACCGGCTCTTCTACGACACCGTCAAGGGCGGCGACTACCGCTCGCGCGAGTCCAACGTCTACCGCCTCGCCGAGGTCAGCACGAGCATCATCGACCAGTGCGTCGCCCAGGGCGTCCCGTTCGCCCGCGAGTACGGCGGCCTGCTCGACAACCGCTCCTTCGGCGGCGTCCAGGTCTCCCGCACGTTCTACGCCCGCGGCCAGACCGGTCAGCAGCTGCTGATCGGTGCCTACCAGGCCCTCGAGCGCCAGGTGGCCGCCGGCACCGTGGAGACCTTCACCCGGCACGAGATGCTCGAGGTGATCGTCGTCGACGACGGTGACACTTCTCGGGCCCGCGGGATCATCGCCAGAGACATGGTCACCGGCGAGATCGAGACCCACCTCGCCGACGTCGTGGTGCTGGCCAGCGGCGGCTACGGCAACGTCTTCTACCTCTCCACGAACGCGATGGGCTGCAACGTCACGGCCGCCTGGCGCGCGCACCGCAAGGGCGCCTACATGGCGAACCCCTGCTACACCCAGATCCACCCGACGTGCATCCCGGTCTCCGGTGCCCACCAGTCGAAGCTGACCCTGATGAGCGAGTCGCTGCGCAACGACGGCCGGATGTGGGTGCCGAGGACGAAGGCCGACTGCGAGAAGGACCCGCGGTCCATCGCCGAGGAGGACCGCGACTACTTCCTGGAGCGGATCTACCCGTCGTTCGGCAACCTGGTCCCCCGTGACATCGCCTCCCGCGCCGCCAAGAACATGTGCGACGAGGGCCGCGGCGTCGGGCCCGAGGTCGACGGCGTACGACGCGGTGTCTACCTGGACTTCGCCGACGCAATCGCACGGTTGGGCAAGGACGGCGTCGAGGAGAAGTACGACAACCTCCTGGACATGTACGAGCGGATCACCGGCGAGAACCCGTACGAGGTGCCGATGCGGATCTACCCCGCCGTGCACTACGTGATGGGCGGCCTGTGGGTCGACTACGACCTGCAGTCCTCGATCCCGGGCCTGTTCGTCACCGGCGAGGCCAACTTCTCCGACCACGGCGCGAACCGGCTCGGCGCCTCCGCGCTGATGCAGGGGCTGGCCGACGGCTACTTCGTGCTCCCGCACACCATCCGCGACTACCTCGCCGACGGCCCGTTCGAGAAGGTCGACGAGGACCACCCCGCCGTCCTCGAGGCCAGGAGCGCGGTCGAGAAGCGGATCGAGCACTTCCTGACCGTCAACGGCACCCGCAGCGTCGACTCCTACCACCGCGAGCTCGGCCACATCATGTGGGAGTACTGCGGGATGGAGCGGACCGAGGACGGCCTGAAGAAGGCGATCGACCTGATCCGCACCCTGCGCGACGACTTCAACCGCAACCTCAAGGTGCTCGGCACCGCGGACAGCCTCAACCAGAGCCTCGAGAAGGCAGGCCGGGTGGCCGACTTCATCGAGCTCGGCGAGCTGATGTGCATCGACGCCCTGAACCGGCGCGAGTCCTGCGGCGGCCACTTCCGCGCCGAGTCCCAGACCGAGGACGGCGAAGCGCTCCGTCACGACGACCAGTACGCGTACGTCGCGGCCTGGGAGTTCGCCGGAGGCGAGGCCGGCACCATGGGGAAGCCGGTCCTGCACAAGGAACACCTCGTGTACACGGCCATCGAGATGAAGCAGCGGAGCTACAAGTGAACCTGACACTGAAGATCTGGCGCCAGCCCGACGCGGCGACCACCGGCTCGATGCACACCTACGAGGTCGACGACGTCTCCGAGGACATGTCCTTCCTGGAGATGCTCGACGTCCTCAACGAGCAGCTGAACGCGAAGGGCGAGGAGCCGATCGCGTTCGACTCCGACTGTCGTGAGGGCATCTGCGGCATGTGCGGCCTGATGATCAACGGCGAGGCGCACGGCCCGGTGACGACCACCACCTGCCAGCTGCACATGCGCTCGTTCACCGACGGCGAGACGATCACGATCGAGCCGTGGCGCTCGGACGCCTTCCCGGTCGTGAAGGACCTGGTCGTCGACCGCGGCGCGTTCGACCGGATCATCCAGCAGGGCGGGTTCATCTCGGTCAACACCGGCTCGGCTCCCGAGGCGCACGCTGTACCGGTCCCCCGCGACGACGCCATGCGGGCCTTCAACGTGGCCACCTGCATCGGGTGCGGTGCCTGCGTGGCCGCGTGCCCGAACGGCTCGGCATCGCTGTTCATCGGCGCCAAGATCACCCACCTCGGCGAGCTTCCCCAGGGGCAGCCCGAGCGCGACTCCCGCGTGGTCAACATGGTCGCCCAGCACGATCACGAGGGCTTCGGCGGCTGCACCAACATCGGCGAGTGCGCTGCAGCATGTCCCAAGGAGATCCCGCTCGACGTGATCTCGCAGCTGAACAAGGACCTGCGCACGGCGATCAGGCACGGTCACTAGGAGCCCCGTCGGGACCTTGGTCCTGATTTTGTTGTCTGCTCGTACCCATTCGGTCATAACGGACATTTAACACTTATCGTTCTCTGCATGAAGGAGAACACAGGACGACGGAGCGTCACCTTCACGGGCGCGAGCTTGATCGCCACACTCATCCTCGGGCTGCTCATGACGACCTCCCCGGCGGATGCACGTTCGAACGTCCGGGCCCGGCACCTCATCGCCGGGACCAGGACCACTGCCCGCTGGGTCGGGGCCGTCAACACCAGCAGCCAGACCGCGGTCAACGACGGCTACTGGGCTGACTACGCCCCCACGTTCAGCCTGTCGATCGGTTGGCTGGGGGGCAGTCTCCTGGGCTGCCTGCCGGGGCTGAACACGCTGCTGTCGACCGGGGCCACGCTAAGCTCGCTGAACTACGTGCGGTCGCTGGCCGGACTGGCGCCGGTGCGGTTCTCGTCCAAGCTGAACGCCAGCGCCCAGCGCGCCGCGCTGATCATGGCGGCGAACAACAGCCTGAGCCACAGCCCCAGCCGTGGCTGGAAGTGCTGGACCTCGGCCGGTGCCGCTGCGGCGCACCGCTCGAACCTGGCACTCGCCTACCCGCGGCTGTCGCCCGGACAGGTCATCGGCCTCTACATGTCCGACCCCGGGGCCGACAACCACGGAGCCGGCCACCGGCGCTGGATCCTGAACCCGTTCTCGACCGTGATGGGCTCGGGCAGCACCAGCACGGCCAACGCCCTCACCGTCGTCGGCCCGACCAGCGCGAGCCAGCCCGACCCGTCGTACGTCGCCTGGCCCACCGCCGGCTGGTTCCCGAACAAGCTCGAGCCGGGCGGGCGCTGGTCGCTGAGCTCGGGGCTGAAGTCCGTCAGCTTCGCCCACGCCGGCGTCAGCGTGTACGACTCGACCAGCGGTCGTCACCTCACCGTGCACAAGTACCCGGTCGAGAACGGCTACGCCCAGCCCACCCTCGTCTGGCAGATGCCCCGCGGCTTCTCGAAGACCGACGCGTACCAGGTCGTCGTTTCCGGTATCAGGCGTTCCGGACTCGGCAGAGCATTCTCCTACGCCTACCCGGTCAGGCTGTTCACCCCCAGCCACTAGACAGCTGGGGGGCGGGTAACCTCCCTCGTCGCCCGCCCCCCAGCTGACCACGCAGAAGAGCGCTCCCGAGGACTACGCCGACGCGGTGCCGCCCAGCTCGAAGGACCGGGTCGGCTGCCAACCGTGGTCCTCGTCGTGGACGTAGAGCCAGAACTCCGTGACCGAGAACGCGGCCTCGTAGCCGGCCAGCTCGACGAAGGCCCGGTCCAGGAGGTCCTCGTCCAGGTGGTGGGCGACCGTGACGTGCGGGTGGTACGGAAACTCCTCGTCGGCACCGAGCGGACCCGAGCGGGTGGCCGAAGCCAGGCCGATGCAGCCCTCGGCCCCGGCGATCACCCCGATGAAGACGACCGGCGAGGTCGGCCGGAAGGTCCCGGTCCCGTGCAGCCGGACGTCGAACGGCGCTGCACCAGCGGCGACGGCAGCCAGGTGGGCGGTGATCGCGTCGAGGTCGTCCGCGGCCACCTCGACCGGAGGCACCAGGGTGATGTGCGTCGGGATGTGCCTGGCCGTCGCGTCGCCCAGCTCGACCCGGAACTCCTGGAGCCAGGCTCCTTGAGGGTCCGGGACCGCGATGGAGACGCCGATGGTGGGCAACGGATCAGTCCCGGGCCTTCAGGAAGCCGAGCCGCTCGTAGACGTCGGCCAGCGTCCGGGAGGCGACCGCGCGGGCCTTCTCGGCGCCGTGGTGCAGGACCGCGTCGAGCCGGTCGCCGTCCTCGAGCAGCTCGTGGGTCCGGTCGCGGAACGGAGTCACGAACTCCACGACCACCTCCGCCAGGTCACCCTTGAAGTCGCCGTACCCCTTGCCGTCGTACGCCGTGACCAGGTCCTCGATCGTACGGCCGGTCAGGGCGGAGTAGATCGTGAGCAGGTTCGAGACGCCCGGCTTCTCGGCCTCGTCGAAACGCACCACGCTGTCGGAGTCGGTCACCGCCGAACGGATCTTCTTCGCCGAGACGGTCGGCTCGTCGAGCAGGTCGATGATCCCGCTCGGCGAGGACCCTGACTTCGACATCTTCTTCGCCGGGTTCTGCAGATCGAGGATCTTCGCCGTCTCCTTGAGGATGAACGGCTCCGGGAGGCGGAACGTCTTCTTGTAGCGGTGGTTGAACCGCTGGGCCAGGTCCCGGGTGAGCTCGAGGTGCTGGCGCTGGTCCTCACCGACCGGGACGTACTGCGGGCGGTAGAGCAGGATGTCGGCCGCCTGCAGGATCGGGTAGGTGAGCAGACCGACCGACGCGGAGCCCTCACCGTCCTTGGCCGACTTGTCCTTGAACTGGGTCATCCGGCGGGCCTCGCCGAAGCTGGTCAACGAGTTCAGCACCCAGGCCAGCTCGGCGTGCTCGGGCAGGTGCGACTGCACGAAGATCGCCGACCTCTCCGGGTCGATCCCCATCGCGATCAGCTGGGCCGCGGCGACCCGGGTGCGCTCGCCGAGCTTCTTCGGATCGTGCTCGACGCTGATCGCGTGCAGGTCGGCGATGAAGAAGAACGGCTCGAACTCGTCCTGGAGGGTCACCCACTGCCGGGTGGCGCCGAGGTAGTTGCCGAAGTGGAAGGAGTCCGCCGTCGGCTGGATCCCCGAGAGGACGCGCGGCAAGGGCTGATCGGCCATGGGTGCATTGTTCCATCCGATCCCGGTGGCGGGCGCCCGGGTCAGGAGCAGACGCTGACGGCGAGCACGGAGTAGCTCCGGGTCGTCGACGCGGCCGAGGTCCAGGTCGTCGAGCCGTAGTCCTTGCTGGCGGTCACCCAGGCGGTACCCCCGCTGATCACCGCGGTGATCGTCGCCGTCGTACCGGTCACCGAGGTCGTGCTGGCGCCGCCCGACCCGTAGTGCAGCGTGTACGACGTGGCCCCGGCCACGGCGGACCAGCTGAAGGTCAGCGTGAAGAGGCCCAGCAGGCCACAGGTGAAGGTGACCGGGGCTGCCTCGGTCGCGGTGCTGAACGCCGACCCGGTCGTCGCGGCGCTGTCCACCCAGGAGGCCAGCGTCGTGTCCGCGCGACTGGTCGCGGCGGCGCTGATGATCGCCGCGGTCCCGACGACGACCGCCAGGATCCGGGTCGATGCGGTCACCAGGTCGTGGCGGTGGCCGGGTCGGTACGGCGGCCGTCGATGGGTCAGCACCCGGACCAGCACCGCGGCGTACAGGCCGAGCAGGAAGAGCCCCAGCGGGCTGACCAGGACTGCGCCGGCGTACCCGAGCCAGGGGACCGAGAACAGCACCCGATCCGCGTGCGAGACGACGTACGGCGCCGCGTCGGGCGCGTGGTTGGCGTCACCGCGGAGCTCGAGGGTTGCCGAGCCCGGGGTGTGGGTCACCTGCACGATCCGGTGGGTGACCCGACTTCCGGACGCGGTGCGGACCGAGACGATGTCACCGACCTCGAGGCCGGCGGCCGGGACGTTCCGGGTGACGGCGAGCGCGCCGGTACGGATCGTCGGCGCCATCGAGCCGGACCGGAACGCCAGTACCCGCAGGTCGAGGACCATCGCGACCACGGCGAGCAGGATGCACAGGCTCCCGACGACCGCGCCGATCGTGAGGGCGACGGGTCCGGCACGGCGGCCGAGGTGCTCGAGGGTCACGACAGGTCCGAGGTGGCCGAGAAGGTCAGGGTCGCCGAGGTCGTCGCGCTCTGCAGCGCCGACGGAGCAGTGGCCGGGAGCGTGACCTGGATGCAGAGCGTTTCGGAGGCGTCGGCCGAGAGCAGACGGCCGGTGCTCACGACCGCGCCGCTGAGGGTCGTGCCCGTCCCGGCCAGTGCCGTGCCCGCGCACGTCTTCACCGGTGCGGAACCCGTGGTCGCCGCGTCGCCGGTGACCTTCACGACCAGCGCGGCGGCGAGGGCCTTGCCGTCAGCGTTCGTGGCCGTCGACGCAGCGGTGTACTTCAGCGGAGCGGTGCCCGCGTTCTTCACCGTGAGCACTGCAGCCGTGGTGGTGCCGGGCACCATCGCAGCCAGACTGATCGAGGTGAGGTCGACGTTCGCATCGACGTTGTTGACCTTGAGGTCGATGAAACCGGTGCTGAACGAGGCCCCGACGACGGTCACCGCGTCGGTCCAGTACGCATGGGTACCGACGACACCGACGCTGAGCACTGCTCCCAGGCTCGGCGCAGCGCGCAGCCGGACCGATGAAGTCGGTGCCCGAGGGCCGCGGTGACCTGCGGCGCGGGTTCGCGCTCCGGGGCTCATCGTCGGCCTTCCGTCGTGGTGACGTAGATGATGGCGGCGCCCAGGATCATCAGGGCCAGGCCGACCTCGAGGAACCAGCGGTCGACACCACCGGTGTTCGGCAGGCTGCCACCGTGTCCACTGCTGGTGCCCTCGGTCACGCCGACGACCTGGGCTCCGGCCTCGACCAGGAGCACCTGGACGGCCAGGGTCAGCCGTTCGAGCTGCGAACGGTTCGGCGAGGCCGGGTCGAACGTGGCCCGGACGTCCACCTCGCCGCTGCGACCTGCGGCGATCGGTGTCCCGGCCAGCCGGTGCGCCCGCCCGTCGCGCCGGCTGAGCAGTCCGTCGGCGTCGTGCGCGGACGCCTGCATCGCCAGCGCCCCCGCATCGGTCGCCTGGTTGCGCACGGAGAACCGGGCGGTCCGCTGGGTCCCCGGTTCCCAGCGGACCGCCGGGTCGAACAGGGGTGCCGCGAGCGACGGCGTCCAGGTGCTGCCGTCGTAGCTGACGCCGATCAGCGAGCCGGCCCAGGCAGCGGTCGGAATCACCAGGACCGCCAGTACTACGGCGATGCCGGCGGCCGTCGCGAGCCTTGTCGACGTCCTCATCGCGCCACCCGACGACGACGCCGGACGCGGTCACGCACCACGCCACCCCACATCGCGAGCGCGTAGCCACCGAGCCCCAGCGCGACGGCGATCGCGACGCGGTGGCGCTGGTGCCCGGTGAGCACCAGGTTGACCCGGCCCAGGTAGGGCACGGCGTACCAGAGCCGGCCCTTGACCTGCACCGGCCGGACCCAGCGGAGGTCCGGGACCGGGTTGGCGTCGCCCTGGGTCTGCCAGATCGGGCGCCCGTGGGCATCCTGGCTGACCGCGACCACGCGGTGCGTCACGACGTCCGGCTTGCCGGACACGAGCTGGTAGGTGATCACCGTCCCGATGGCGATGTCCGCCGGGTCGACCGGCTTCGCGACGACCAGGGTGCCCGGCGGCATCCGCGGACGCATCGAGCCGGTCAGGATCGTGTACGGCGTCGCTCCCCCGAGCCGCGGCAGCAGTACCGCGATCACGAGGGCAGCGGTGATCGCGACGATCACCGTCCAGGAGACGACCTGGAGCAGCAGCCGCCAAGCCCGCCGGACCGGTCGCCGACGTGCGTGCCGGTGCCGGCGGCGGTCGCCGTCGGCACGGGGAGCGCTACGCGCGCCGGTCTCGGTGAGGGTCATGGCGTCGTTCAGCTGTGGATCTGGCTCGCGGTGACGACGAAGCCGCTGAGCGAAGCCGACTTGAGCTGGGTGGTGTTGTCCGCCCCGGGCTGGAAGGTCGCCGAGATCGTCGCGGTCAGCGTCTGGCCGTTGTTGGCCGACGTGATCGAGGAGACCGTGGTGCCGTTGACCTGGAACGTCCCGGACGCCGTCAGGGCCGAAGCCAGCGTGCCGGTGGCAGCACCACCGGTGGCGGCGAGGTTGGCCCGGAGGTGGGTACCCACGGCCCCGACCGTGCAGCTGCACTGCTTGGTGGGCACGTCGCCGGGCACGACCGTGTCGGTGCCGGGGACGAACGTCGCACCCGCCGGAGACTCGGCCCCGTCGAGCTTCCACGGCGCGCTCGCGCAGGTGCCGGTGGTCGAGTCGGTCAGCGTCAGCTTGCCGCTGTTGATGGAGCCACCCGTGACGGTCGCGCTGTCGGTCCAGTAGGCGAGCGACCCGGCTCCGCCGAGCAGCACGACGCCCGCAGCGACGGCCGCGAGCGCTCCCTTTGAAGACTTGTTCATGATTCCCCTCCCCGGCGGGGTCGCGTTTCGATCCACCACTGCGTGGTTGACCGGAGAACCCGCGTTCCATGTCGCGGTTTCTCGAAGAAATCCCCGGATCGGGTCAGCCGGTGCCGAGGGCGCGCGCCGGGTACAGCGCCGCTACCGTGAAGTCGAACGGCGCTCCGCCGCGCCCGTCGCGGTCCGTCGCGATCTCCCGGTCCGCGAACGACAGCGCGGCGATGCCGTTGGGGAACGGGCCCGAGTAGCTCGCCGTACCGGTCTCCGCGTCGCGGCACACGACGATGTGCGGCAGGTCGATCTCCTCCAGGCTCGCCTGCACGACAGCCTGCTCGAGCCACTGCTGGGCGAGCTCGCAGCGCAGGTCGTCGTACCAGCTGGTGTCCTCGTCCGGATCCGGCATCGGCTTCCCCGTCCTTCTGCGTTCGCGTTCACCCAGGAAGACAACCCAGGGCGTGATCCATCACGCAGGAACCACGCGGAATCACGTTGCTCGCGAGCCCGCGGACGGGCAGGGTTCACCCATGGCCGGCGCACCCACCCTCACCGACGGGGTCGTCACCCTGCGCCCGCACCACGAGGACGACATCCCCGCGTGCGTCGAGCAGTCCCAGGACCCGGACAGCCAGCGCTGGACGCGGGTGCCGATCCCCTACGAGCTCGAGGACGCCCGACGCTTCATCCGGCACGCGATGCCCGGCGGCTGGGCGACCGACCAGGAATGGGCCTTCGCCGTCCAGGCTGCCGGTGTCGACGGCGCGCCCCGGTACGCGGGCACCGTCAGCCTGCGCAACCTCGGCGACGCGCGTGCCGAGATCGCCTACGGCACCCACCCGTGGGCCCGTGGCCGCGGGATCGTCGAGGCGGCGCTACGGGTCCTGCTCGAGTGGGGCTTCACCGAACGCGGCCTGGAGACCGTCATCTGGTGGGCCCACGAGGGCAACTGGGCCTCCCGCAAGGTCGCCTGGCGCCTCGGTTTCAGCTGCGACGGGACGGTACGTCGCTGGACCGACCAGCGCGGTGACCTGCTCGACAGCTGGGTCGGCACGTTGCTGCGCACCGACCAGCGTGCCCCGCGCAACGCCTGGTACGACGTCCCGCGGATCGTCGGCGCCCAGGTGGTGCTGCGCCAGCACCGCGACAACGACGCCGACCGGGTCCTCGAGGCGTGCTCGGACGAGCGGACGGCGTACTGGCTCGGGCCGCTGCCGCAGCCCTACACGCGGGCCGACGCAGAGGTGTTCGTCCGCAACCGCTCGGACGCGATGGCGCGCGGCACGGCCGTGCACTGGGTGATCGCGGACCCGACCACCGACGACCTGCTGGGAACGGTCTCCCTGATGGGCATCGGCGGCCACTCCGGGGCCGAGGTCGGCTACTGGGCCCATCCGGCCGCGCGGGGACGTGGCGTGATGAGCGAGGCGGTCCGGCTCGTCGTCCGGCACGCCTTCATCGACACCGAGGACGGCGGGCTGGGCTTCGACAAGCTGCGGCTCGTCTCCGCGGTCGACAACCCGGCCTCGCGCCACGTCGCCGAGGTCAACGGGTTCCACGAGGTCGGCACCGAGCGCGCCGGAACGCTGTGCCGCGACGGACGCCACGACGCCGTCATCTACGACCTCGTGCCGGGCGACCTCAGCTGAGCAGGTCGACCGCGCACCGGATGCCGGGCGCCTGCACCATCGCTGCGTCCCCGGTCACGAGAGTAGCGCCGAGGCGCTCGGCGAGCGCGACGTAGGTGGCGTCGTACGCCGTCAGGTTGTCCCGCAGCTCCCACATCCGGGCAAGCAGGATCCGGTGCGGCACCCGTTCGATCTCCAGGAGAGGCAGGTCGGCGAGGAACGTTCCGGCCCTCGCAAGGGTTGTCTTCCTCGCCCTGACGAGCCCGCGCACGGTGTGCACCGCCTCGACGTCGAGCAGCTCCGGAGCGACCATGTCGTTGCTCTGCATCAGGTCACGTGCACCCAGCCCGCGCGGCCCGGGCTCGAAGAAGGCAGCGATGAGCACCGAGTTGTCGATCACGATCACTGGTCGCGACCCGCACGCTGGATCGCCACGATGTCCGCGAGCGTCACGGAGTCCTCGGTCCCGGCCAGGTCAGCGCGCACCCGGTCCAGGGCGTCGCGGACGGACTGCTTCCTCGCCATCTCCTCCAGCGAGACCCGGAGGTACTCCTGCAGTGACCGCCCCGACGCGGCTGCGCGGGTCTTGAGGACGTCGTACGCGTCGTCGTCGAGGTTGCGGATCTGCACCGTCGCCATGCATGCATCGTAGCGCTGATCCAGCGCTACGATGCATCGGGGTTTCAGAGGATGGCGAGGGCCTCGTTCAGCGTGGCCGACGGGCGCATGACCGCCGACGCCTTGGCGTCGTCGGGGCGGTAGTAGCCGCCGATGTCCGCCGGCGAGCCCTGGACCGCGAGGAGCTCGGCAACGATCTTCTCCTCGTTGCCGCCCAGGGCCGCTGCCACGTCGGCGAACGCGTCGGCCAGCTCGGCGTCCTCGCTCTGCCCGGCCAGCTCCTGGGCCCAGTACAACGCCAGGTAGAAGTGGCTGCCGCGGTTGTCGATGGTGCCCAGACGACGACCCGGGGACCGGTCCTCGTTCAGGAACGTGCCGGTCGCCCGGTCCAGGGTGTCGGCCAGGATCTGTGCCCGGGCGTTGTCGGTGGAGGTGGCCAGGTGCTCCAGGCTGGCGGCCAGGGCGAAGAACTCGCCCAGGCTGTCCCAGCGCAGGTAGTTCTCCTTGACCAGCTGCTGCACGTGCTTGGGGGCCGAGCCCCCGGCGCCGGTCTCGAAGAGGCCGCCACCGTTCATCAGCGGCACCACGGAGAGCATCTTGGCCGACGTTCCGAGCTCGAGGATCGGGAACAGGTCGGTGTTGTAGTCGCGCAGCACGTTGCCGGTCACCGAGATGGTGTCCTCGCCGCGACGGATCCGCTCGATCGAGAACGCGCAGGCCTCTGCGGGGGCGAGGATCCGGATGTCCAGGCCCTCGCCGCCTTCGATCGATGCAGTGTGCTGCGGCAGGTACTCGCCGATCTTGGCGATCAGGTTGGCGTCGTGCGCGCGGTTCTCGTCCAGCCAGAACACCGCCGGCGTACCGCTGGCGCGGGCGCGGGTGACGGCGAGCTTGACCCAGTCCTGGATCGGCGCGTCCTTGGTCTGGCAGGCGCGCCAGACGTCGCCCGGCTGGACGTCGTGCGAGATCAGCACGTCGCCGGCAGCGTTGCGCACCTCGACGGTGCCTGCCGCCGGGATCTCGAAGGTCTTGTCGTGCGAGCCGTACTCCTCGGCCGCCTGGGCCATCAGACCGACGTTCGGGACCGAGCCCATCGTCGAGGGGTCGTAGGCGCCGTGGGCGCGGCAGTCCTCGATCACGGCCTGGTACACGCCGGCGTACGACGAGTCCGGGATCACCGCGAGGGTGTCGGCCTCGTTGCCGTCCGGGCCCCACATGTGGCCCGAGGTGCGGATCATCGCCGGCATCGAGGCGTCGATGATGACGTCGCTGGGCACGTGCAGGTTGGTGATGCCCTTGTCGGAGTCGACCATCGCGACCTCGGGGCCCTCGGCCAGGCGGGCTGCGACGGCAGCCTTGATGGCGTCGCCCTCGGGCAGGTTGCCGACGGCCGACAGCAGACCGCCGAGGCCGTCGTTCGGGGAGATGCCCGCGGCCCTGAGCTGCTCGCCGTACTGCTCGAACAGCGTCGGGAAGAACGCCTGCACCACGTGGCCGAAGATGATCGGGTCGGAGACCTTCATCATGGTGGCCTTCAGGTGCGCCGAGAACAGCACGCCCTCGGCCTTGGCCCGGGCGATCTGCTCGGTCAGGAACACCCGCAGCGCGGCGACGTCCATGAAGGTGCCGTCGACGACCTCGCCGGCGAGCACCGGCACGGATTCCTTGAGCACGGTCTCGGTGCCGTCGGCACCGACCAGGACGATGCTGAGCGTGTCGTCGGCACCGATCACCACGGACTTCTCGTTGGCGAAGAAGTCACCGCTGCTCATGGTCGCGACGTTGGTCTTCGAGTCGCTGCTCCAGGCACCCATCGAGTGCGGGTGCGTCTTCGCGTAGTTCTTCACCGACAGCGGCGCGCGACGGTCCGAGTTGCCCTCGCGGAGAACCGGGTTGACCGCGGATCCCTTGACCTTGTCGTACTTGGCGACGACCGCCTTCTCCTCGTCGGTCTGGGCGTTCTCCGGGTAGTCCGGCAGGTCGAAGCCCTGCCCCTGGAGCTCCTTGATCGCGGCCTTGAGCTGCGGGACCGAGGCGGACACGTTCGGAAGCTTGATGATGTTCGCCTCGGGCGTCTTGGCCAGCGCACCGAGCTCGGCCAGCGCGTCGTCGGCGAGCCCGAACTGGGCGAGGATCCGCGCAGCCACCGAGATGTCCCGCGTCTCGACGCTCACGCCGGCGGTGGAGGCGTAGGCGGAGATGATCGGCAGGAACGAGTACGTCGCCAGGAGCGGCGCCTCGTCGGTGTGGGTGTAGATGATCGAGGCGGCAGCGTTGGTGTCAGTCACGACGGAACGATATCCCACCTCGCTCAGGTCCCCCGATCGGGCATTCCCGAGCAGTACCGTCGGAAGGTTCACTCCTACCGCCAAGCAGGGAGATGGTCATGTCGGAACTCATCGAAACCCCGGAACCAGGTCTCAACGCACGTGTCGGCGCCGAGATGCTGGGCACCTTCTGGCTCGTCTTCGGCGGCTGCGGCTCCGCGATCTTCGCCGGCACGGTCGACCGCGTCGGCGTGGCCGTGGCCTTCGGTCTCACCGTTCTCACCGGTGCGTACGCGTTCGGTCACATCTCCGGTGCGCACTTCAACCCGGCCGTCACGATCGGCCTCGCCGCCGCGAAGCGCTTCACCTGGAAGGACGTGCCGTCGTACGTCATCGCCCAGGTGATCGGCGCGACCCTGGCCGGCCTGGTCCTGCTGGTCGTCGCGAAGGGCCAGTCCGGGTTCACCGCGAGCGGCCACATGGCCACCAACTTCTACGGCGACGGCGGCTACTCGCTGTGGGCGGTCCTGCTCGTCGAGATCGTGCTCACCGCGATCTTCCTGTACGTGATCCTCGGGGCCACCGCGAGGACCGCGCACGTCGGCTTCGCGGGGCTCGCGATCGGACTCTGCCTGACACTGATCCACCTGGTCGCGATCCCGATCGACGGCACCTCGGTGAACCCGGCACGGTCCCTCGGGGTCGCCTGGTTCGGCGGCGGCCACGCGATGGCCCAGGTCTGGCTCTTCATCGTGGCCCCGGTCATCGGTGCCGTGATCGCCGGCGTGACGCACGCGGCGATCGTCGGCGAGGCCGATTGATCCGCGAGGTTTCTTGACTGATTCCAGAATGCGCAGCAGACTGCGGGAGTGGCCCCGACGACGGACTTCGCGCAGCTGTTGCGAGGTTCCGACCTGCGCGTGACCCGTCCGCGGATCGCTGTGCTCAGTGCGGTGCACGCCCGGCCGCACGCCGACACCGAGTCCATCATCGGTGCCGTACGTACCGATCTCGGCGACGTCTCCCACCAGGCCGTGTACGACGTCCTGCGGGTGCTGACCGCGGCAGGACTGGTGCGCAGGATCCAGCCGTCCGGGTCCGTGGCCCGGTACGAGTCGCGCACCGGCGACAACCACCACCACGTGGTCTGCCGGACCTGCGGCACGATCGCCGACGTCGACTGCGCCGTCGGCGACACGCCCTGCTTGACCGCAGCGGAGGACCATGGCTTCGTCATCGACGAGGCCGAGGTCGTCTACTGGGGCACCTGTCCCGACTGCACCGCCCCACCCTCCTGAAACTCCCCACCGAAAGGTCGCTCCATGTCTGAAAGCGAGAACCCGGCGCTCGACGCTCCCACCCCGGACAACGCGTCCCCGCGGACGAACAAGGACTGGTGGCCGAACGCCCTGGACCTCACCGTGCTGCACCCGCACTCCCCCGCGGGCAACCCGCTGGCACCGGACTTCGACTACGCCACCGCGTTCGCCGGCACCGACGTCGACGCGCTCAAGGCCGACATCACCTCAGTGCTGACCACCTCGCAAGACTGGTGGCCCGCTGACTTCGGCCACTACGGCGGTCTGATGATCCGGCTCTCCTGGCACGCAGCCGGCACCTACCGGATCGCGGACGGACGCGGCGGCGCCGGCGACGGCAACCAGCGCTTCGCCCCGCTGAACAGCTGGCCGGACAACGGCAACCTGGACAAGGCCCGTCGCCTGCTCTGGCCGGTGAAGAAGAAGTACGGCCAGGCGGTCTCGTGGGCCGACCTGCTCGTGCTCGCCGGCAACGTCGCCCTGGAGTCGATGGGCTTCACGACGTTCGGCTTCGGCTTCGGCCGTGAGGACGTCTGGGAGCCGGAGGAGATCGACTTCGGCGGCGAGGCCGAGTGGCTCGGCGACGAGCGCTACTCCGGCGACCGGGAGCTCAAGGGCTCGCTCGGTGCGGTCCAGATGGGCCTCATCTACGTGAACCCCGAGGGCCCCAACGGCGACCCGGACCCGCTGAAGTCGGCGCGCGACATCCGCGACACCTTCGCCCGGATGGCGATGAACGACGAGGAGACCGTCGCGCTGATCGCCGGCGGTCACACCTTCGGCAAGACCCACGGCGCCGGCGACGCGGACCTGGTCGGCGTCGAGCCCGAGGGTGCTCCGATCGAGCAGCAGGGCTTCGGCTGGAAGAGCAGCTACAAGTCCGGCAAGGGCGGCGACGCGATCACCAGCGGCCTGGAGGTCACCTGGACCGACAAGCCGACCCAGTGGAGCAACCGGTTCCTCGAGATCCTGTTCGGCTACGAGTGGGAGCTCTCCGAGAGCCCGGCCGGCGCCAAGCAGTGGGTTGCTGCGGATGCGGAAGCGATCATCCCGGACGCCCACGGCGGCGCGAACAAGAAGCCGACGATGCTGACCAGCGACCTGGCGCTGCGGTTCGACCCGGCGTACGAGGCGATCTCGCGGCGGTTCCTGGAGAACCCGGACGAGTTCGCGCTGGCCTTCGCCAAGGCTTGGTACAAGCTGCTGCACCGCGACATGGGCCCGGTCACGCGCTACCTGGGACCTTGGGTCGCCGAGCCGCAGCTGTGGCAGGACCCCGTCCCGGCTGCGACCGGTACGCCGCTCGGTGACGCCGATGTTGCCGCGCTGAAGTCGACGATCCTCGCCTCGGGCCTCTCGGTCAGCGACCTGGTCTCGACCGCTTGGGCCTCGGCCTCGACGTTCCGCAGCACCGACAAGCGCGGTGGCGCGAACGGCGCTCGGATCCGGCTCGCCCCGCAGAAGGACTGGGCGGTCAACAGCGGCACCGGTCCGGTGATCGCTGCGCTCGAGGAGATCCAGAACGAGTTCAACGCCGCTGGTGGCGCCTCGGTCTCGCTGGCCGACCTGATCGTGCTGGCCGGATCGGCCGCGATCGAGCAGGCAGCCGGAGGCGGCATCTCGGTGCCGTTCCACGCCGGCCGCACCGACGCCACCCAGGAGCAGACCGACGCCGAGACGTTCGACGTCCTCGAGCCGCGGGCGGACGGGTTCCGCAACTACCTCCGGTCCGGCGAGAAGCTCCAGCCGGAGAAGCTGCTCGTCGAACGGGCGTACCTGCTCGGGCTGTCCGCCCCGGAGCTGACCGTCCTGATCGGTGGCCTGCGTGCGCTGGGTGTCAGCCAGGGCTCGCTGGGCGTCTTCACCGACCGACCGGGCACGCTGTCGAACGACTTCTTCACCAGCCTGCTCGACACCGTCGGCGGGTGGAAGACCTCGACGACCGAGCACGTCTACGAGAACGCCGACGGCCGCACGGCGACCGCCGTCGACCTGGTCCTCGGCTCGAACTCGGTACTGCGCGCCGTGGCCGAGGTCTACGCCAGCAGCGACGGTGCCGAGAAGTTCGTCAGCGACTTCGTCGCCGCCTGGACCAAGGTGATGGACGCGGACAGGTTCGACCTGCGCTGAGCCCACGCCGTAGCCGACGAACCGACGCTGGCCCCCGCGACGCAGTCAGTCCGCGCCGCTGCTAGCGTCGGTTCGTCGTACCCGATCCAATTTCCCTCTTCCTTGGAGTTGACGTGACCGCACCACTCAAGGTGGCCGTGACCGGTGCAGCCGGCCAGATCGGCTACAGCCTGCTCTTCCGCCTCGCGAGCGGTTCGCTGCTCGGCCCCGACCAGCCGATCCAGCTGCAGCTGCTCGAGATCGAACCCGCCCTGAAGGCGCTCGAGGGCGTCGTCATGGAGCTCGACGACTGCGCGTTCTCGACGCTGGCCGGTGTCGAGATCGGTGCTGACGCCGAGACCATCTTCGACGGCGTCAACCTGGCCCTGCTCGTCGGTGCGCGCCCGCGCGGCCCCGGCATGGAGCGTGGCGACCTGCTCTCCGCCAACGGCGCGATCTTCACAGCCCAGGGCAAGGCCCTGAACAAGGTGGCGGCCTCCGACGTCCGGATCGGCGTGACCGGCAACCCGGCGAACACCAACGCGCTGATCGCGATGACCAACGCCCCCGACATCCCGGCCGAGCGCTTCTCCGCGCTGACCCGCCTGGACCACAACCGGGCGATCTCGCAGCTCGCGGCCAAGACCGGCGCCTCGGTCACCGACATCAAGAAGATCACCATCTGGGGCAACCACTCGGCCACCCAGTACCCGGACATCTTCCACGCCGAGATCGGCGGCAAGAACGCGGCCGAGGTCGTCAACGACCAGGCCTGGATCGCCGACACCTTCATCCCGACCGTGGCCAAGCGCGGCGCCGCGATCATCGACGCCCGCGGCTCGTCCTCGGCAGCATCGGCCGCCTCCGCGACCGTCGACGCTGCCCGCGACTGGCTGCTCGGTTCCGCCGAGGGTGACTGGGTCTCGATGGCTGTCCGCTCCGACGGCTCCTACGGCGTCCCCGAGGGCCTGATCTCCTCGTTCCCCGTCACGACCAAGAACGGTGACTGGGAGATCGTCCAGGGTCTCGAGATCGACGAGTTCTCCCGCGGCCGGATCGACGCGACCGTTGCCGAGCTGGCTGACGAGAAGAGTGCGGTCACCGAGCTCGGCCTGATCTGACGCTCCGAATTCCCAACTTAAGTTGGGAAACTCCCGCCTACACACCAGAACATTGGTGTGGAGGCGGGAGTTTTTGTATGTCAGCGGGGCCCGAGGACGAGCTCGCAGCGCTCGATCACCGCGACGACGTCCCGCGCGACCCGTACGTCGCACCGATGACGCGTCTCTCCGGTCCGGATCATGTCGAGCAGCTCACCCAGCGCACGCCCGTAGGCGACCACGGCATCGCGCTCCAACGCAGGCTGGATCATCCAGCCGTTGTCGCCGTAGAACTCGATGCCGACCCGGACCGCAGCCGGCTTGAGTGCGAAGGTCAACGACATCCGGCTGGTCTGACCGCCCTGGTGGGTGAATACCAGGTGCGCCAGGTCGCCCTCGCCACGCGTGCCGACGACATCGACGATCGGGCCCAGGGCCGTGACGAGCTGGTTGATCATGTGCGGGCCGACGTCCCACAGGGCGCCCTGCTGCCGTCTCCAGGCAGAGCCGGCGTACGGGCTCCCGGGGAGCTGGCTCGACATCCAGTCGGCTCGACCTCCAGCGGGAGCCGCCACCACGACCTCGTCGAGCCAGGTCTCCCAGACGTCGACGAAGCGCTGGGTGAAGAACACGATCGCGCTGACTCCGGCTGCTTCGACCGCGTCGACGAGCTCGTCTGCCGATGCCAGGTCGAGAGCGGGCGGCTTCTCGAGGAGCAGGTGCTTACCGGCGCGGGCAGCCTTGATCGCCAGCGGAGCCTGTACGTCGGGCGGAACCGCGAACGCCAGCGCGTCGACCTCCGCGAACAGTGCGTCGGCATCGGTGTACGGCGTGGTCCGGTGCTTGGCGGCGAAGGCGGCCGTGCGCCCGGGGTCGCGTCCGAGCACGCCGACGAGCTCGACATCCGGGTGACCTGCGATCCCAGGTGCGTGCACCGTGTCGGACCAGTGCCGCGTCCCGACCAGGCCGACCCTCATGTTGGCCATCCCCAGAACTCCATCAGCCGTCGAGGGCGACTTGGCAACGGGCGATGACCTCGATGACTTCGCGTCCGAACCGCACGTCGCAGCGGTGCCGGGTCTGGCCGGACCTGATCAGATCGACCAGGTCACCGAGAGCACGACCGTAGGCGTGGTCGATGTTCCACTCGTGGTCAGGTTGGATCGTCCAGCCGTTGTCGCCGTAGAACTCCACGCCGACGCGCACCGCGGCTGGTGGCATCGACAGGCTCAACGACATCCGGCTCGTCAGGCCGCCCTCGTGGGTGAGCACCAGGTGCACCAGGTCCTCAGGTCCGCGGAACCCGGCGACGTCGGCCACCGGACCGAGCACCGGAATCAGCTGCGCAAGCATGTGCGGACCGACGTCCCACAAGGCGCCGTGCTTGCGGCGCCACTGAGACGCGGCGTACGGGTTGCCCGGCGCTTTGTGGCTGCTCATCCAGTCGGCCCGGCCGCCCTCGAGCCCGGCTCCGATACAGGTGTCCAACCACGATTCCCACTTGTCCACGAACCGGGTGGTGAAGAAGACGAGCGCAGCCAGATCGTTCGCCTCGACCGCGGCGACCAGCCGGTCTGCCGACGCGACGTCCATCGCGATCGGCTTCTCCACGAGCAGGTGGCAGCCCGCGTTGGCGGCACGAAGAGCAAGCTCCGACTGGAGTTCCGGGGGAACCGCGAACGCGACCGCGTCGACGCTGGCGAACAGCTCGTCGATATCGGGGAAGAACGCAGCGCCGTGTCGCTCTGCGACCGGCGCTACCCGGCTGGCGTCCCGTCCCCAGACGCCCACCAGGTCCACCCCTGGATGCGAGGCGAGCCCGGGCGCGTGCACCTTCTGTGCCCAGTGACCCGTTCCGACCAGGCCGAAGCGCACCTTGTCCATCTCAGAGTCCTGCCTGGTTGGGGATGTTGGTGGCCAGCGCGATCAGACCGACCCCGACCGCAGCCAGGACCACGACGTCGAACCACCGACCTCGGACCCGGAGCATCCCGGCCTCGCCCTCGTTGATCACCAGCCGCATGCCCGAAGCGAACAGGAACCCGATCCCGACCAGGGCGATCCCCCGCCGCCACGGGCCGAACGCGACCAGGCCGAGACCTACGACCGTCGTGGCGACGACGATCAGGTAGATCAGTCCGCCGAATGTCGACGGACGTCTCCTCGGCTGGTGCGGAGCGGGTCCAGGAAGCGTCACGCGCTGGCGTTGCCTTCCGCGATGGAGACGACGTTGGCGAGCAGCATCGCCCGCGTCATCGGGCCGACACCCCCGGGGTTCGGGGAGATCCAACCCGCGACGTCCCAGACGTCGTCGGCCACGTCGCCGGCGATCTTGCCGTCGACCCGCGAGACGCCGACATCGAGGACCGCAGCCCCCGGCTTGACCATGTCCGCGGTGATGATGCCCGGGACCCCGGCTGCCGCAACGACGATGTCCGCACGGCGTACGTGGGCGGCGAGGTCGACCGTGCCGGTGTGGCACAGGGTCACGGTGGCGTTCTCGGAGCGACGGGTCAGCAGCAGGCCCATCGGGCGCCCGACGGTCACGCCGCGCCCGACGACGACGACGTCGGCGCCGGCGATCACGACACCGTGCCGGCGGAGCAGCTCGACGATCCCGTACGGCGTACAGGGCAGCGGCGCGTCCTTGCCGAGCACCAGCCAGCCGAGGTTCGTCGGGTGCAGGCCGTCGGCGTCCTTCGCGGGATCGATCAGGCCGAGGACCCGGTTCTCGTCACGGCCCTTCGGGAGCGGCAGCTGGACGATGTAGCCGGTGCACGCGGGGTTCGCGTTGAGCTCGGCGACCGCGGCCTCGATCTCGCCCTGGGTCGCCGTCGCCGGCAGGTCCACCCGGATCGACTCGATGCCGACCTCGGCGCAGTCCTTGTGCTTGCCGTTGACGTACCAGCGCGAGCCCGGGTCGTCGCCGACCAGGACTGTTCCGAGCCCGGGGACGATGCCCTGGTCCTTGAGCGCGCTGATCCGCGACTTCAGCTCGTCCTTGATGGCCGCAGCAGTCGCGGACCCGTCCAGTCTCTGTGCGGTCACGGGGCACATCCTAGGCAGTCGACCGCGTCGCTTCTCCTCGGCGGGCGGTCTAGACGACGGGGAGCGGAATCCCCGCCGGAACGACTAACGTCGTCGTGTGACCGGATTTGCCTCCCGACTTGCCCAGGCCCTCGCACTCGTCGCCGTCGTTGCCTTCAGCCTCGGTGCTGCACCGGGCGCTGCCCAGGCAGTCGGCACCCATCACCAGTTCGCGGCGGACGACGATCCCGATCCTGACTACGACAGCGACGGCGTCTCGGACTACCTCGACAACTGCACGTACGTGGCCAACCCCGATCAGGCCGACAGCGACAACGACGGCATCGGCGACGCCTGCGACGAACCGGACCCGCCGGCTGACCCCGACTTCGACGGCGACGGGATCCCCGACTCGGTGGACAACTGCACCGACGTGGCCAACCCCGACCAGGCCGACTCCGACTTCGACGGCCTCGGCGACGCGTGCGACGACACCAACCCGGACACCGGCAACAGCGACGGGGACAGCTACACCGACGACTCCGACAACTGCCCGTTCGTCTACAACCAGGACCAGACGGACAGTGACGGCGACGGGATCGGCGATGCCTGCGACGACACGCCGTACCCGGACGCCGACGGGGACACCGCGCCCGACACCAACGACAACTGTCCGGTCGACTACAACCCCGACCAGGCCGACAAGGACGGCGACGGAATCGGCGACGTGTGCGATGCCTACCCGGACGACCCGACCAACACCCCGCCGGACACCGGTACGCCGCCGGACAGCTCGGGCGTCAAGGACGCGGACGGCGACGGGATCGCGAACAAGTCCGACAACTGCAAGCACGTCGCGAACCCGCACCAGCTGGACCGCGACCACGACGGCAAGGGCACGAAGTGCGATCGGCGCGAGCTACCGACCCGCGTCGGCCAGTGCCACGACGCGCACTGGAAGGTCTGGTTCTGGCACTACGACCGGCACTTCGCCAACCGCAGTGCCTGCAGGGCCTACGTACGCCGGAACTGAGTCCTGTGCCTGCTGTCAGTGGGCGAAGTGGCGGGTGCCGGTGAAGTACATCGTGACGCCGGCAGCCTTCGCGGCGTCGATGGTGAGCTGGTCACGCATCGAACCGCCGGGCTGGACGATCGCCGAGACGCCGGCGTCGATCAGGATCTGCGGGCCGTCCTCGAACGGGAAGAACGCGTCCGAGGCAGCCACGGATCCAGCTGCCCGGTCCCCCGCCCGCTCGACAGCCAGCTTGCAGGAGTCGACCCGGTTGACCTGACCCATCCCGACCCCCACCGAGGCTCCGCCGGAGGCCAGCAGGATCGCGTTCGACTTCACGTAGCGGCACGCGCGCCAGGCGAACACCAGGTCGGCGAGCTGCTCCGCGGTGGCGGCCTCGCCGGTGGCCAGGGTCCAGGTCGACGGGTCGTCGCCCTCGGCATCGACGTGGTCGACGCGCTGCATCAGGACCCCGCCGCTGATCCCGCGGAACTCGACCGGGTCCGGGTTCTCGTCGGTGCCGCAGACCAGGATCCGGAGGTTCTTCTTGCCGGCGAGGATCTCGACGGCGCCGTCCTCGTAGCCCGGCGCGACGATCACCTCGGTGAAGATCTCGGCGACCTGCGCGGCCATCTCCTTGCTCACAGGACGGTTGACCGCGATCACGCCGCCGAACGCGGAGGTCGGGTCGCAGGCGTGCGCCTTGCGGTGTGCTTCCGCGACGTCAGCACCGACGGCGATCCCGCACGGGTTGGCGTGCTTGATGATCGCCACGGTCGGCTCGGTGAAGTCGTTCGCGGCCTTCCGGGCGGCGTCGGTGTCGACGTAGTTGTTGTACGACATCTCCTTGCCGTGCAGCTGCTCGGCCGACGCCAGACCGCCACGCCAGTGCCGGTAGAGCGCGGCCGGCTGGTGCGGGTTCTCGCCGTACCGGAGCACGGTGGCCTTGTCCCAGGTCGCCCCGGTCCAGGCCGGGAAGCCCGACCCTTCGGAGGTGTCGGACAGGACGCTGCCCATCCAGGACGCGACGGCGACGTCGTACGACGCGGTGTGCGTGAAGGCCTCGACGGCCAGCGCCTTGCGCTGCTGGAGGGTGAAGCCGCCTGCTGCCACTGCGGCCAGCGTGTCGGCGTACCGGTCGGGCGAGGTCACGATGGCGACCGACGGGTGGTTCTTGGCGGCCGCTCGGACCATCGACGGCCCGCCGATGTCGATCTGCTCGACGCACTCGTCCGGAGTGGCACCGGAGGCCACGGTGGCCCGGAACGGGTACAGGTTCGAGACCACCAGGTCGAACGGCTCCACCCCCAGCTCGGCGAGCTGCGCGACGTGGGTGTCCAGGCGACGGTCGGCGAGGATGCCGGCGTGCACCCGCGGGTGCAGCGTCTTGACCCGGCCGTCGAGGCACTCGGGGAAACCGGTGAGGTCCTCGACCTTGGTCACCGGGATCCCGAGGCTGTCGATCAGCGCCGCCGAGCCACCGGTCGAGACGAGCTCGACGCCGGCGTCGTGGAGACCGCGGACCAGCTCCTCGAGACCGCTCTTGTCGTAGACGGAGACCAGGGCTCGTCGTACGGGGATCTGGTCGAGCTCGCTCATCAGTGCACTCCTCAGCGTCGCGGGTGGGTTGCGGGGCACCCAGGCGTTCGATGCACCCGACTCTCCCCCCAGATCTGGAGCTGTGGAGGGCACTCCCCGGTGGTTGCCCACCTTCGCCAGTCGTGTGAGGCCGATCCTACGAGAAGTCAGACGCCGAAACGAACTCGACGGTCGGTGACGCTGATGCCTTCCCGGGCGATCCGGCCGACGCTGTCGACGAGCATGGCGCGCTCGGCGACCTTGATCCGCTCGTGCAGGCTCTCGACGTCGTCGCCGTCCTCGACGGGCACCACGGTCTGGGCCACGATCGGCCCGGTGTCGACGCCCTCGTCGACCACGAACAGGGTCGCTCCGGTGACCTTGACCCCGTACGCGAGCGCGTCCGCGGGTCCGGACCTGCCGGGGAACGCCGGGCACAGGGCCGGATGGGTGTTCACGACCCGCCCCGCGAGCCGGCCGAGGAACGTCGTACCGACGAGCTTCATGAAACCGGCGAGAACGACCAGGTCCGGCTCGTACCCGGCAACGACGTCGGTCAGGGCTCGGTCCCAGTCGCTGCGCTGGTCGAAGTCGCCGACCTCGAGGACGAAGGTCGGGATCCCCGCACGTCCGGCCCGGGCCAGTCCTTCGATGTCGTTCCGGTCGGCGCCGACGGCGACGATCCGGGCGCCGTACGCCGGATCCGTGCAGGCGTCGATCAGGGCCGCGAGATTCGTGCCCGCGCCGGAGACGAGGACGACGAGGCGCGACGGGTTGGTCTCCTGGGGCACGGCGACAGGCTACCGGTGGGCTCAGGCGTCGACGTCGGGTGGCAGCGTGATCGGAGCCGTCTCCGAATCCGCGTCGGTGCTGGCCTTGCGCGCGATCGGCATGGTCTCGGAATCCGGGTCGGTCTGGTCCTCGTCGTCGAAGGCACCACGCCGCAACCACCAGGCCTGGCCGAGGCCGGCGAGCAGACCCCCGACCCCCATGATCCCGGTGGCGAACACCAGGATCTGGCCGCCCTGGGCGCCGATGTCGGCCATCCGGCCGGTCCCCATCGGACCACCGGCGAGCGAGATCGCGATGCTGATCAGGACGCCGGCAGCAAAGCCGCTGCCGGCTCCGCGCATCGCGGCGACGTCGTAGGTCAGTACCTCGCCGTCGCGACGCGAGACCACCACCCCGATACCGGCGGCGATCGCAGGCACGGCGAAGAGGATCACCAGCCAGCCAGGCGTCGGGCCCTCGTGCGGCAGCGCAGCCAGCACCGGGAACGCCGGGACCACGCCGAGGGACACCGCGGTCGGTGAGACCGTCGTACCGGTCCCGACCGCGAAGCCGGGACCGAGCAGGTAGGCGCTGCCGAACAGCGCCAGGTTCGGCGCTGCGAGCGCGATCACGAACGTGTAGGTCAGCGCGTCCCCGCTGCTCAGACCGAGCTGCGAGAGGATCGTGGCCGCTTCGTTGAGGTGGACCGCCAGCGAGAGCGCCACCAGGATCGCGCCCGCGGCGAGGAGCGACAGTGCGCCGCCGATCGCACCCACGGCGACCTCGCGGACCCAGTCCGGGACCTCGTCGAGCAGCCGGCCGGCACGACCGGTGCCGATCGCCATCCCGGTACCGCCGCCGAGCGCAGCCACCAGGATCGCGCCGAGCACGGTGCGCCCGAGGCTGGGCGACGTCCCGGCAGTGCTCGCCAGCACGAAGACCAGCACGGCCAGGACGACGTAGCTCCCGGTGAAGGCCGCGATGCCGCTCCCGAGGACCCGGTCGTCGGCGACCAGGATCGAGTTGCGGGCCGCCCAACGGCCGCAGCGGAACGCCGTGAGCAGCAGCCCCATCGTGATCGCGAGCGGCACGATGCCGATCGGCAGACCGGACGCGACCAGGTGCGAACCGTGCCCGATCAGCCAGGCATCGGCACCGACCCGGAGGGCATCGGTGGTCTGACCGTGGGCACCGGCGTCGGCCAGGAACCAGCCGGTCAGCGCCAGCGACATGCACACGACGAGCGTGATCAGTCCGGCGGCGACCCCGGCCAGCGCGGCCACGGTGCTCAGCGGGCGAACCGGTCCCGTCGGCCCGGAGGCGTCGCGTCCGGGCCGGTTGATCAGGTCGGTCATGCGGGTCCCCTCTACTGGCGCCACACCATCCTCACCCATGGGTCGTGGCCATCCCGGCCGTGCCACGCTGGTGTTCACCCCAGATCTCCGGTAATCCGCGTGTCTCCGACGCTCCTCGCTACGCGGACACACGAGCAAGCTCGGCGCCGCTCCGCTCCTTCGCGTAATCTCGACCTGTCATGCCATCAGCCGAAGATTTCGACGAGTTCTACGTCGGCACCCGACGTGGGATCGTCCTGCAGACCTTTGCACTGACCGGCGACCTGGTGGCGTCCCGGAGCGCCGTACGGGATGCGTACGTCGCCGCGCGCCACCACTGGGCGAAGGTCGGGCTCCGCGCGGACCCGGAGAGCTGGCTGCGTCCCCGCGCCTGGGCAGCCGCCCAGCGCCGGCACACGGCCCGACCCTGGCACCGCGAGCGGGACATCACGCCCGAGCAGGAAGCCGTCCTCGAAGCCCTGCACGAGCTCACCGACGTGCAGCGACGTTCGCTGGTGCTCGCGCACCTGACCACGCTCCCCGACGACGAGCTCGCCCGCGAGATCGGTCAGCCGCAGGAACGGGTGCAGCAGCACCTCGCCGACGCCACCGCCGCGATCGTCACAGCCCTGGACTGCGACCCGGACGAGATCGACGAGAAGCTGCAGTCGCTGGGGCCGGCTGCCGACACCGTCAAGCTTCCCCGCCCCCCGATCATCCGCCGCAACGGTCTGCGTCGCCGCCGCCAGCACGCCTTCATCGGCTCGGTCCTGATCGCCGGCACCACCGTGGCTGCTGGCGCCTTCGTCGCCGTCGGCGCCCCGGCCGCGGCCGTCCCCGACGCTGCCAAGCTGGTCAGCAAGCACCTGCTGCTGTCGGTTCCGCAGGTGACCAACCTGGCACCGAAGCAGGTCTGGCAGGCGACCGGCACCTCCGACAACACCGAGGGCACCGGGCTGAACAACCCGTGCCAGACCGCGCGTTTCGCCGACACCAACGGCCTGGGCACGTTGGTCCGCCGGTTCAGCACCACCGCCGGACCGATGCACTCGCTCGTCCAGACCGTCGAGATCTCCAACTCCCCCGGTGCCGCCCGGACGGCGTACCGGACCACGCTCGGCTGGTACGCGGGGTGCACGGTGGCGCGGCTGCACCTGGTCGACGCGTACACCGTCACCGGGGTCGGCGACGAGGCCCAGATCCTGCGGCTGCGGATCCCCGACCAGACCGACAGCACGTACGTCGTGGGGATCGCCCGCACCGGCGCGCTGACCGCCTCGACCGTGCTCGAGACCCACGGCAACACCCTGATCCCGGCCCAGCAGATCGCCAGCACCCTGGCCAGCTCGGTCCACGACCTGTGCGCCTCCAAGGTCGCCGGCACCTGCACCGGCACGGTCGCCACGACCGGTTCGTTGCCGCCGAGATCCGGCGAGGCTCCCGGCATGCTGGCGGTCGCCGACCTGCCTGCCATCGCCAGGATCGCCAAGCCCTGGGCCGGCACCAACCCGACCGATGCCACCACGAACGTCGCTGCCACCACCTGCGACCATGCCGACTTCGCCGGGGCCGGCGCGACCAAGCCCGTGACGCGGACGTTCCTGATCCCGCAGGCGAACCTGCCGCAACGCTTCGGCCTGACCGAAACGATCGGCCGGTTCGGTTCGACCAGCGCGGCGGTCGCCTTCGTCGACACGATCATCGCCCGGATGAAGGCCTGCCCGCACAAGGAGCTCGGCAGCACCGTGACCGAGCAGATCGTGCGCCGTTCCGGGGCCAAGGGGACCACCTACGCGCTCTGGCGGATCGAGAGCCAGGTCAACAAGAACCGCGACGAGATCAAGTTCTGGATGGGCATCTCGCGGGTCGGCAGCTACGTCGCCCAGGTCAACCTGACCCCGGTCCAGCAGGACGACGTCAACCAGGCCACCTTCCTGGCGTTGGTGCAGCGGGCCCGGGACCGGCTCTTCGAGGTCAGCTGATGGGCCTCGGCCGCAACGACGCGGCTGCCCTCGATGCTGCCGGTGGCCTCGGCACGCGGGACCGGTTCCGGCTTCCCGCGGACGTGCTCTACCTCGACGGGAACTCCCTGGGCGCGCTGCCCGTCGGCGTTCCCGCGCGGCTCGCAGCCGTGGTGGAGGACGAGTGGGGATCCGGGCTGATCCGCTCGTGGAACGACGCTGGCTGGATGGAGCTGGTCGGCCGGATCGCGGCGCGGATCGCTCCGCTGGTGGGGGCTGCGCCAGCCGACCTGCACCTGGGCGATTCCACCAGCGTCTCCCTGTTCAAGACGATGGTGGCCGCCGCCCGGCTACAGCCCGGGCGCCGCGTGCTGGTCGTCGAGCCGTCGACGTTCCCCACCGACGGGTACATCGCCGCCGGCGTCGCCGATCTCCTCGACCTCGAGCTCCGCTGGTGCGATCCGGCCGACCCGCTCGCCGCGGTCGACGAGGAGGTCGCGCTGCTCAGCCTCACCCACGTCGACTTCCGTACGGGCGCGATGTACGACCTGTCCGCGATCACCGCCGGAGCCCATGTGCGCGGAGCCATGGTGCAGTGGGACCTGTGCCACTCGGTCGGCGCGGTACCGGTCGACCTGACACAGGCGGACGCGGACTTCGCCGTCGGCTGCACCTACAAGTACCTCAACGGGGGGCCGGGTTCGCCTGCGTTCACCTGGGTCTCGCCGCGGCTCCAGGCTGCCGCGCTTCAGCCGATCACCGGCTGGATGGGGCACGCGACGCCGTTCGCGATGACCCGTGACTACGCGCCCGCCGCCGGGATGGGCCAGTGGGCGTCGGGCACGCACCCGGTGCTGGCCCTGTCGGCGCTGGAGTCCGCTCTGGAAGCGTTCGACGGAGTCACCGTCGAGGCGCTGCGGGCTGCGTCGCTCTCGCTGACCGACCTGTTCATCCGACTGCTGGACGAGCGTCTGCCCGACCTGGAGATCGTCACGCCCCGCGAGCACGGACGCCGGGGCAGCCAGGTCTCGTTCCGGCACCCGCACGCGTACGCCGTCGTCCAGGCCCTGATCGCCCGCGGCGTGATCGGCGACTTCCGCGACCCCGACATCGCCCGGTTCGGCTTCACTCCCCTGTACCTGAGCCATGCCGACGTGTACGACGCCGTCGAGCACCTGGTCGGCGTACTGGCGGGCGAGGAGTACCTGCGCCCGGAGTACGCCGCTCGCAACCCCGTCACCTGATCCCTGCCGAGGCGAGCACGGCCTGGGCGGCGTTGTAGCCCGGGATGAAGGTGATCCCGGGGCCGCCGTAGCAGCCGGCGCTGCCGAGGTAGAGGCCCTCGATGCCGTGCGGCTGGTCGAGGTAGCCGCGCGGACCCGGGCGGTACGGCCCGAGCAGGTCAGGGTGGATCAGGCCGTGGCAGTAGTCGCCGCCGGGAGCTCCGAACATCGTGCCCATGTGCTTGGGCGTGAAGGTCGTGTGCTTGAGGATCAGGCTCTCGAAGTTCGGCGCGAACCGGGAGATCCGGTCGATGACCGCCTGACCCATCTCGGCCTTGAGGCGCGCGTACTCGGCGGGGTCCTCCTCGACCGGGAACCAGAGCGCGAACGCCGAGGCGGCCGCCTTGCCCGGCGGACACAGGTCCGGATCGGATGCCGACGGGATCTGGAACGCGATCGCCGGTTCGGCGGGCACGATCCCGCGACGACTGTCCTCGAACTGGGTCTGCAGCTTCTCGGGGGTGGCGAAGAAGCCGATCGC